>NZ_CP009503.1:3500823-3819080 GCF_000969965.1 Methanosarcina sp. WWM596
TTTCTCCCATGAGCCTCAGTATTTTCCAGTGAACCTCCTCCACATTCAATATTTTTGACTCAATTTGCCCTTTTTTCTGATAAATAAGCTCTTTAATTCCCTGAAAATTGAAAAATATCCATCTCATTGTAGGTCTTTTTGTTGGTTTCCCTTTCTGTTGGATTGTATTTCGAAGTATATGGTGGATAGTAAGCCAGTCTGATTTCAATCCCAATTTCATTTGATAGCTTTTGCAGGTCTTCCTTGAAAGTATAATGCCTGCTTGAGTTGCTTCCACCGCTATCTGCCAAGACTAAAATGTTACTTGCCTGGTGGTAATCTTCCTTGCCGAATTTTTCCCACCAGTATTTAATGCAGTCACAACAAAATTCGCTCGTATCCTTATTGATTCCCAGGGTGATGTATACTTCGTTACGTTTCAGGTCGTATATGCCATGGGAATTACAATACCATCTGAAAATGTATTGAAGTCGTGGTTATATACCTTTACTGCCTGAGTAATCAATATCCTTTGCCATCGGTAGAAATTGCCTATGAATTCTTTTTTTTCACATCTATACTGATAATTGGATTATTGCTTTTTGAGTACTCTTCTCTCCGAACTCTTGAATCCTCTCAAATTGCTCGTTTCTGTCTTTAATTCATACCCTTTGATTCAAATGCCTTTGAAATTTCTTTTAGGTTTAGTTCTTTTAGGCTTAGATTTGTCCACTTTGTTTTAGCATTAATAGGGCTTCCAGCTGTATGGTCTTTTAAGACCTCTAAGAGGCTGTCTTAAAATTCAAACCATTTCTACATTTGGATAGTGGTCATTGCTGGCTTTAAATTCAGACTGTAAATTTATTACATCAGGTTTATTCGCTCGATGTATAACAGTTTAATGACAAACTGTTTTTCAGTTCAAATGATAATTACTGTCACCATCGTAGAATCAAATTTAATTTTAAGACACGCTCTAAGAAAATTTCATCGATATTTTCTACCGTGTCGATGATTTTCTTTTTGCCTCCTCCAGGCTTCCGAATCCTGTCCTCTGGTGTTTCGGTACCATTAGTGAGTTCAGTAATTCCAGCCATGACAGTCTGAAAATGGCAGTCCAGCACATTACTTATGTAGTTTTGTCCTCCATGACCTAATTTCATTGCTTCTATAGCTGCATATCTTCTTCTATAAGGATAATTATCCCCGACATAAGTAAATTATTTATGATTGATGGAGTTGAGATCACAAAATAAAAGTCAAGTAGCTCAGCGCAATTCCACATTTTCAAAATATTTTTATATTTGGCGTCATAATTATAACTGTGGTACACACACTGTTTAAATATTTTTGATTTTACAAAAGTGGTCTGGATATTATCAATTGGATCGGGTGTGATATATTGTGTCTCAAAAGATCGAAGCGATCGAAAGCCTGAGAGGAATAGGAGCATTGATGGTCCTCGTCGACCATTTGCTATGTACATTCTATCCCTCTATGTTTTTCGCGGGCCGCAAGCTCCACTTTGGCTACGAGGACGCCATCCGCGACAGCCCTGTGCACCTATTATATAACGGTGTATTTGCGGTTTGCCTATTTTTCTCGTTGAGTGGCTATGTGTTGAGCCACAAATACTTTACCACTAGAGATGCCGAAACGGTGAGGAGAAGTGCATATAAACGGTATTTTCGGCTCATGGTGCCTGTGTTTGCGGCCGTGATGATCTCTTTCCTCGTGGGCTCTTTTGGGTTGTACCATCACATGGAGATAGTGGCCATTACGGGTTCTTTGGGGTGGCTGGATACTTTGTTCCAATTCCCCCACGGTGATATCTTTGGGGCAATATATAGTGGCTTGTTTGGCGTGTTTTTCTCTATGGATAACAGGTATAATGGTGCCCTGTGGACGATGAACACTGAACTGCAGGGTAGCTTCCTCATCTATGGGTTCCTATTGTTCTTCGGAGATCGGTGGGAACGCATATTTGCTTACATCGTGGGGTTCCTATTATTTAAGGATGGATACATGATAAGTTTCTTGGCAGGTATGGCGTTGTGCGACCTTAACACTACATTGAAATATAGGGTACCCGAGCCTATTTGCATCAGCATTACAATCGTGGGATTATGGATAGCTGCAGTTCCTTATGATGTGAACGGTTTGCTTTCCCTAATCGGATTAAATATCGGTGCACAATACCTGAATTTAATTTTAGGGTCGATACTGGTGTTGGGAGGTGTCGCCTTTAGCCCATTTTTAAACAAATTATTATCCAACAGTTTTATGGTGTGGATGGGCAAGTTGTCTTTCAGTGTCTACGTAGTCCACATGATAATAATCGGTAGCTATAGTTGTATAACATTTAGTCTGCTTAACCAGATGGTCTCATATAATGTTGCGGCCATGGCCACTATTACGTCGTCGATTATTTTGGTATACTTGTTTGCCACTTATTTTTATCGTTGGTTTGACCTCGGTGGTCAACACCTCTCTAAAGTGTTATACGAAACCTCTTATAATCAGGTATCTCTGGTGGTAAAGAAGACCTATACGGCTATATTGGTGTGGATATAATAATATTTGTGTCTCTTCTTTAAGATATTTTGATATTTTGGATTGCAAAGCTAAGTTCTCTTGTGTCCTGTCTATCACTAATTTGTGAAGGAGAAAAACATTCTTCCTGAGTAGAAAATCTTATGATATTTTCTCCTTTTTCTAAAGTTAATGGTATTCTTATCTCTGTGAAATCTGTTGGTACAATGTCTTCAAAACAATCACTTTCAACACATATTTCGATGGTTTTTGGATTATGGTAGCTGAGTATTCGGAAATTAAGGGTTTTATTTACTTTTTCATTTGAGTATACCATTAACGTAGCATTGTTCGATATCCACCTGGTAGGGATACTATCCCATTCCTCTAGACTATGCCAGTTATCCCTTAAAATCATGAATGATTTTACAGGCTCTTTTTTGACATGATATACAATTAGAGAATCTTTTTCGTATGTTTTTCGTTCTGTATTGAGCATTTCCTGTATCAATGTTTTAGCTAAATCAACCTGTCCTTCATTCATATAATTTGTATGTAAAATAACATATGATATGTTATAGTAGTTCAGAATGGACGTTCCAACTTGCTTTATATCCTGGTTAAGGATATCAACAGTAAAAGGTTGTAAACGAGTTAATTCTCTTACCACGGGTGTATTAAATTCAAAATTTCTTGCATCGGATGGAAATCTGGCAGCCCAGTTACCCACGACAGGTTTCCCATGTATTGTTTGATAATAAATGATTCTCACACCTGCTCCATAGTTTAGAGTTGCAGGTATTTCGAGCAGTGCGTAGTTGTCTTTATCCTGTGAGATCTCTTCGTAAAATGATGGTTTGTTGACAGTTGATACCGGAAAAGGAATTGCTAAATATTCAAAAATTATCAAACTACTTATTACAACTGCAGCCATTTTTTTATTATCTTTGCTATATTTTAGTAATTCTGAAGCTCCATACCCCGTCAAAGCTGCAAATGAGAGGGAAGCAATTACAAAAAATCTTCCAGTCGTTCTACAGTTGTCCAGAAATGGGATCAAATAATATAGAGCTAAATGTGGAAGAGGGACAGTAGTATGAAAAACTGTAAATGATGTGTTGCCGTTTACGTGAAGAAGTGGGCCAAGACTGATTAACGAAAAAAACAATGCAGATATCGACCAAAATTTTACATACTTGTTTTCTTTCAGTCTACGGATCGCAAACAAAGAAAGTAAAATGACAGTATATCCAATAAAAGTTGTATTCTCACTGAAATTTCCTGAGAAATTCCCATAAATATCCTTCGTATGACCCCCAAATACTGGATGTAAAACAGATGGAAGAAAAAAACTCAATAAATCAGTTGAATATGTAATAGCTTCAGAAGAGTCCAATTTTAAAAAGTTTTCAGTAGATATTGCTGTCAGAATGTTTTCCATTGTAAGGGGTATTAAACCTATGAATGAAATTACTCCAAACAAGGAGTACTTATAAAAAATACTTTTTAATTTTTCTTTATAATCTTGTTTTTCTTTTCTTAAAACAATGTCGATTTCATATAAAAATAATAACATGACAAAAATTCCCATGAACACCATGTATTGAAGATCACTCATGGCTACAAGAATAAAGAATATTCCTGCAAAAAGACTATTTCGAATTCCCCCCTCTCGAAACATTTTCATTAAGTATAAGGCACAAAAGGGTATCCACTCTATACTGGTTGCCCCTAAATGACCAAGAGAATGTACAAAATGGTATGGTGAAAATGCAAACACAAGTCCAGCTATAAAAGATGCAACTTTGTCATTTAATAAATAATCACCGAGTAAATAGGTGCCATATGCTCCAAAAATAAATGATAATAACCATAATACAGTATATGCTTGATGGACGGCCATCACACTGGATAACAAGTATGTAAGAACCTGGTTAAATGCCGATTGAAAAGGGGACGCTGGTATTCCATAGGGATAAAATATTAAGTAGTCATGTGTTAATTTTGTGAAGTCCGGGTTGAATATAGCTACTGGCGTATACCAGAGTATTCTTATCCAGTGAAACGCATCTCCTCCTCCCGGAATATACGTGCGTATTTTAAAAACTACAGGATAAGTGAGTATAAAGGTTAGTAAGGTGTATAATAGTAATACTCCGGCATGTTCTTTTAAATTTATTTCCTGAAAATGCGATATCTGGCTATCAATTAAATGTTTTTTTAGCCATTTCTGTGTATCAGGTGTCATTGTATCTCTCAGGGTTGAAATCTCAAAACTGTTTTTATGATAAATTTGTTATTTTTTCCACATCTTCAAAGTAAATTTTTAGTTTTTTTCTGTCATTTTTATTTCCTGCATAATACCATGGTCCATGGAAATGGTTTCTTTACTTCGACCACATTAAAGTATGTCCCTATCAGTTTCACGAATTCTCCTGAACTCCAGTTCTGAACATGTTCTATATCATTCCCGAAACGTGTCAGATTTTTACCTCTTAAGAAGTTCATTGTGCGGAAATAAGGCTCATTGGGTACGCTGAATATGCAGTAATTTTTAGATATCCTTTTGATTTCCTGAAGAGCCTTCTTCGGGCTTTCGAGGTGTTCTAGGACTTCCGTTGCAATTACAAGGTCAAAACTGTTTTTTTTGAAGGCCAGGTCATATACGCTTCCTGTACAAAAATTACATCCAGGATTTTTCCTTTTTGCGATATCCAATGCATTCTTTGAGATATCTACGCCTGTGATATCTGTCCTGTTGAGACAGTTGACAATGAACCCTTCCCCACAACCTATATCGATGATGTTGTTTATATTTTCTAGTGGAGTTATAGTCTCACTCAAATCTTTCATAAATTTCGATGTGACTATTCCCATAAGCGGATTTTTGGAAGTATACTTTTTATAGTTTCCACTCTCAGAACTTTGATTCATCTAGCCCCCACATACAAATAAGTTTTGAACTTCTGATAATGATCTCTAATTTTCGATCAGCTAATCTTTAGTTACTATCCGTGAACCGGAATCTCATAACAGAAATACCCATATCAATCCTTTAATCTTCACATCAATTTAGCCAGATCTTATTCGTTCAGGTCTTTCTTATTTCAGCACCTATGTGCTAAATATTTTACGTCATGGCGGTTTTTAAACCCTCCCGTTTACATGTCAGCGCTTATATTGCTTTAAGACTTTTTACTTTTAAAGCTACTTTGTTTTTTAAGATTTTTTCCGTAAAGTAAGTAGAAATCCGAATAATGCAGGAGACAGTGACGTCATAAAGTACAGAACTAAGGGGCACGAGAATCCATAAGCTGAGTTTTCGTTCAACATTCTGAAAATTGTAACACTTGCAAACTCTCTAACTCCAAACCCTGATATCGATATTGGAATATTGCCTAAAATTACGATTATCGGCAGGGAAAATGTAAGAATATTGTTTAAAGCCGGACTTAAGGATTTAATCACTATCCAGTAAACGATTAGATTTAGTATATAATACCCAAGTGTTAGAGAAAAAACAAAAAATAATGCTTTTCTGTTTCCTGTAATCTCTTTAATTGTTTTTATATAATTCTCTTTGTGTTCCTTTCTTTGAGAAAAGCTTTTGAAAACAAGGGTTATTACCCTTTCATTAGTGATTATAATTATTCCAGCAATGAAAAGCAGCACGACTAAAACCATTAAATAAATCAGATTCCTGTCCTTAAAAAAGAGAGCTGTTGACAGAACGCTGAGTGCCAGAAGACAGACAATATCTATTACCCTGTCCATTATTACAGTGGGGATACTCCTCGATTTTTCGGTATCAATATAAAATGCTCTTGAAACCTCTCCGGCTCTGCCCGGGGTGAGCGCCCCATAGAACGTACCTATCAAAATTATTTTTAATGATTGTCTGATGGAGATTTGAACATTTATACAATTAAGCAGGATCTGCCACTTTCTTGCTTTTATCGTGTACATCAGAGCAATAAAAGGTATTGAGAGAGAAAGCAATGCCAGATCCATTTGAGTAAAGGTTTCATAGATTGCCGTTATGTCGAGTTTGCTTATGAGGTAAAGCATTAATCCCGAAGTAACTGCAATTTTACCTGCCGTTTTCCAGTTCATAACTATCGTATTTTATAATGTAGTCATCGTTATTTCTCGAGTTTGTGATCAATTCTCCTATAAGACCAAGAGAAACAAACTGGGCTCCGATGACTGTCAGCAATATCCCGAGCATTAGAAGGGGTCTGTCCCCTATTTCTACTCCTGTAATCCATAAATACATTAAATACACTGATATAAATACTCCAGAAAATCCAAGAAGGAATCCAATACCTCCAAACATATGCAGAGGCCTCTTCTTGTACATCATCAAAAATGTAACTGTTATAAGGTCCAGTAATCCTTTCAATAACCTTTCGATCCCATATTTTGACTCTCCATGTATTCTTGGATGATGCTCGACTTCAATTTCTCCTACAGTATAACCTCTCCAGTAAGCAAGAGCCGGGATGTAACGATGAAGCTCTCCATATAGATTTATGTTTTTTACAACATAGTTATTGTACGCTTTATATCCGCAGTTGAAGTCATTGATTTTGACCCCACTTATGAATCGAGTTAACCAGTTAAAGAATTTTGAAGGCAGGGTTTTTGAGATTGGATCTTGCCTTTTACTTTTCCAGCCGGAGATCATGTCATATTTTCTTAACTCGTCTATAAATCTCGGGATCTCTTTTGGATCGTCCTGCAGATCCCCGTCTAGGGTAATAACAATGTCTCCTCTTGATTTTTTAAATCCACAGGAAAGAGCTGCAGCTTTTCCGTAATTTCTCTGAAATCTTATAACTTTGACCTTACAGTCTTTAATGCTTATTATTTTTTCAAAGGTATCGTCTGTAGAGCCATCATCAACAAAAATTATTTCATATGTTTCTTTCATTAGTGAAAGAGTATTGTACAATTTCTTGTATAACTCAAGTATACTTCCCTCTTCGTTGTGAACCGGAATTATAATTGAGAGATCAAGCTTATCGAATGTGTAATCACCTGGGGCACAAGCATCTGAAAAATAGGTTGAAATATCTATTGTATATATTTCTCGATTTTTTAATTGCCCTTCTGAACTGTACGTAGCATCTCCCCCAAACACTTGAAAAGTATAACTAATATGATTGCTTCCCCCAAGTTGCATCTGAAATAAGTTCGGTTCTCAATAGTCCAAACTGCCATGTTCTGAAGAGCCCAAAATCACATATTCAGTTACTGGCATAAGAGCTATTGTTTTAACTCCCTTTTCACATAATTTCCCACTAAATTATGTAAATAGGAGTTTAATTACCTTTCTTATAAAAGTTGAAACATAATTATTTTTTTTTTATAACTAATATATTTTTTAATTATATTTCTATAAAAAATAGAGTTTTATTAGTATTTTTCTATATAATCTTCATATACTGAATGAATATTCTCAACTATTTCATCCCAATCATATTTTTTAGCTTTGTTAAATGCAGCTTCTGAAGCTTTTCTGTTCCCTGAGTTCTTCTCAATCATTTTTTTCACGGCTTTTGCAATCGCTCTCTCTTCCAGATCCACAACAAGCCCGTCAACTCCATCTTCAACAAGCCCCTGTGCAGCGTTATATTTTTGTTTCACTGTCACTACAGGCACCCCACAGGCAAAAGCCTCAATCAAGACCATCCCGAAGCCTTCCCTTGAAGAAGGTAGCACAAGTACTTTTGAAGCTTTGATTTTCCCGATTAACGCCCTGTACTCCTGAAACCCTTCAAACTTCACATTTTTCTGGACATCAAGCTCATTTGTAAGTTTCTCCAGAGCTTTCTTTTCAGGCCCGTCGCCAACAACACAACAGCAGATTTCAGGAAAATCTTTTTTTAACAGGGAAACTGCTTTTATCAAAACATCGACGTTTTTTTCCTTTATGAGCCTGCCTGCGAAGATAACATCGTAAATCTTGCCTCCTGCCCTGCCCGATAAACCCTGACCGGCAGGTTTTATTTCAGAGATTAATTTCAGGTCGATCCCATTGAACAGGACTGCTATCCTGCTGTCTGCAACCCCCAGGGCTTCAAGCCTGTTCTTTGTCCAGTTCGAGACCGCGATATTATTACCTGAGATTTTTGCGACTGCAGTCTCTATTGCAAGCCCGAAAAAACCCTGCCTATTTCCAAGGTATTCATACCAGTAATCACCCCATACCTCGTGCCATGTGAACACTGCAGGAGTCTTTTTCAGAACTGAAACTGCTTTTACGGATAAACAGGAGAAATAAGGAAATACGCTTACGTCAATAAGGTCAAATTTCTCTTTCAGGAGAGCTGGAAACAGCTTTACAGCAAACACAAGCGCCTCGGAAATCGAACGCCTTCCGTTTACGTACAGGTCCCGGGCTTGACAGACGCCGTGCAGGGTCATGCTTTCATGCCGAATAACGTCTCCACCTTCCCACCATTTAATCCCGAAAAGGTGCACATCATGCCCCTGTGAAGAAAGCCGCTTTCCCAGTTCATGAATACGCATTTCTGCGCCTCCTTTGACCCAGGGATAGACAGCATCGTATACGAAGGCAATTTTCATTGCATCACACTTTACCAATCAGTATCAACTTCGAGGAGCATTACGCTTACAAAGACTGCAGAAAAAATCAGCTGGAGCCCAATTGCTGCAAGAACCATTGAAATAACTGCAGATTCTACGTAACTATTCAGCCACTGATAAAAAGACGTTTTTTCAGCAAAGTGCTGCAATTATCAGGATAATAGCGGCGCTCCATTGAGCGCCGCTAGAATAGCATCCATTACATTCATGCCATTCTTTTTAATTGAGGATATGTATGCCCTAATTCTGCAGAAAGCTACCGCTCCTTCTATGCTTCGGAAAGTTCCCGAAATTTTCTGTTGTAGCTTCATCATTCTGATGTCTCGCTCTGCTTGATTGTTATCAAACGAAACTCTCAGGTTATTGAGGAATCTCAGAATCGGTTCTTTGTGTATTATGAACCTATCAAGGAGATTCTTTGCTTTTGTTTGTGCTGGTCTTCCTCTCTTTTTCACCTGATCTTTTGAGGGCTCAGGTGGTGGATTTTCCTCGATTCCGTCTTGAATTATTGCATCGTATACTTCCTCGAATTCCCGAACTTTTTCTGGATCTATTGGAATTTCCATCTCTCTGCATTCATCAGTATACTTTTTCATCTCACTGAGGAGTTCATTAATCTCTTTAGCCCATTGCTGTTTAAAATTCTCTTCAATCCCAGTAAGTTCCCTTTTAAGATGAGCGTTGCACAGAGCATGTTCACATCCATACTTGTTGTATGAAGCAAGCCCATCATGAACTGCTACTCCCTTGTATTGCGGAAGAAATCCCAGAGCATCCATTGCTTCTGTCCCTCTTTTTGGGTGTGCGAAATAGTAGGTCCATAGACTATTTGATACTACATGAAGCCACCATTTTGTCCCTAAAATTCTCATTCCTGTCTCATCACAATGTGCAGAATAGGAAGCTAATAGATGTTCCATAACAGCTTTTTCAAAAGGTTTCAGGTTCTGGAAACATTTCTTTTCTGCTCTTTTTATGGTAGCTGGGCTGATACGTATACCGTATACATCCTCTACTAAATCACAAGTCCTTTCATAAGGAATCAATTGATAGTTCCTAAAATACAGAATTGAGGCTAAAAGACGAGGACCATATTGAATTGGGAATTTTATAGACTCTGGAAAAGAGCCTTTGTTAACTTTCCCACAGTGAGGACACTTCTTGATTTCACAACGATGTTCAGTAAATATGATTTTTGCAGGAGGAATTTCAGCTTCTTGTCTGCGTTCATAGTCATCAACTTCAGTATCTTCAAGATGATGACCACAATTTTCGCAGCAGTCCGGTGAATGGACTATGACCTAATCAGGGTTTTCAACCATTTCAAAAGTCTTTCCAGGATGACCTTTTTGGCCACCAGCTTTTTTGCCACTACTTGTGTGGCGACCCTTAGGTTTAGGTTTCTCATTACAAAAAACATCAGTAGAAGGAGGTTTACTGCTATTTTGGCTGTTTTGATTCAAACGAGCCTCTAAAACTCTTACACGTTCTTCAAGTTCAGAAATATGAGAAGCTTGTTTCTCCATGATAGCTTCATATCCTTGGATTTCAACAATAACTGCTTCAGGACCAGCTTCATAGGTTACAAGGATTTCTTCACGTGTAAGCATGATGTTGAAAAAGAGAGTTATTTTATATGCAATTTTTCCTCGGAAAGAGGAAAAATTGCTTTTACTAAAGGTATGGCTGAATAGTTACGATTCTACTTCTTCAAGGGAACCATATCCGGAACTGATCCAGGTATAGGTAACTTTCATCCCAAGAACGAGACCAGAACCCAGGATAAGGGAACCCCCAAGCAGTTCTTTTTCAAGGGAATGGTAGCTGAGCAGCTTCTTGCCTTTTCTGTCATCCCGATATATGCCGTGGATCAGGCCATAGGTTTTCATATATCCGCCAGTTGCCAGGATTTGCCCACCAATGATTAAGAGCATGCTGCCCAGAATAAATGAGTGTAGGCGGTTATATGCAGCACTTTCCGTGAGAAGAAGAGACGCCGTTATGAGAAAACCCAGGATAAACACAAAAGCACCGGGCAGATAGAGGAAAGGGACTGGCCTATACAGCATCATAAACCTTACATGCCGCCAGCCGTCCTGAAAAGAACGAAGCTTGGAGGGAGCTTTGCGTGAATAATAGGTTATAGGTACCTCTTTAATCCTTAGCCCGCATCTTGCAGCTTCAATTATCATCTCGGACGCAAGTTCCATGCCGTGAGTTTTAAGGTTCATTTTTTCAAGGGCTTCTTTCGTAAAAGCCCTCATCCCGCAGTGTGCATCTGAAATTTTTGTTTTGAACAGGAAATTGAGCATTCCGGTCAGGATAGGGTTGCCAATATACTGGTGCAGCCAGGGCATAGCTCCTTTTTTGATTTCACCTTTAAGCCGCGTGCCCATTATGAAATCTGCTTCTCCTGCCATAAGGGGGTCCAGAAATTTATCAAGCTCAAGGAGATCATATGTGTTGTCTGCATCTGCAATAGCAATGTAATCACCCTCCGCTTCGGCCAGCCCTTTGAGGTAAGCATTCCCGTATCCTTTTATCGGGCCTATTACCTTTGCACCCATGGACGTTGCAATCTCTGCAGTTCTGTCCGATGAATTGTCAGCAACGATTATTTCCCCCTCGATATCATATTTTTTAAATATGGTCTGGGCTTTCTGTATGCAAACACGAATAGTTTCTTCCTCATTCATGGAAGGCATTACGATAGAAAGAGAGGGCATGCCCAGCTAATACAACATATCTCCTAATAACTATTTTGATACTTTACATTTATCAGAAGTTTCTTGCTCTCATATTTTCTACAGTATTGTTTGATACCATGTAGTTTGAATCAGGGATCAGAGAGCCTGGGGTATAGTGCAAAGAAATGAAGCTGGACATCTGTTAACAAATTATAGTTTCTGTTAACAAGCTATATAATGTATCAGAAAACTCTTTTTACGAGGGGAGTCTGGAGTTTTCCGGAACTCATAAGTCATTTCAGCACATTTTTATACATAAAAAAGCTTGATTTTTGGGATTTAAACAGTTCGGTTATATTTTTAACTGGTTTTTTACAGAGGGATCGAATGGTTAAAGTGAATATAATATTCTACAGTATGTACGGACATGTCTACAGGATGGCAGAAGCTGTCGCTGCCGGGGCAAGGGAGGTTGAAGGGGCAGAGGTGGGGCTTTATCAGGTACCTGAAACCCTCCCTGAGGAAGTCCTGGAAAAGATGGGGGCAATAGAAACGAAAAGGCTTTTTGCCCATGTCCCTGTGCTGACCCGGGAAATGCATGAAGATGTACTGGCTGGAGCCGATGCATTGATATTCGGAACTCCTACACGCTACGGGATGATGACTGCACAGATGCGCACAGTTTTTGACGGGCTTGGAGGTTTATGGAGTAGAGATGCTTTTGTAGGAAAAGTGGGAAGCGTTTTTACTTCCAGCGGAACGCAGCATGGGGGGCAGGAATCCACAATCCTCACATTTCATGTTACCTTGCTTCACCTTGGAATGATCATCGTCGGGCTTCCATATGCTGAAAAAAGGCAGACACGAATGGATGAAATCACAGGCGGTAGTCCATATGGAGTGTCAACAATTGCTGGACAAGGTGGAAGCCGCCAGCCGTCAGAAAATGAACTTGCAATGGCCCGTTATCAGGGGAAGCATGTAACTCAGATTGCAAAGAAAATCTCTGGAAAATAAAAAGGAAGTTGTGGTTTTCAAATAAAATTTTAAGTTTTCACAATAAACAGTTAGTTACTTAAAAATAAAAAGAGATGGAAAACGTTCCCTTCTATCAGGGTGTTTCCCTTTCAGTTTTTTAAGTTATTTTTCCTGAAATAAGAATTCTTAGCCATAGTTTGGTAAGACACTGCCTCTGCGCTCAAATCTGTCCTGAGCTGTTGCCAGGCATGCCAGAGTGCAGTATACTGCTTTTTCCTCGGCACTCTTGAGGACAAAGAATTCGTTCCCGCAAACGGGGCATATTTTTTTTACGTAAACCATAGTAGACACGCATATTTTTGTATGTGGGTACTTCTTTTAAAGACTTAATTTTTGTAAATCATACTAACAAGAACTCAATTAAATATAAACTTTCTTATGAATTTTATATATATCTTTAATAAGAATTTAAAATCATTTCCACGGGCTGGTTCCGTAATATTCACAAAAATCGTATTCATCAAATACATGTTTTTTCTATCTTTAAATTTGGTATCCATATTTATTTACAAGTTTGTACCGGAAGATGATCTATTTTAAGGCTAAAGTTGTTATTTTCCCGGATCTTTCCTTTCCCTTAAATATTTCAACGATATATTCAATTCTTATAAAGACTTAAATTCAAAAATAGATTCGATTTCTCTGGTCAGCTGAGGTACATCCTGCGCTCTTCGAACTTAAGCTCAGAGCATGTTCAGCACACCGATAGAATTTAAAAAGAGGTTCAACCTTTATGACCAGCTGTAAAAATGGTTAAGTTTCAATGAATTCTGGGTCCAGAGGACAGTATCTGTTTATTTCAAAAGACAGTACAGGTTTATTTATAAGTATGGCTCAAAAAAGAATATTAAGTTCTCAAAGTGAAATATGTTAACCGGGTAAACCACAACACTGATCATGTTTACTTTGATTTCTCATGTTTGCGTTGGTTTCTCATGATAGAACTTGATCAAAGAAGAGTACAGAATAGAATTCGAAATAATATAAAATAGAGTCGGAGGTGTTTGAAATTAGGCCGCTGATTTTTGGAAATGGAAAAATCCTGATTTGTGAAGATGAGAAAGGGACTATAAGGGATGTCTATTTCCCATATGTAGGGCTTGAGAATCACGGGAACTCGATAAAGGTCGGTGTATGTGACCTTGATTCCCTTTACTGCAGCTGGCTTGAAAACTGGAAGATCCGGCAGCGGTACAAATCAGATTTCGAGGAGAATTTCTGTAGCAGGATTCTCGAAATCTCAGGAACGCAGGAAGAGTCCGGGGCAAATAAAGAAGAGGCGGCTAATGAAAAAGTGCCTGAAATCTGCATGGGTGCTGTTTCAAATATAGGAGAGACTGTATTCGAAAACCCTGAGCTCGGGCTCCAGGTTACGATCTGGGAGGTCGTCCATCCTTCAGTGAACATTTTTTACAGGACCTATGAAGTCAAAAATATCTCGAATTCTTCCAAACACCTGCGTCTTTTTTCCAACCAGAACTACCGGATTCTTGAAAACAAGATTGGAGAAACCGCTGTAATTGATAAACAGACCCTCATCCACTACAAGCGCGACCGCTATTTCCTGCATTCGAGTGACCCCCCCTTTGACCAGCATGCTACAGGGACTGCAGAGTGGAAGGGGCTTGAAGGCACCTGGAAAGACATGGAAAATGATGCAAGTCTCAGTGGAAACCCCGTAGCTCACGGCTCGGTAGATTCCACTCTCGGCTGGACTCTGCCTGAACTGAAAGCCGGAGAGTCAACAAGGGTGCATTTCTGGATCGTTTTTGGAAAAAAGTATTGCAATATACTTAAGATCCATAAAAGAGTAAAGGCAGCCGGAAGAAGCTCTCTTTTCCACCACAGCTTCAATTTCTGGAATTCTTTTGTCGAGAGGGTTTCCGTCCTCCCGGAGTTTGCCTGGATGCCGCAGCTTCCGGAAAGAGTCTCAAAATGTTTTTACCGCAGCCTCCTTGCAGTTGTCGCCCACATGGATATAACGGGTTCGGTGATAGCGTCCTGTGACTCGGATATCAAGCAGTTTGGGGCAGACCTCTACTCCTACTGCTGGCCCAGAGACGCAGCCTGGGTCTGCCTTGCGCTTGATCGGGCGCGGTACCATCACCTGAGTACGGAGATATTTGAATTTTTCTCCAGGACCATAACACATAGAGGCAACTTCCTCCACAAGTATACCCCTGCAGGAGATTTCGGGAGCACATGGCATCCTGTGCCCATGGTCCAGATTGATGAAACAGGGCTTCCCCTCTATGCCCTCTACAACAACTGGGAGCTTGCAAGGAGTGTGTGGACTACAGGCAGGTATTACAGAGAGCTTGTCCTTCCCGCAGCCAATTATCTTACAAAAGCCCTGGACAGGGAAACCAACCTTCCCATTTCGAGCTTTGACCTCTGGGAGGAGCGAAAAGGTGTGCATACCTACAGCGCCTGCACCGTCTATGCCGGCCTCTACGGAGCCTGCGAACTCTCCCGTTCCCTTGGGGATTATGACAACGCAGATGTCTGGGGGGAAGCAGCAAACCGTGTTAAACAGGCAGTCCTTGAGAAGCTTTATGATGATAAACTCAAGCGGTTCCGGCGTTCCCTCGATGATCCTACTCTTGACTCATCGGTGTTTGCGGTCTGGTACTTCGGGCTTCTCTCACCTGAAGACCCCAAAGTCGTCCGCACAATGGAAGCAATAGAAAGCGAACTCATACGTCCCTCTGGTGGAATTGCCAGGTATCTCGACGACAGCTACTACGGCTACATGAACAGCTGGATTATCTGTACTCTCTGGCTGTCCCAGTGGCACTCTGCAACAGGGAACCTGAAAAGGGCTCTTGAGCTTCTTGAGTGGTGTGCAGCTCATACTCACCCGACAGGCCTTATGTCCGAACAGGTGGATGATAGAGGAAACCCCCTTTCGGTCCTGCCACTGGCCTGGTCCCACTCAGCTTTTGTGCTTGCTGTGCTGGAGTATCTGCAAGCCCTTGAGAAAAGAGATGGTGGAACCTGCAGTTTACCGGAAAAATGAAGGCAGTTCTAATATATGCTTTCTGTTTAATCCATATGGGGAATAAATTGCGTCCATATTCTTCAATCTCAAATTGATGCAATTCTTCCAGCATCAGTTAAAATATATCCATTTTCTCCATCGGCTATATATCCCATTGCCTTTAGTTCCCGAAGGTGGTTGTAGGTCATTCCTTTCGAAATGCCGGCAATTGCTGCAATCTGAGAAACTGAAGAAATCTCTTTATGGATTTCTTCAAGTATCAATTTTTTAGTATCCGAAAGGTTGAAACTCAGCACCGGAAAATCAATCATAAAACTGTCCTCTTCGGTCACATACACAATTCTCTGCACCATATCATTTCTTGCATACGCTCCAAAAAGTGCCCCAAAAGCCTGCGGTTTCCGACCTCCCGAAACGTTGACAACGACCTGGTTGCCTCTCGCATGCTCATCTTCAATGATTTCTGCAACATCTTTTGCAACCCGCACAGTGTCATAAACTGCTGTATACTTTTTCTTAACTTCAAGCGCATTTTTAAAAGTTTTTTCAATCATTTCTTCGGACTGCAACTTTTTATCGTTCGCTCCTTCCTCTGACAGCAATATAATCTTCGAAGGAGCAAGGCGTGTCACACAGATAATGACGGGTTCAAGGGAATATATTGTGGAGATTAGTGTAAGCTTTGCCATCAGATGCTTAGTATTGCTGAATTGGGTTAAATGTTTTACTATACAGGTTATATATTAATAATTTATTTAATACGCAGTTTATTATAATTATAATTAGAAATGTATATATATTATGTTTACTATGAATGTTTTGGGTTTACACATCTAATTTGGACATGAATCATATCGGATGATAATATGGAAAATTCATACAATTATTCAATGTTTGATAATTGGGGAAAATCCGGCTTTATTGAAAAAGATGAACAAGGTTATCATTTACTTGTATATCATTGTTTGGATGTTGCAGCTGTTGGGGCTGTATTGCTAGAACACGACAAACTTTTGGCAAAAAAGATGATGGAATTAACAGGTCTTAACAAGGAAGAAAACCTATCTCTCATTCCCTTTCTTTTAGCTCTACATGATTTAGGAAAATTTTCGGAAAGGTTCCAGAACCTTAAGCCAGAGTTGTTAAAAGAACTTCGCCATTATGAAAGTGATAAGGCCTACATACTGCGGCATGATAGTATGGGATTTTTCATATGGGGTTCTATATGGAAAAGAATATGGAATGAAAATTGCCTTAATTTGAATAATCTGAATTATGATATCTATGATTGGAATTTAGCAATTGAACCATTGATCAAAGCAGTAGCCGGTCATCATGGGAAACCCCCACAGTATGATATTCACGGGGTTCCTGTAAATTGTAAAGAGCTTTTCATAGAAGAGGATCTTGAAATTGCCTATTTTTTTGTAAAAAGTGTATTTCAGTTGTTTTCAGGTACAAACTTTAATGCTGCAATAAAAGATGAAGAAGGAGATCCTTTTGAAAATCTTATATTGAAATTTAAAAAGTCTTCTTGGGTACTTGCAGGTTTTACGGTATTATGTGATTGGGTAGGGTCCAACAACAATTTTTTTAGATATATTTCTGAGCCAATGCCACTTGATGAATACTGGAACAGATATGCACTTAAAAATGCCCGGGAAGCACTGAACAGTTCTGGAGTTCTGCCTTCTATTGTTTCTTTGAATACAGGGATGGAAATTTTGTTCCCTAAAATTTTAACCCCTAGTCCATTACAATCCGATGTATCTTCATGTCCTCTCGAATCAATTCCTCAACTCTTTATAATAGAAGAAGCGACAGGAAACGGGAAAACTGAAGCTGCATTAACCCTTGCACACCGGCTGATGGCATTAGGGCTTGCTAATGGAATATTTGTAGCACTACCTACTATGGCAACATCCAATGCGATGTACGATAGGCTGGTAAAGACATACAGAAGTTTTTTTCAGAAAAATTCGGATCCTTCGCTAGTATTAGCTCACAGTAGCAACTATCTCTCTGATGAATTTCGGACTTCAATAGGTTTTAGCGAAGTAGAGGGGCGTAAGCAATACTGCAGGAATGGAACAACAGAAGATGAAACAATTTCGGCTCAGTGCAGCAAATGGATTGCAGACAGCCGAAAAAAAGCCTTGTTAGCTGACGTGGGGGTGGGAACTGTAGACCAGGCTATAATGGCAGTTCTTCCTACATATCATCAGTCTCTGAGAATCCTTGGCTTAACTCGCAGTGTAATAATAGTTGATGAGGTTCACGCCTATGATTCATATATGAATACTTTATTATGTAAATTGCTTGAACTCCACGCTTCTCTTGGGGGCAGTGCGATCCTTCTCTCTGCGACTCTTCCTGTAAAACTTCGACAGAGATTGACAGATAGTTTTTGTAAAGGATTGGGAGTAATGTGTGGAGATCTGAAAGAAACAGCTTATCCGCTCCTGACGCATGTAAGTGAGATAGATGCAAAGGAAATTCAAATTGGCACTCGTGAAGGAACTGGAAGAACAATTTACGTGGAATTTTTCAATAAACAGACTTCAGTTGAAGAGAAAATTGTTAATTTTTCGAAAGAAGGTAGGTGCGTTTGCTGGATAAGAAATACTGTTGATGATGCGGTTGAAGCTTATGAAAAACTTGTAAGTATACTTGGAGAAGAAAATGTAGATCTTTTCCATGCACGCTTTGTCATGGGAGAACGCTTAGAAATCGAAAACAGAGTATTGAAGGCTTTTGGTAAAGAATCCAATGAATCAACACGCAAAGGAAAAGTTCTTATCTCAACCCAGGTAGTAGAGCAATCATTAGACCTTGATTTTGATTACATGGTCAGCGATCTTGCACCAATGGACCTGTTGATCCAGAGAATCGGTAGACTCCAAAGGCATCCAATACATGGTAGCCAGAGAGTGCCTGTATTCGGCATTTTTGCTCCAGAGCTTACAGAAGATCCACAGGAAAACTGGTATGCTGACTTTTTTCCTAAAGCAGCTTTCGTATACCCCAACCACGGCAGGCTCTGGCTTACGGCCAGTTTGCTTGCAGAAAAAGGACAATTCACTGTCCCTCAGGACTTGCGTTTTTTAATTGAGAGTGTTTTTGGAGAACGTTCTATAGAAAAAATTGCTCCAAATTTAAGGGTGTGGGAAGACAAAGCAGAAGGGGAGTCAAGAGCAAAAATTGATACAGCTAATTTGAATTCGTTGAATTTTCAGGAAGAATACAAAAGGACGCTTAATCAATGGGTTGATGATCTTATAACACCGACTCGGCTTGGTGAAGAAACAGTATTAGTTAGACTTGCAAAATGGAATGGAAAACAGCTTAGTCCTTTCTTTGAAGATGAGCGTTATTCCTGGGAATTGAGCCAAGTAAGCATAAGAAAAAACAAGATTAAAAAAGCTGGAAACTATGAGAATATACTGGAAGTTGAAGTCAAAAAAGCACTGGATACGATGCCGGATAGGGGAAAGTGGTCTATACTTATTCCGATGTCCCAGGCAGGTAATAATGAATGGACTGGCGTTGCTTTAGATGAATACAATAACGAAGTACAGGTACGCTATAACTCGAAAATCGGCTTAAGTATAGAAAAATAAGATGGAGGGAAAATACATCACATTTAACCTGATTCGTGATGAGTGGATACCGATCCAAAGAAAGGACGGGACAAAAGAAATTATTGCGCCCTGGCAGCTCACTCGAGGGCTTGAATCCGAAAATCCTATTACGGAATTGGCTTCTCCTCGTCCTGATTTTAATGGAGCTCTTATACAATTCCTTATAGGTCTTGTGCAAACGGCAATGCCTCCAAAAAATGAAAGAGCTTGGAAAAATGTATTGATTAATCCACCATCACCAGAGATCTTGAAAAAAGCTTTTGAGAATGTAGCTCATGCTTTTGATCTTGATGGTGATGGAGCACGTTTTATGCAGGATTATGAGCTCAAAGTTGAAAATTTCAAGAAAAAAGACGAAAATTCTATCGAAATGCTCTTGCTTGAAAGCCAGGGAAGAGACTTATTTATTAAAAGCGGAACCGTGAAATCTATTTGCAGGCCCTGTCTTGCTATGGCTCTGTTTACATTACAAACAAATGCACCTCAAGGGGGGCGTGGTCACCGCACATCATTGAGAGGGGGAGGCCCGCTAACGACGATAGTTAGGGGGGAATATCTCTGGCATACTATCTGGCTAAATATTATCGAAAGTGAAGAATTTGATAATGAAAAACATGGAAACGCTATGAAAACTAATGATGCCGATATTTTCCCTTGGATGGCGCCAGCTTGTACAAGTGAAAACGGTAGAGAGGTTTATCTTTCTAATGTAAATCCTGCTCGTGTTTTCTGGGCTGTACCTAGAAGATTAGTAGTTGACTATTCACAAAATGAAAAAGACTGTGTATGCGATATTTGTGGATGTAGTATGAGAAACCCGGTAAGTAGCTATTTTACTAAATCATATGGAGAAGCGTATGGAGCATTATGGAGGCATCCTCTCACTCCTTATTATAATAATAAAGAGAGACAATTTCCTTGTCATGTAGGTGAGGGGGGAATAACCTACAGACACTGGCCGGGATTTGTTTTTAATAATAGTGAAATGGGAGAAAACGCTTTAACAATTAATAAATTTCACGAAAGAAGATTAAAGCTTTCATATATAGATTCTTTTTTTAAACATGAACCTCGGATTTGGTTTTTTGGGTATGATATCCACAATAATATCCTTACAAGATGTTGGTATGAAGGGCAAATGCCTTTAATTACAGTGGAAGAAGATTTCAAGGAAAGTTATGAGCAAACAATAATACAATTAGTAAAAATTTCTGAATATGTCGTGAGTAACATAAAGAGTTGCATAAAGCTTGCAATTTTTGATCCAAACCACAATGTAAACGGAAGTTTTTCTTTTATAGAAAGTCGATTCTGGAAAGAAACGGAATCTAAATTTTATGATTTTCTCTATGAACTATATAAATTAGTATTAAATGGGGAAAATAAAGCCGAAATGAAATTGAACTGGTTAAAATATTTGTCAACAACGGCTTTGAAATTATTTGATGAGTATTCACAATCGGATTTTATAGGAATTGTAAATCCTGAACGAATAACACGTGCTCGCAAAAACCTTTTAATATACAATTCAAAGAACTCGAAAAAAGTAAGGGATATTTTAGATTTGCCTATTGAGAACCTAAAGAAATGAAATAAATATAGGTGATGTAGAGTGGAAAATAAGAATGCTATATCCTTTTCTTCCGACCCGACGGCCCGCCAGATATTGTTTGAATGGTGGAAAAATCTTGATGAAAATAGAGGAAAGAGAGCAGATTTGAGACGCTGTCATAATATCGATGAGATTGCTTTTACTCCTTCGTTTCATAGTTTAAGAAAAGAACTGTACGAATTCAGAATAAATCAGGAGGCGTTGGCTACAATCGCTGGTGTGCTTTCTTACGTCAAAAGTAACGATACAAACTCAAACTTTCCAGTCCAAATGGCGACACCTAAAGTCGGAAGCCAGAAAGCTGCAGTAAGCGATCTACGATTCAGAAGGTTGCTCGCAGTAGAAGATAGAAATGAATTGTTTGCAACAATGAGACGTGTAGTTCGACTCCTTGAAGGACATGTAAATATTTTCGATCTTGCAAACAGCATTTACTGGTGGAACGAACGCACAAAAAAGCAATGGGCTTATGGTTATTATGGAAATGTACTTGTTGAAAAGAAAAAGTAAATACTTTATAAATATATGGAGGAAACTAAATTGACAGACTTTATACAATTACATATACTTACGTCGTACCCCCCTTCTAACCTTAATAGGGATGACCTTGGAAGACCAAAAACTGCAGTAATGGGAGGAACCCAGCGCTTGAGAATCTCTTCCCAAAGTTTAAAGAGAGCTTGGAGGACTTCGGATATCTTTATGGAGGCACTTTCAGGTCATGTAGGTATCAGAACAAAAGAAATGGGAAATTTCGTTTACAAGGCTCTAACAACTGGTGTAAAATTGACTGAAATTCTTGAAAGAAAATCTGAGTTTTCGATATATCCTAAAATGGAGGAAAAGAAAGCCGGAGATATTTCAAAACAGATTGCATCAGTATTTGGAAAATTGAAAAAGGGAGGATTTGAAATAGAGCAGCTTGCTCACTTCAGTCCTGAAGAAATAGAAACTATAGAGAATCTGATTATAGATCTGGCACAAAGCGACGGGGAACTTACCGAAGAAAATATAGGTATTTTGAGAAAAAAGAACACTGCAGTTGATATTGCAATGTTTGGAAGAATGCTTGCAGCTAATACCCAGTATAACGTGGAAGCTGCTGTGCAGGTTTCTCATGCAATAACAGTCCATAAAGTTGCCGTCGAAGATGATTTCTTTACAGCTGTAGACGACCTCAATAATGGAGAAGAAGATATGGGTTCTGGACACCTTGGGGAAACTGAGTTTGCTGCAGGTTTGTTTTACATTTATACATGCATAAATCGTGATTTACTCAAAGAGAATCTGGGAAGAGACGAGGAACTTACTGAAAAAGCACTTAAGGCGCTTGTGGAGGCGGCTTTAACTATCTCACCCACTGGAAAACAAAATAGCTTTGCTTCAAGAGCTTATGCTTCTTATGTGCTTGCAGAAAAAGGAACACAGCAGCCGCGTTCACTTTCTGTTGCATTCCTGAAGGCCCTGGAAGAAAAAGATCTCCTTGGCAGTACTATTAAAGAACTCAATAATACCCGTGAAAAAATTGAAAGTGTTTATGGGAAATGTTGTGAGCAAAAAGAGGAGATGAATGCTTATACAGGTGAAGGGTCAATTCAGGGAATTTTGAAGTTTGTAGCAGAGTGAATCCAGCTGAAGGTGAAAAGATGAAAAGCTACCTTCTCTTTCGGCTTTATGGGCCACTCGCTTCCTGGGGAGATATAGCTGTAGGAACCCATCGCCCTTCATATGACCATCCTTCAAAGTCCGCGGTCATGGGACTTCTTGCAGCGGCAGTTGGTATCCGCAGGGATGAAGAAAATAAGCATAGGGAACTTGCTGAGGCATATAATTTTGCCGTACTTGTGAATTCTCCCGGAGTTTTTTTACGGGACTACCATACAGCACAGATTCCCTCAGTCAGTTCAATAAAAAAACAGAAACATATTGATACTCGAAAAGGAGAGCTTGGAGTAGAGAAAGAAAAGTTAACAGCGGTCCTCTCTTCAAGAGATTATTATAGTGACTCCTTATATACAATTGCTATTTGTTCAAAAGAAGAACACTCTGAAGCTTTTCCTTATCCTCTGGAACTACTTGAAAAGAAATTAAATGAGCCTGAGTTTGTTTTGTACCTGGGAAGAAAATCCTGCCCTCTGGCCCTCCCTGTTGAAGCAAAAATAATAGATTGTAATGGCCTTAAGGAAGCTTTCGATAAAGTGGAGTTCAAATGTGAGCCTTTACTGAGATTATTGAAAAAACAAAAACAAGCAAGGCTTTACTGGGAAGGAGAAGAGAATGGATTGATACCGATTCATACTATTATGCGTAGGGATCTTACTCTGAGCCGCAAAAGGTGGCAGTTTGCCGATAGAAAGGAGCATTACATGATGCTAGAACTGGGGGAATAAAATGTACATAAGTAGAGCAAACCTAAAACCTGATGTTGCAACAAATAAAAAATTTTGGACTCTCTCCAGAAATTTTGGAGATATTTATAAGGTTCATCGTGTCATATGGTCTTTTTTTGCAAATGCTCCAGACAAACAAAGAGATTTTTTGTATAGACAGGATGAAAAAAATGGTTTCCCCTTATTTTACATAGTGTCGGAGCAAGAACCGGACGCAAATATTGATTTATGGCAGATAGAATCAAAGGAATACAAACCTCTGCTTTCCGTGGGTCAGAAGCTCATTTTTTCGTTGCGTGCCAATCCTATTGTAACAAGGTGGAATGAAAAAGGAGAGCATAAACGACATGATATTGTGATGGATGCAAAAAACAAGATGAAAAAAGAAGGAGTTCCAAAAGATGAGAGACTCAAAATCCCCGAAATCGTCCAGGAAGAAGGCTTTGAGTGGCTCAGAAAAAAGGGAATCAGCAATGGTTTTGATGTAGAGAAAGGACAGGTAATATCTACAGGTTATCGATGTAATAGGTTCTATAAGCCCAAAGGAAAAAACAATGGGTTCGAAGGAAAATACGATGAATCTGAAAGGAAGTATCTGGAACCAAAAAGAAAGCATAGTGTTAACATAAGTACCATTGATTTTTCTGGAGTATTAACTGTAACAGATCCAGAATGTCTAACGAACGTACTCTACAAAGGGATTGGTCCTGCAAAAAGTTTTGGATGTGGGTTAATGCTTATTCGTCCTGTGAGGTAAGATGAACTGCAGTGGGGACTTCTAACATGCTTCCGAAACTGAAACCCATAACAATAAAAGAAAGATTTTCCCTGTTGTTTCTGGAAAGGGGTGAACTTGATGTTATAGATGGAGCCTTTGTCCTTGTGGACAAAAATGGTGTCCGAATGCAGATTCCGGTTGGGGGAATTGCGTGCCTGATGCTTGAGCCTGGAAGCAGGGTATCGCATGCAGCAGCAGTTCTTGCAGCTCAGGTTGGCTGTCTTCTGATCTGGGTTGGAGAAGCTGCGGTCAGGCTTTACTCTGCCGGTCAGCCTGGAGGAGCAAGAGCTGACCGTTTGCTTTATCAGGCACAGCTTGCCCTGGATGATGAGGCGCGAAGAAAAGTAGTCCGAAAAATGTATGAGATGCGCTTCAATGAGAAAATGTCGGAGGACTACAGCGTAGAACAAATGAGAGGAATAGAGGGATCAAGGGTAAAAAAACTTTATGGACTTCTGGCGAAGCGAGCAGGAGTAGAATGGAATGGCCGCTGTTATGACTATACGGATTGGGACAGCGGGGACCTGCAAAATAAATGTTTGAGCTCTGCCACTTCCTGCCTTTACGGAGTTACCGAAGCTGCAGTCCTCGCAGCTGGTTATTCGCCTGCAATCGGATTCATTCATACCGGAAAGCCCAGGTCTTTTATTTATGACATCGCTGATCTTTTTAAGTTTGAAACTGTTGTGCCTGTAGCTTTTCAAGTAGCGGCCAAAAACCCTTCGAATCCTGAAAGAGCTGTAAGGGTTGCCTGCAGGGATGTATTTAGAGAAACAAGGCTACTGAAAAAAATAATCCCAGCCATAGAAGAAGTTCTAGCTGCCGGAGGTCTCTCCATTCCTGAAGAGCCTCCAGAATCCCTTCCTCCCGCAATTCCAAATGAAAGGGGACTTAATGATGCTGGTCATCGTCCTTGAAAACACAACACCCAGACTGAGAGGAAGACTGACTCTCTGGCTTCTGGAAATTAGGGCCGGAGTATATGTAGGAGAGTATTCGGTCAAAGTAAGAGATATGATATGGAAGAATGTAGAAACCGAATTCAATGACGGAAATATTCAAGGAAGCGCGATTATGATCTGGTCAGCAAGAAATGAAATTGGATTTGATTTCAAAGTCCTGGGTGAAAATCGCAGAATCCCAAGAGAAATGGATGGAATAAAATTAATATCCTTTATGCCCGAAACTAAAGTAGAAGAATAAATTAACCGGAGACATCATGTTTTTTAAAGATCACAGATTTTATATTATAGCTAATATATTAAAATTTTTATACGTCAACGGAAAATTTATTCCTAGTTCTAATATAAAAGATAAACAGAGTTCCCCACACGCGTGGGGATGAACCGCGCCAGCATGTAAAAAACGTTTCCAATCATTGGAGTTCCCCACACGCGTGGGGATGAACCGATGGGATGAAAAAAAAGGAGAATGGACGTTAAGAGTTCCCCACACGCGTGGGGATGAACCGCTGCCTGTGTAACTTGACTCACACTTATTTTTGAGTTCCCCACACGCGTGGGGATGAACCGGTCTCCAGATCCTGGACCCTGGAACTGCTTCGGAGTTCCCCACACGCGTGGGGATGAACCGCCGGGTATTTCCTGCCATGTCCTTAACTTCTTGAGTTCCCCACACGCGTGGGGATGAACCGTAAGAGATTGAATTCAATTACCCCGTCTTTGCGAGTTCCCCACACGCGTGGGGATGAACCGATTATTATAGATGTTATCCGGAGCTGTCAAACGAGTTCCCCACACGCGTGGGGATGAACCGTTCTTTTTGAATACAACGACTCGCAAACATGGGAGTTCCCCACACGCGTGGGGATGAACCGTTGTGCTTATACCTTTGCCTGAACAATTCGTTGAGTTCCCCACACGCGTGGGGATGAACCGCCGAAATTAAAACCCATACCTGTAATTCCCCCGAGTTCCCCACACGCGTGGGGATGAACCGTCTCAAAAATCCAGATAATACTCTGGTAGTTAGAGTTCCCCACACGCGTGGGGATGAACCGACGTGCCCCTATGTGAAACTCTCCGGTCATAAGAGTTCCCCACACGCGTGGGGATGAACCGAACTATTATAGAGTTCCCCAGGGTTCCTACCCGAGTTCCCCACACGCGTGGGGATGAACCGTCTCTCCCTTTTCCTCTGTCATATACTGTTCAGAGTTCCCCACACGCGTGGGGATGAACCGTTGAAAAAGTAGTCAAACAAAAATACTATTCCGAGTTCCCCACACGCGTGGGGATGAACCGGTTTCACGCTTGCAAATAATGATTTACCCCCAGAGTTCCCCACACGCGTGGGGATGAACCGAAGCCGCAGCAAAGAGGGTAGACTCATTTATTGAGTTCCCCACACGCGTGGGGATGAACCGTCCCTGCGGCGACTCCTCCCAAATTACTTTAGGAGTTCCCCACACGCGTGGGGATGAACCGATTATTGAGGTGTGTTTAATGCCGTGTCCGTAGAGTTCCCCACACGCGTGGGGATGAACCGCAATGGATGATACACAGATTGTAGTGCGAGAAGAGTTCCCCACACGCGTGGGGATGAACCGTGCTAGCACATGGATACAAACGACAATGCAAAGAGTTCCCCACACGCGTGGGGATGAACCGACTTCTCAGATAGAGCCGTAGACGAGCTTATTGAGTTCCCCACACGCGTGGGGATGAACCGATTGGCCTGCTATTGTCAGGAAATATGAATTAGAGTTCCCCACACGCGTGGGGATGAACCGGATTACAGGGCAAATTATGGGGGGTCTGGACTGAGTTCCCCACACGCGTGGGGATGAACCGTCGGAATAATCCGCAATTCCGGTTATTGCTTCGAGTTCCCCACACGCGTGGGGATGAACCGATTATTTCCGCAAATGTCGAAATTACAGAAACGAGTTCCCCACACGCGTGGGGATGAACCGAAGGGTTATTAAAAGAAATGGATAATCGCGGTGAGTTCCCCACACGCGTGGGGATGAACCGTTGTATATCTCACAGTGAAACCGGACGAGAAAGAGTTCCCCACACGCGTGGGGATGAACCGGATATCGGGTTTCTGTATTTTCCCCTTGTTGGGAGTTCCCCACACGCGTGGGGATGAACCGGAACGCACCTCATTGTTACGGGCTGGACTTCGGAGTTCCCCACACGCGTGGGGATGAACCGACACACAGGACCGCCTACATTCGTTTTTAAGAGAGTTCCCCACACGCGTGGGGATGAACCGTCAGGGTATATGTAAAAAACGTCTTTGAAGGAGAGTTCCCCACACGCGTGGGGATGAACCGCAAGTAGGACGGCAAAACTTTCTGAAGCCGCCGAGTTCCCCACACGCGTGGGGATGAACCGGATTACGATTTCCGTTCCTGATGAACTAAAAGGAGTTCCCCACACGCGTGGGGATGAACCGGGCCAACGATAGCAGCTAATAGGATTTATGATGAGTTCCCCACACGCGTGGGGATGAACCGGACATCCGAGAAGGGGCAGTGACAGACTATGAGAGTTCCCCACACGCGTGGGGATGAACCGGAGGGATTACAACGTTAGTACCTGACCATCTGGAGTTCCCCACACGCGTGGGGATGAACCGTTGCTTATCAGAACCACGCTGTCGCCACCGTGGAGTTCCCCACACGCGTGGGGATGAACCGGTCACATAGACCTTCATAATTGTCTTCCCCCCGAGTTCCCCACACGCGTGGGGATGAACCGAATGACGTTGAAAAAACAAATGACGTTGAAAAGAGTTCCCCACACGCGTGGGGATGAACCGAATTTTCACTTCGAGTACTGTAAATGATGGAAGAGTTCCCCACACGCGTGGGGATGAACCGGCTTAACAACCACTGAGAAAGCTGAAATCGCCGAGTTCCCCACACGCGTGGGGATGAACCGTTGAATTTTGGCTTTAATTGTCAAAGAGTGCCGAGTTCCCCACACGCGTGGGGATGAACCGGTTCTCAAATTTGTTTCATTGGATTCGATGAGGAGTTCCCCACACGCGTGGGGATGAACCGCCGTGGTTTTTTACAACTGAAATGTAAGGGGAGAGTTCCCCACACGCGTGGGGATGAACCGATCGAATAACCCATTTTTGAAATTAATATACCGAGTTCCCCACATGCGTGGGGATGAACCGGCAGCCCAGGAAGCAGCCGCTAAATTAGCCGCGAGTTCCCCACACGCGTGGGGATGAACCGCCGGTTACTAAAACGCCACTCCTTGATCTGATGAGTTCCCCACACGCGTGGGGATGAACCGCTTAACGTCTCTGTATCCAACTGCTTTAGTGCGAGTTCCCCACACGCGTGGGGATGAACCGTAATTGGAGCATATTGAATATAGAAAGTGAGAGAGTTCCCCACACGCGTGGGGATGAACCTCAGAGGAAGATACTGCAACTGGAAAATCGAACGAGTTCCCCACACGCGTGGGGATGAACCGGTCGAGGTTGACACAAAACAGCAGTTAGTAATGAGTTCCCCACACGCGTGGGGATGAACCGACTGGATGAGAGAAAAAGAGGATATCGCAATTGAGTTCCCCACACGCGTGGGGATGAACCGTATTTCATCAACCGTATGCCCACACACAAAAAGAGTTCCCCACACGCGTGGGGATGAACCGTGCCGTCTCTTCAGGTCTCCGCTGAAAAAACCGAGTTCCCCACACGCGTGGGGATGAACCGTTCAGCGCTCAACTTTTCATTATATCCCACTTTCCGCAGTATTTTTCGTATATTCATTATTTTTCTTGCTATCGATTTTTGTCCTAACGTGAATTTATCGGATTTCTATGCAGGAGTTAAAAATGACTATACGGTATGTTCAGAGACCAAAAAACTTAATATTCAATTTTTATTCAAATTTCAGTTTGGGTATATTAATTGAGAATTTTTGAAAAACGCTATCGTAAAAAATATTGATTTTCAAAAAAATACTGCGGAATGTAGGTTATATAGTTGTGAGTTCACAATTCTTTTTCGTAGTATAGGTATCCTTCTTCCTCTTTTACGAAAGTAAAACCGTTCTTGAGATACATGCCTATCGCTTTTTGAAGGGTTGAATCGGTTTTAAGCACGGCACCTGAACAGTTTTTTCCGGCAAAATCCAGAGCTGCCTGAAAAAGTTTCTCTCCGTTACCTTTGCCCCTGAAGCCCTTTTTTAGGTAGATGCGCCTGATTTCACAGAGGTCCCCATTAAGTTTGCGGACTCCTGCAGTGCCCACCACTCTACCATCGGCTAGGCCTACAAAAAAGGTGCCTCCTTTTGTAAAATAGTAACCTTTGATGTCTTTCAGGTCCGAATCTTTAAGCCTGTCGTACTCAAAGCCGTGTTCAAGCAGGACTTCAAGGACAACGTCCCTAACCTCTTCTTTTCTGGATTCGTCGTACCTCTGGATTATCATGTGTATTATCTCCTGCATTATCTCCTGCAGGCATGCAGCATTCCTGTTTCCTGTTCAGCTTTCTTGGTATTCTTTCTTCTGGTCAGTTTGCAGGATTTTTCAGGTGGTTCCCAGGTATCTCTCCGGATTTTTCAGGAAATCAAGGGCAAGGGTATGAAAGATCTTTGTACCCGTCAGCAGGATCTCTTCATCAATGTCAAATCGGCAGGAGTGATTGATTTCCAGGATTCCTTTTTCGGGATTCCGGGTGCCCAGGGAGAGGAAGATCCCGGGTACTTTTTGCAGGTAACTTGCAAAGTCTTCGGCGGCAAAGGTCTTTTCCATTTCCGGGTAGAGTACAAGTTCCGGGAAGCTTTCCTTCAGTTTTGAATATGCAGCTTCGGTGAATACGGGATCATTGACCAGGACAGGATATCCGTGGTAGATGTCGAGATCATAGGCAGGAAAACCTGAAAACTCTTCTCCTGCTTTTATGTATTTTTCCATGACTTCGTCCAGACAGCTCTTTATTATTTTGTCGATGATCTCCGTGGTCTCGTTGTCAAAGGTCCTGTAGCTCCCGAGGATTTCGACAGTGTCCGGGGTCCTGTTAAACTGGGCTCCTCCCCGGATCCTGCCTACCCCCAGGACGTACTTTTCAGGCTCGAGGTTCGCTTGTAGGGCAGGGTAGATACTACTTATGAAGTCAGTTGCCATTCTGACGGTATCAATGCATTTTTCAGGTAATGATATATGGCCTCCTTTTCCTTTAAAGATGACTTCAAGACGGTTGGTGCTTGCCATAAACGGTCCGGGGCGGAAGCCCACACTGCCTGATTCATGGTGGGTAAAGAGGTGCATACCGATGACAGCATCCACGCCCTCAAGCCCCCCTTCGGCAATAACCCTCTCCGAGCCACCGGGAGGAATCTCTTCTGCAGGCTGGAAGATCAGGCGAACTTCCCCTGGAAAGTCTCTCTTTTCTAAAAACAGCCGGGCAGCCCCAAAAATCATTGCCATATGCCCGTCGTGCCCGCAGGCGTGCATAATCCCCTCGTTTCTGGAGATATAGTCTCCGTTCCTTTCTCCCGCTTCTTCCTGAACCTGCAGTCCGTCCGTGTCCGTACGAAGGGCAATGCAGGGGCCAGGCACTGTGCCCCGGATGCTTGCAAGCACGCCGGTATCCGCAATCTTCCTAGCTTCTATACCCAGTTCTCCAAGAATTTTCAGAATTCTCTTCTGGGTTTCATATTCTTTGAAACTGAGTTCAGGGTATCGGTGAAATTCTCGCCTCAGCCGGATAATCCAGGCTTCAAGCGCTTCTGCACTTGGATCATCTCTCAATCTTATTACCTCGGATTTTCTGCACATGCAGCTTATTCCGTTTATTTTTTCGATAATATTCAGTTCCTTTATTTTTACTCCTTCAGTATATATTACTCCAGGTATATATTACTCCATTTTTTACCTATCAATTCAAAATTAAAATAATGACAGTTAAATACATGAATGGTACAATACATTTTATCCTGCTTAAAGTCATTATAAAGTCTTTGCAATGTTATTATAAAGTGTTCTTAATTGAAATCAACAGTGTTCTCAACTGAAGGCCAATCTGCGGCAGTTACATTTAGCAGATCCTAATATTCTTCACAGGTTTCAGGGATGATACAAATGCTCAAAACACGCCTCAGGGATTTTCTTCTTACAAAAGATGAATGGTTTTTTGCGGTTTCTGACTATTTCCGTAATGATGGAATAAGAGCCACACTCCGCTACGTTCCGGATGAAAACGGGGAGAGGGAGTTAAACGGGAAAAGGTACAAAAAATACGATTTTGGTCCGGCGTTCGAATTCATGAAGAAAAACAGGCCTGAATGGGTACAGGACGTGCACGTTGTCCCGGAATCCGAGGTAAAACAGGTACTGCATCCCTATGACTGCATTCCGGAGCTTGTGAATTCTGACAGCCGTGTAAGGGCAATTGTAAAGGTGCTTGACATGGCAGAAATTCCCCGGACAAGTATGGGAGTTACGGGTTCAATGCTCGCAGGCCTGCAGAACGAGAGCTCTGACGTTGATTTTGTTATCTACGGTCCTATGTGGTTCAGGGCAAGGGATGCCATAACCATTGCAAAACAGCAGGAGGGCCCTATCGAAGAGCTTGATGAGGACATGTGGCAGAGGATCTACAGGAAAAGAATCCCTGAGATTTCTTTTGACGAATTCATGCTGCACGAGTCCAGGAAAGGCAACCGTGGCATGGTAGAGGGCACGTATTTCGACCTTCTCTTTGTAAGGGAATGGGACCAGATTAAAGAGCCTCCGCAGAGGGGAAAAGATACCGTCAAAATGAAAATCGAAGCCGAGGTCAAAAACGCTGACTTTGCCTTTGACAGCCCTGCCTATTACAAAGTAGAACACGAAGAAATCGACCATGTGCTCTCCTATACTCATACATATGCAGGTCAGGCTCTCCCCGGAGAAATCATAGAAGCCCGTGGGGTGGTCGAAAAAGTTGGAAACATGAAGCGGCTGGTCGTAGGCACCTCAAGGGAGCCAAAAGGAGAATGGATCCGGTCCCTTACCTGGCTTGAGAATTGTGGATATATTTGATATTAGTAGAAATCCTCCTCCCGGCCGAAGAAATATTTTTCCTACTCCGGGAACAGTTTTTCAATCTAAAATATTTGTAGTTCAGTCATCTTGAGCGTAGCGAAAAGGAAGCGTACTCCTGAGGCACAATTCGGGCGTGACAGGAATGACTTTAAATAGCTTATTAAGTTGTACGGGTCAAATGAAATCCTGGTTCCAGGAGAGTCTTCATAGGCTTTTTCATTATTCGAAACCAGGTTTTCTTCATCTTCTTCCAATATTTCTCCTGTGCCCATCATATTACTTCCTCTATTTCTAATCGGAGTTATCACTATCACTTGAGTATTTTTTTCCGGGCTTGAGATTGCAAAAGGCGAAAATCCCGGGGTTTCTGCGGTAAAGTAGAAGTAGTCCTGATCTTTTCCGGTCAGGGTTGTGGGCAGCGCATTCCATGTATTGTTGCTGTACCTGTACAGGGTCATTGTGTTTTCACTTATGCCGTTTTCGGAGAGCCATGTCTGTTTTACTCTGAAGCTTATCCTGGCGTTTTCAAGGTTTTCAGAACTTGAAAATCCACTGTTTCCAACCCATATATTCAGGTTCTTGTAGACGGTTCCGGGGGCAGGTTCTTTCACTATTACGGACGTGTTCTTCAGCATCTCCACAATTGTGGGTGTTTTCCCGAAGTTCTTTTTCGGGTCAAACTCAACAGTAATTATTTCGTTTGTCTCTCCTTTGAAGGTGTAACAGGTGTGAATTCCTTTGAAGACCTGCTCATTTGAAATCTCCTTGAGCTCTATATTCCTTGTTGATTCTGGAGAGCCTCCCCCACCTCCTCCTCCGCTACTTCCACTGCTTCCGCTGCTTCTCCCGCTTTCTTTGGAATAAGAGTTTTTCTCCGTAACTGTGATATAACCTGTTTTTGTCTCAGTATCATTTCCGTAGGTCGTGTTAGCCGCTATGAGAGTAACAGTATAGGTGCCCGGAATTTCATAGGTCCATGACGGATTTATCTCTGAAGAGTCGATGCTTCCGTTTCCATCAAAGTCCCATTCCCATGAATCTGGGTTGTTTGTACTTAAGTCCGTGAACTGGACTGTAAGAGGTGCGATTCCGGAGAGGGGGTTTGCGGAAAATCCGGCTTCAGGAAGAGGGTATATGACTATTATCCCCGAGGCTCCTATAACAGGCACGGCGGAGATGGAATACGCTGAAACATTGCCTGATATTGTAAAATTTCCGGGTTCAGAAGCTGAAGGCACTGTGACCCTGTACACAACAGTTTTTTTCCTGCCTGGTTGAAGGCCCTCTACCCAGATCCATTCCAGGGTAGACTCTTTGAAAGTTTCAGTATTTTGGAACACAGCCCCATCGCTTTCAATTATGCTTATATTCCATCCATCAGGAAGGTTTTCATCAAGAGTAGGGGCTTCAATATACTGGTCTGTCCATATGTGTACGGTTACTGTGAAGGTCCCACCTGCATAAACCGTTCCTGCAGAAATCTCCCTGCTCGCCTCAATTTCAGAGGCTGAAACTGGAAGTATAGTTACTGCAAAAAATAGAATAAGTATAAGACCGGAAATAAAATTTGAGATTTTGATCCGGTTTTTTACTCTAAGGGTCTCAATTGTTTTCATGAAAACGAGTCCTTTAGTTTTCTCGGGCTTATCGAGCATCTATCTCAATTTATATATTCCGTGTTGGCCTATATTATTATAACTGTTCATCGCCTTATTTTTATTATACCTTTGAGGGGTATTTTATTTGCAGTGTCATAAGGCTTTGAAAAGCTAGGAATGCAGAAGGATAACTTCAAGTGAATCCGCAGTCAAAGTCACATATAAATAAAACAGTGGTCTATTATCTGTTATGATAACAAGAAAAAGTTATCTATGGATTGCTCTGGTTTTTATCGGAGTTGTGGCCACAGCTGCAGCGTTTGCGTCTCCCGAATCTACTGAAGGCACGATTCAGGCTGATGAGCAAGAAACCGCTGCTAGTGGAAGAGAAATCGCTGCAAATGGAATTGAGTCTTCTTCGAGTGTACTAACAAAAGTAAAACCTTCAAATCCTCTGGAATTTCTTACTGCCGGAGCCGTGGGAACTGATGCAGCTACCGAGGTTACGGTTTACAACGATAATCTTGCCCTTGTGAAAGAGCGTAGGGAACTCGATTTAAAGACCGGGGTCAACAGCGTTGAGTATACGGATGTTGCCGCTCTCATTGATCCTACATCGGTTATGTTTGAGGACACAAAGAACAAAAACACTGCCGTGCTTGAACAGAACTATGAGTATGACCTTGTAAGCAGTTACAAACTTCTTGATAAATTCCTGGGAAAGGAAATCACAGCAACTGAAAAGGAAGGTGCGACATACACAGGGACTCTTCTCAGCCATGATGGCGGGGTTGTGCTCAGTCTGAGTGATGGAAAGGTTGTAAGTCTCACAGAAGTCTCTAAATTTGAGTTTCCTGACTCAGCAGGGTTGCTTACAAAACCCACTCTGGTCTGGCAGGTTTATTCTCCTGTAGCAGGCAGCCGGGATGTACTTACTTCCTATCTTACGGGTGGTATGAGCTGGAGGGCAGACTATATCGTAAAGACTAATGTGGATGATACAAAGGCTGATATCCAGGGCTGGGTCAGTGTCGACAATGGGGCAGGGACCACCTATGAAGATGCCAAATTGAAGCTCGTTGCAGGGGAAGTTCACCGTATAGCTGTACCACAGCCAAGATATTATGATGTGATTGTAGAAGAGGAAGCAATGTACTCAGGGGCAAAGGACAGCTTTGTTGAGGAATCCCTCTTTGAGTACCACCTGTATACCCTGGAAAGGCCTGCTACCCTGAAGAACAACCAGATCAAGCAGCTTTCCCTGCTCTCTGCAGACGCTATACCTGTGGAAAAGGAACTCATCTTTGATGTTTCAAAAAGCGATAAAGTGCAGGTAGCCCTGAACCTCGAAAATTCAAAAGAAAAGGGCCTTGGAATGCCTCTCCCTGCAGGGGTTGTCAGGGTATACAAAGCTGATTCCGAAGGGCAGCTCCAGTTCCTTGGAGAAGACAATATAGACCACACCCCAAAAGATGAGGAAGTCAAGGTAATTGTCGGAAACGCTTTCGATGTAACAGGCACCAGAACCCAGACCGATTACAAAAAGGTGAGCACTGACGTCTGGCGGGAAAGTTATGAGATTGAATTAAAGAACCATAAGGTAGAGGCCCAGAAAGTAAGGATTGTAGAACATTTCTACGGGGACTGGGAAATTTCCACAAATTCCGATTCTTATGAAAAGACGGATGCATTCACTGCCGAATGGGAAGTAACCGTGCCTGCAGACGGTTCTAAAAAAGTCTCTTTCACAGTGGAACGCAGATATTGAACCCGGACTGAAAGTGACCAATATATTCAAAGAATCTTTCTACTTGTTTCAAAAATTACTCCCTTTTTTTCATAATGGGGAGTGATTAGTTTTTTTATTGTTTTTCCCGGGGTTTACTGCACTAAATCGGTTTTTTCGGGATCAAAAGCTTTTTTTTATAGTAGGGCTTCTGCAATGTCCTGGACTTCAGTATAAGAGATTTTATAAGATTAACCCATATAATCATCTGTTTGAATTATCTCTTTAGTGATTCTGTTTTGCTTCAGCTTCTCTTTTTTAGGGCTGGATAGGTCATTGATAGATTCTTATTTGTGGGTGACGGAGTATGAAAAAAAAGTTGAAAATGAAAAGCTTAGAGCTATCTGTATTTTTTGTCCTCTTTATTGTGATCCTGGGGGCATCTCCTGCTCTTGCCCAGATGGGGCAGGGTGGAGGGCCCATTAATGGAATGGGGCAGGGAATGAACCAGGGTATGAACCAGGGTATAAGCCAGGAAATGATGAATGGGTACGGGTTTGACCAGTACGACAACAGGTTTGAAGGTTTCGGATCCATGACTTTCCAAGAAGTCTGCAGCAATTTTGGAATTCCGGTTAAAACCGCGCTTTCCGATCTCGGGCTTCCGGAGGATATGAGTACGCAGCTTACAATCCTGGAGGTTGAAGAACAGTACGGGGTTTCAGGGCAGGAAATTGTCAGCTACATGGTCATGAACACGAAGCAGGCCCAGACCTCGCTCAATGCCAGGCAAAGGCTCCTGATGGGCCAGCAGGCTGTACAGGCTGTGAGAGGTGGGGGCATGGGCAGAGGAATGTATTTTATGCGGCAGGGCCGCTTTGCATACGGGAATTACACGACTTTCAATTTTGATTCCGATGCAGGCGAAGTCAGTAACTTTGCGGTTAGCGGAGATATGATTTTTGATTCGGTTACGGTTTCCGATTTTGCCTTTAAGGAAGAGCAGGTTGCGGGGACAACTGCTGTCTATGAGAGTGCTGACAGCCAGATTTTACTTCACGACAACCCGATGGGAACCATGCAGGTAATGGCTTTTGCCGACAAAACCATTGTTTTTGACCTTGCAGACGAAGTAGAAGCAAGCATGGATACCACACTTTCAGATGATTTAAAAGATGTGATCGTTGTAAAGATAACTAAAAACAATTTTGAGGGATACCTTACCGTCTTCAAGAATTACCTTGCTTCCGGTACGGATGCAGAGCCTCTCGAAGGACTTGATGTTAAGGTTTCGGATGACAGGGTCACGGTAACCCTTGTAGAGAACAGTGTGGTTATGTTCCGTGCAATTCCTATGGAGCCTGCTTTCATGCAGACCGGATATAATTACGGTTCTCGTGCTGTGTACATGCACCAGGTGCTCAACCGGGAAATTGCCAATGGCCGTGTCGGAGCTGAACTTGCCATCCGCGCAGGCGGGGATAACGCATCCATTGTGAACTACACTCCCATGGGCTTGCAGGTCATGGAAAGAGACAGGGATCGCATAGTGCTTGGGGTAGATTCGGACCTTCCCGAAGGCAGGGTCATCACCGTAAACGTGGACAACGAGACCATCAACCTTTCCAATCCCGATCGCCTCAGGCTCCGCTTTGACGGGGTGGAAATTGAAAAAGCCGAAAGCATCGATGAACTCTTTGTCGGCGGAAACCGCCCACTCTGCTATCTCGTTCAGGAAAATGAAACCGCCACCATGGCCGTGTATATCCCAAAATTTTCTGAGCACGAAATAGTAATTGACCTGGAGCCTGAAGCCGGAGAAGAAGGGGCTGGAGAAGAAGTTGAGGAAGAGGGAGTTACTGAAGAAGGATCTGAAGCCGAATCCACGCCAGCTTTCGAGTTTGGACTCGGAGTTGCGGTGCTGGCTTCCGCATACGGACTGAAGCGCAGGAGATAATAACCAATCCTGGTCAGTCTGTCTAAATCCAGTATCATTGGAAAGATTGGATGCAGAGATAATGCGGTTCAAAATTCTGCATCATATTTTTCTCATTTTTTTATTAAGACGGTTTTCTGCTCTTTTCAGTCAATCTTCCTTAGTTTTTCTTTCCCTGTACACGTAATTCCTATGGGATAAAACAGTTTCTGGATAACCGTGTTTGGATTACCGTCTTTTTGCTTTCCAGCACCTCACCAATCTCCCCGAGACATCCCGTAGTTTCTGCGGCTCTTTACACACGTCCGTTCTCTCCAGGCACGATTTAAAGTAGGAACAGCCCGAAAAACTATCCGGCAGCGTTCCCTCCTTTTCCGGCAGCACAACCTCAAGTGTCGTATAATGTACTGCGTCCAGAAGAGCACGCGTATACGGATGCAGAGGTCGATCAAATACATCCTTTCCCTCTTCAACAATCTCACCTGCATACATCACCAGTACCCGGTCCGAAACAGCTTTAGCTACATCCAGGTCATGCGTAATAAACACCAGTCCTAGACCGCGTTTTTTCTGAATCTCTTTGAGCATCGTCACAATAAACGCCTGAACTGACACATCGAGCATCGAGGTCGCTTCATCACAGACCAGCAGTTCAGGCTTCAAAGCAAGTGCCCTGGAAATTACCACCCTCTGCAGTTCTCCCCCTGACAACTCATGCGGATATCGGGGTTTGTGCTCTTTAGAAAGCCCCACCTCTGCAAACAGGGCATCTACCTTTACTGAAATCTCCTCTCTGGAAAAAGCTCCCGATATCACCAGCGGCTCGGCAACAGACCGCTCAACCGCCCATCTCGGATCAACCACATCATCAGGATTCTGGGGGATCAGCTGGATTTTTCCCATAAACTTCTGAAGATTCTTCCAGCTCAGCCCTGTCAGTTTCGTCCCGTCGAAAAACACTTCCCCGGAAGCCGGTTCAAGTTGCTGGACAAGCAGTTTTGCAAGCGTTGATTTCCCACACCCCGACTCCCCGACGATAGCCACCGTCTCGCCCGGAAAAATCTCAAGATCAACTCCGCAGACGGCTGTTTTTTTGACGGTTTTTATCAACCCGGAAGTGTAAACATAACGCAGATTCTCTGCCTTAAGCATACATCCAGCACCTCACACACCTTCCATCCAGTTCCACAACTGGCGGATTCTTCAGGCACCTGTCTGTTTTATACGGGCACCGCGGATGAAACCTGCAGCCTTCCGGTACCTCAATCATCGAAGGTGACGAGCCCGGAATCGGGTGCATACCGCGCTCCGGCACCGCATCCAGAAGCGCTTTTGAATATGGATGCAGAGGCTCTTCGAAAAAAGCGTCCTTTCCTGCAATCTCTATAATTTGCCCGCAGTAGTTTACCGCGATTCTGTCCGACATCGCCCGGGCAAAACCTACATCATGAGTAATTAAAAGAAACGCACAGCCTTTCGAGGCAACCTTCTGAAAAATTGCCGCAATATTGCGCCTCTTCAGAACATCAACACCTTTTGTCGGTTCATCAGCTATAATCAGTTCAGGGTCTGCAGCCGTTCCCATTGCAACCATTGCCCGTTGCAGCATTCCGCCGCTGTACTGGAACGGATATTCCCTTTCCCTCACTTCAGGAGGGATAATATCAAAATACTTCAGAGCCTGGCATGTCCTGGACTTTGCATCCTCTTTACCCATTCCAAGATGTGCGCGCATTGGCTCTGCAACCTGAGTGCCAACCCTGATTCCGGGGTTCATCGAAAGATACGGGTTCTGGGCAATTGATCCTACCTTTTTGCCACGGACTTTCTGCATCTCTTTTTCGGAAAGAGCCGATATTTCCATCCCGTCAAGTTCCACTTTCCCGGAAAACATCGCATTCGGGGGTAGCAGCCGCATTATTGCCTGGCCAAGAATTGACTTGCCGCTTCCGGATTCCCCAATCAGTGAAAATACCTCATGTTTATTAATAAAAAACGCTGCATCATCAACTGCGCGAACGGTACCCTGTCCGGTTGGGATTGATACGGAAACACCGGATACTTTCAGTAGCACATCAGACACATCAGACCCTCCCTTCAAGCTCAAGATTTTTCATCTTCTGGTCAAGTGTATCCCGCAGCCCATCGCCGAAATAGTTGAACGCAAGCACGGTCATCATAATAAAAAGCCCCGGAAAAAACATTATCCAGGGAGCAGTTGTGAAATATGTTCTTCCTGCATCCAGCATCGCACCCCATTCAGGTGTTGACGGCTGCACCCCAAGCCCGAGGAAACTTAAACCGGCTGCTGCTAGAATCACATTCCCGATTCCAAGCGATGCCATAATCAAAACCGGAGAGAGTATGTTTGGTAGAACATGCTTTATCATTACATAGGTGTTTGAAGCCCCAATCCACCGGGCTGCCTGGACATAGCCTTTTGTCTTGACATCAAGCGTCGAACCGCGTGCAACTCTCGCAAACACTGTCCACTCGACAGCAATTAAAGCAAGCATCATGTTTTCCATCCCCTGTCCCAGAAACGCTGTAATTGCAAGTGCCAGAAACATCGACGGAAATGCAAGGAAACTATCCGTCAGCCGCATGATAATCTCATCCAGCCACCCGCCGTAATACCCTGCCAGAACGCCAAGTGCCACCCCGATTGCAAGTGAAACATTGACAACTGTAAATCCGATGAAAAGGGATGCCTGTGCACCGTACATCACCATTGTCAGGATATCACGGCCGAGGTGATCGGTCCCGAACAGGTGGTCAGGAGACGGAGGCTGCAGACGGTTCTGCAGGTCCTTTTCCGTGTAGTCATACGGAGCCAGAACATTGGCAAAGACGGCCATGAAAATAAGTCCTCCAAGAATTATCAGGGAAAGAGCAATTTGCCTGTTTTTAAGAAGTTCTATCATAGCGTATCTCCGGGTTTGCCCAAACGTAGACCAGGTCTACAAAGAAGTTGATCAGGAGGAAAATGACGGCAACAAAGAGTACTGAGCCCTGTACCATCATATAATCGTGGGAAAGAATTGAGTTCACCACAAGATTTCCAATACCTGACCATCCAAAAATTGTTTCAACAACAACCGAGCCGTTTAAGAGGAAACCAATCGACAGCCCAACCACCGTTATAACCGGGACAAGCGCGTTTTTCAAGGCATGTCTGATGATAACTATCTTTTCCGAAAGTCCTTTCCCACGTGCGGTTTGGATGTACTCCTTCTCCATGACATCCAGCATGTTTGAACGGATCATCCGCATCATTACGGCTGCCGACCCTGTTCCAAGGACAGTTGCAGGCAAAATCATGTAGCTGATCTCTGTCCCGTGCCCGAACCCGGATGCAGGTAGCCAGTGAAGGCTTACCGAGAAAAGAATTATCATCATATAGGCCTGCCAGAAATTCGGTATGGATACCCCAAAAAGAGCTCCAAAGCGGCAGGCATCGTCAATAACCGTGTTATGTTTCAGAGCTGAAACTACGCCAAACGGAATGGCAATAACAAGAGCAATTACAAGGGCGAGAACGGAAAGTGTCAGCGTATTTTTAAATGCGTTCAGGACAGTTTCAAACACCGGCTGTTCGCTCATATATGAGTAGCCAAAGTCCCCTACAACCGCGCCTTTGAGCCAGTTCAGATACTGAACGTAAAATGGCTGGTCAAGCCCGTGGGCTATACGGAATGCTTCAACAGCTGCCTCATCATATCCGCCCGAGGGACTCGTCATCATAATCTCTGCCGGGTCGCCCGGAGCGATGTAGATAAGTGAGAAACTCATAAATGAGATTAATATGAGAACCGGGCTGAGATACAGAGCTCGGTGTATTAAATAATCTTTCAGCATTACAGTGCCTCTGGAAAATTTTAGTCCTTCCTCAACATTTTTTTCCGGTGGCAAGGTACGGGACAGATAAATAGTCATAACCTTCCGGATCGCATCTTTTCATATACACGGCATACTCGGGAAGAGATTTCCAGGAGACTTCCGAAAACCTGTTATTTTCCATGATGGCCGTAATCATTTCAGGCGAGTTGCTGTCATAAAGAGGAAGATACTCAATTAACTCATCGTGATTTCTTTCTTCCTGGTTGTAATTCTTGTTTGGAACATACCCTGGCTGAAACCATTGGCCGTCGATTGCAAGAATCCTGCCTCCGGGTACCAGGACTCTCCGGCATTCATTGAAGAATTTGTCATGATCCGTGAGCGTCCATAACAGATGTATATTTACGATAATATCGAATATACGGTCTTCAAAAGGCAGGTTTTCTCCGTCCCCTTTAACAAACTTAATTGACAAATTACGGTTCTTTGCCCCTTCTTTTGCACGTGCGAGCATCTCTTCCGAGATATCAAGAGTGGTGACATTATGCCCCATCTGGGCAAAAACAAAGGTCTGAATGCCAGGTCCCGTTCCGATATCAAGGACATTGAGTTTTTTTCCTGCCGGCAGCTTCTCTGAAAAGAGGTTTTTCATAAGGAGAATCTCTTCATCAAGGTGGTCACGATGCATCTTCCGGTAACTTGGACTAATCTTATTCCAGTGCACTGTAATTTTGTCTTTCATTTTTAATCCTTCAGGCAGGCTCCATTTCATTTTTAATGGACGTGTAATACCTTTTTGCAAATAACATCAAAGCTGCGACCTGCAAACGGTAGCTTTTCCTCATTTCCTCCTACAGATTTATGCAAATCCTATGTCCCTTGTGATGATTGTATACTCGTTCGGATACATCACAAAGCCTTCAACATTTGAGGAAAGGGCATAGATTTCGTTGGCATAGAATACGGGCAGTACTGGTACATCTTCCTGAATCTGTCTCTGGACCTTTTCATACAGTTCGGTCCGTTTTTCTTTGTCAGGTTCGTTTCTCGCTTCGAGAATCCATTCGTCTACCTGAGGGTTTGAATAACGGATCCAGCCTGATGCATAGCTTCCGGTAGAGAGAAAATGAGTTGAGAGGAAGTAATCGGGATCTCCGATCGGGGCTGTGTTCCATGCGCTGAGGGATAAATCATATGTTCCTGCAAGAGCGTTTTCTTTAAGTGCGGTGCTTTCCAGAATTGTAACCTGTGAAGTGATGCCAATGTCTTCTAGCTCTGAAGCGATTATTTCTGCACTCGGCTGAAGAGCTGCACGTTTATTGTAGGTCTGGATCTCAACGGTGAAGGGTTTCCCGTTGTAGTAGAGTTTTCCGTCCTCACCTTTTGTGATTCCTGCTTCTTCGAAGAGTTCCAGAGCTTTTTCAGGGTTATATTCGTAGGATTTAATCTGGTCGTTTGCGTTCCATGGCATAGTATTTGTGAATACCCCAGTTGCCGGAATACCGGAGACTCCTTCCAGTGCTGTATCCACGATTTCCTGGCGGTTTATCGCATAAGAGAGGGCTTGGCGGACTCTTGTATCATTGAATGGGGCTTTGGCGCCATTTACATAAAGGAAGTACATGCGTAGGGTTTCCCTGGAGGTGACGTTTATATCAGGATTATTCTGAAGTGTTGAATACTCGCTCTGGAGTGGATCTCTGGCAATATCGACATCTCCTGATTTTATCAGCATGGTCCTGGCCGTGCTGTCTTTATTATACTGTATGAGTACGCGGTCAACTTTGACCTCCCCACCCCAGTAATCAGGATTCTTTTCGAGTTCAAGGCTTGTACTCGGTTCGAAGGATACAAATTTGAAGGGGCCTGTTCCAACCGGTTCGGTGTCAGGGCTTTCAGCGTTCGGACTTATAATGGACATGATAGGGTCTACAAGGGATGAAATTAGTGGAGTGCAAGTGCCGTTGGTTTCAATAATAATGGTGTAATTCCCGGTTTTTCGTACATCTTTGATAAAGGAGTACTCGTATGATCTGCTGTTTGAGGGGTCAAGTACTCTATTCATTGAAAACAGTACCGCATCTGCATCCATTTTTGTTCCGTCGTGGAAAGCTACACCTTTACGAAGTTGGATTTCCCATTCTGTATCGTTTAACTGTTTGTAGCCGGATGCAAGTTTGGGCATGAGATTCATATCTGCGTCGTAGTAAAACAGGGTTTCATAGATGCCTGCCTGATGAACATACCACCCAGTCCAGCCGTTGGCAGGGTCAAGACTGCCGCCTGTGTCGGGGCCTTCGTTAAAAACTACTCGGAGGACTTTTTCTTCAGCTCCCTCAGTATCAACACATCCTGCACAGAGCAGTGCAACAATCAGAATTAAGGCAATGGCAGGGAAGGAGAGGTTTGTTTTTTGTATATTGAATTTCATCATTAACACCAATGTGCATAAATACTTTGTATACTTTTGAACTGTTTTTTAAGAAATCATGTAAGAAGTCATGTACGAAGTCATGTACGAAGTCATGTATGATGTATATTCAAAGTGTGTGATTTTATTCTATATCTGTATATTTAAAGTGCATGATTTTATTCTATATATTCATAGATAGTGTGATAAAATGCAATTTTTTTTTGAATTAGGGACTATCCAGTAAGCTGTATTGTTGATCTGACAGATATTGTGTTGCCGGGTTTAATCAGACTATTTTTTGAGAAATACTGAGTTTAATCGGGAGATACAAACGCTAGCTGTCAAAGCTGGACTAAATGCACGAATAAATAATAAAGTTTTCATTTGCTCTTCATTCCAAAATTATATATCTGTTCGTTGAAGGACTGATTTTCTGATACGTTTTCATTCCATGGTTTGCACTATAGTCGCAATATCAGGCTCTTTCACCCATTAATTTCTAATCTCTTTTCCTAACACGGCTTTCTCCATCTAAATCGTTTTTATCCATTTTTTTCTATTTTTATGCCATACAGGATATATGTATAAACTAATTGCTATCTATTCAATTTTAATTATGAAATATGATGCATATATATTAGAATATTGTTAATCATGATGATATATCTACAATATCTTTATAAATAGTAACACTAAATTATATTATAGTCTTACTCTATAGGAGATTACATCAAAAATTGATCTTGAATGATTGGATGAACGAAACAAAGTGTCTGGACAATGTATCCAAAGGTTCCGGATAGAATATCCTGATGCCAATTTTACTTGAGGGACAGAGTATGAAAAATAATATAGTAGAATACTGGGACTTCAGAAGTTCTGATTATCACACAGAATATGCTCATTGTATAGATGAGGAAATGGATGTCTGGAAATCCATTTTTTCTGAAATTCTGCTAACGGATAAAAAAATCCGTGCATTGGAAGTTGGAACAGGTCCCGGGATTCTTGCTATTTCTCTTGCTGCCATGGGACACGATGTAACAGGGGTTGATTTGTCAGAAAGTATGCTTGGAAAAGCAGATGCAAATGCCAGAGAAAAGGGAGTAAATATCTCGTTGTTGCAGGGAGATGCAGAAAAAATTCCTCTTAAAGATGGAGAGTATGATTTTGTTTTTAGCAAGTATCTTCTCTGGACTCTGCCTCAACCGGATAAGTTTCTGGATGAACACTCACGGTTATTAAAAGATGGGGGTCTTATGATGATAATTGATGGTTTGTGGTTCCAGAATCCTGATGGAACGGAGAAGGAATGCAGCCGATTCTCTCGGTTTGATGAGTTGTATGCCGATGTTAAGCCGAATTTGCCCCTTGCGAAAAACAATACACCTGAGAGGATAACTGACCTTGTACAATCCCATGGATTTGAGGTTGTTTCATGGAGGTTTTTGGATGATTACTTTTCTTTTTTGGAACGAAATGATCCGCCCGGTCATGCAGCAGCATATACCCAGCCTCCGCATATGATTCTTGCAAAGAAAATAAGTCAGGGACGGTGATGAAAGGCGAGAGATCGAGCTTGAAAGCGGAACCAACCAGATGGAATATACGGACATTGCTTCCGAAATTATTCCTGCATCGGTTATGGTCGAAGATCCTGAAAACCGCGAGGTGACTGTGCTTGAACAGAACTATGAGTATGACCATGTGAGCAGTTCCGGTTTGCTTGAAAGTTACCTCGGGAGGGATATTACGGTAATGGGCATAAGTGGTGATGCATGACCACTATACAAATGTAGAAATGGTTTGAATTCTAATACAGCCTTTTAGAGGGTGAACCTGAAGTAAAAAGGGATTCCAGAGCTGAATTCGTCGTAAGATTCAAAGCGGAAGAAAAGCAGTACAAAAAAAAGCAGTAAGAATATGTCTTTCGATAAATTTGTTTACCTGTCACCTTTTTTATATTAATTATAAGACTTATAATGTCCAACAATTTTAAGTTTCCGAAAATCTTAACCTGAATCCGATTAAATGATTGATTATCTGATATAACCTGAATCCGATTAAATGATTGATTATCTGATATAACCTGAATCCGATTAAGTGATTGATTATCTGATATAACCTGAATCCGATTAAGTGATTGATTTTATCTGATATAACCTGAGTCCGATTAAATGATTGATTTTATCTGATTAAATAATTAGTTGTGTAATTAATAAGTGATATCAATTGATGCTTCATTTTTGGAGAGGTGGCTGTCGGGAAAGCGGTGAGTGATTTAAGATCGGGGCAAAATTTGCCGTTTAACCCGAATCTGTGGAAAAACAAATTGAATTTAACTTTACTTTTTAAAAAGTGAAAATTCTCGTACATATAGCTTTCCGGAAGATGCGGAATAATTTATGTATAAATTCAACACGTATTAAATAAATTTAATCACTGTTTCCAAGAATATGGGGGAAAAAAGTAAACCTAGCATAAACTATAAATAGTATAGCTATAATTAGAGGGTTGCACCGGCGTAAGAGGTGCTCCCTGATGCAGCGGGGCAACAGGGTGGCATGCTAAGAAATTAGCCTTCAATGGTGCAAAATTCAGATGTGGAGAAATAAACAAACTGGGCCCGTAGCTCAGTCAGGCAGAGCGACTGGCTTTTAACCAGTCGGCCTAGGGTTCAAATCCCTACGGGCCCGCCATGTTCTTTATTACAACCGGCGGATAGGCCATCCGCAGGAAATGTCAGCAAATTTTTTGAGATGCTTTATTTTTGGAGGAAAGGATTTGACAAAATTCAGCCTGCTCGACCATGAGTCAGTCCCAAAACATGAAATAATTGCAGAGGGCGAATTGAAGTCTGTTTTAAGCAAATATTCAATTGAAAAGGAACAGCTTCCGAAAATTAAAGTGCATGATCCTGTTAGTAAAGAAATAGGAGCTGTCGTCGGAGATGTTGTGAAAATCACAAGGAAAAGTCAAACTGCAGGGGAGGCAGACTATTACAGACTTGTGATCGAGTAAGCGGAGGGGGAGTTAAAACCGCTTGCATGACTAAATTTTTTTTCACTGGATATCTTTTTGAATCCCATGCACCATCATACGGAAAGATTCAACGGCTGCATAAAGATCTTATGCATACGGAAAGATTCAACGGCTGCATAAAGATCTTAGGATCATCGTTTATTGATTTTCATTTTAACAAAGCAAAGAGGGTGCTATCATCGCGTTAGAAAGCAGTATACTGTCGCAGGCTTATTTTACACGGGACAAGATAGTGCAGCACCATATAGACTCATTTAACAAGTTTATAGATTACGGGCTGCAAAAAATAATTGATGAACAGAGGATAATAGAAACAGACATTGAAGACACCTTTCTTAAACTCGGCAAGATCCGGGTAGAGCATCCGGTGGTAAAGGAGGCAGACGGGGCAATCGAAAAGCTTTATCCCAACGAAGGAAGGCTCAGGAACCTCTCTTATTCAGGCCCTCTCTATTTGGAGATGAGTGTCGTAAAAGAAGGGATAGAGTCCGACGTACTGGAGGCAAAAATCGGGCAGCTCCCTATTATGGTAAAATCCAAAATCTGCAACCTTCTCGGGCTTAATGATGCCGAAAAAGTTCGCTATGGAGAAGACCCTCTGGACCCTGGTGGATATTTCATTATCGGAGGTACGGAAAGGGTAGTCATGACCCTGGAAGACCTTGCCCCTAACAAAATCCTTGTTGAGTACGGAGAACGTTACGGGGACTCTATAGAGGTTGCAAAGGTCTTCTCCCAGAAAAGAGGATACAGGGCACTCGTAATTGTTGAAAGAGGGAGAAAGTCTCTGCTTGAGGTGTCTTTCCCCTCAATATCCGGTAGAGTGTACTTTATTACACTTATGAGGGCACTCGGGATAGTAACTGACGAAGACATCGTAAATGCAGTTTCAAGTGATCCCGAAATTATCAAGTTCATGCTGGAAAACCTTGAAGAAGCCGAAGTCGAAACCCAGGAAGAAGCAATCGAGAAGATTGGGGCGAGGGTTGCTGCAGGGCAGGCCAAGGAGTACCAGATTAAAAGAGCAAACTACGTTATTGACAGGTATCTTTTCCCCCACCTCGGAAACGACATTAAAGATAGGACCTCAAAGGCCCATTTCCTGGCAAGAATGGCTGAATCCTGTTTTGAGCTTGCACTTGGCAAGCGTACTGAAGATGACAAGGACCACTATGCAAACAAAAGGCTGAAACTTGCAGGCGACCTGATGGAAGACCTCTTCAGGGTATCTTTCAACAGGTTGGCAAGGGACATAAAGTACCAGCTTGAACGCGCAAACATGAGAAACAGGGAACTGAATGTCGCCACTATTGTAAGGGCAGATGTCCTGACTGACCGCCTGCAGCACCCCCTGGCAACAGGAAACTGGGTTGGAGGAAGGACCGGTGTTTCCCAGCTTCTTGACCGGAATGACTACATCTCTACCCTTTCACATCTGCGTCGTGTAATTTCACCGCTTTCCCGTGCCCAGCCTCACTTTGAAGCCCGAGACCTGCACGCAACTCAGTGGGGACGGCTCTGCCCTTCCGAGACTCCTGAAGGTCCGAATTGTGGTCTCGTGAAAAACTTTGCTCAGATGGTTGAACTCTCTACGGGAATAGAGGAGATAGAGAGCATTAAAAAAATACTCTACGACGTTAATGTCGAAAAAGTAGTTGTAAAGGCGCCCGAAATCCCGGCGAGAATAAAAGAAATATTGCTCGATGAATTCGGGGAAGAGATTGTTGAAGAGTTTGAAGAAACTCCGGAACCTGAAACCAAATACAAAGATGATGACTTCTACGATTATTCAGATGTGGACGACTCCGGATCACTGTTCGGGGACTGAGGGGTTGATGTCAGATGACTAAAGCAAAAGTATTCATAAATGGAGAGCTCGTCGGGACCCATGACAACCCTGCGGAACTCGTAGAAGAGCTCCGAAAGATGAGGCGGCAGGGGTTCATATCCAAGCAGGTCAACATAGCTCTTAATGACAACACCAGGGAAGTAATTATAAACTCCGATATGGGCCGGGCAAGAAGGCCTCTTGTAGTTGTAGAAAACGGAGCTTTGAAGGTAACTGAAGAGCACATAAAGAAACTGAAGAACAAAGAAATCACCTTTGAGGACCTCGTAAAAGAGGGCTGTGTGGAGTATCTGGACGCAGAAGAGGAAGAAAATGCATACATTGCACTCTATGAGTCTGATATTAACTCCAAGCACACCCATATGGAGATAGACCCTGAACTTATGCTCGGGATCTGTACCGGTATGGTCCCCTATCCAGAACACAACGCATCCCCGCGTAACACCATGGGTGCAGCCATGATCAAGCAGTGCATCGGAGTATCCACAGCAAACCAGAAGCTCAGGCCGGATACCCGTGCCCACGTCCTGCATTATCCGCAGAGAGCGCTTACAAGGACAAGGACTTCCTCAGCAATCGGTTTTGATGACAGACCTGCAGGGCAGAACTTTGTGGTTGCAATCCTTTCATACGAAGGGTATAACATTGAAGATGCTCTGATTTTCAACAAGGGTTCAATCGAGAGAGGGCTTGGAAGAAGCCATTTCCTCAGGACCTTTGAAGGGGAAGAAAGGAGGTATCCTGGTGGGCAGGAAGACAAGTTCGAGATTCCTGACTCCGAATACCGTGGAGCCCGCAGCGCTGATGCGTATGCAAATCTTGACATCGACGGGCTTGTAAACCCTGAGACCCCCGTAGGCCCAAATGATGTGCTTATAGGAAAGACCAGCCCTCCAAGATTCCTGGAAGAGCCTTCAGACTTCGGGATTGCAGTTGAACAGAGGAGAGAAAGCTCTGTCACCATGCGGTCCAACGAAATGGGGATTGTGGACACTGTCATTCTTACAGAATCCATTAACGGGACCCGCCTTGCAAAGGTAAAGGTAAGGGACGAGAGAATTCCCGATATCGGAGATAAGTTCGCTTCCAGGCATGGGCAAAAAGGCGTTATTGGCTTAAAAGTCCCGATTGCTGACATGCCGTTTACGGAATCAGGTCTGACTCCGGACCTGATGATTAACCCGCATGCAATTCCTTCACGTATGACTGTAGGGCACGTTCTGGAAATGATTGGTGGAAAAGTAGGTTCCATGGAAGGCAGAAGAGTGAATGCAACAGCCTTCTCAGGAGAAAACGAAGACGACCTTAGAGAAGCCTTGAAAAAACACGGCTTTGCCCATACAGGAAAAGAGGTTTTTTATGATGGGGCAACAGGCAGGATGATCCCTGCAGATGTCTTCGTTGGTGTAATCCTTTACCAGAAACTGCACCACATGGTCACCTCCAAGATGCATGCAAGGTCCCGTGGCCCTGTACAGGTGCTCACCCGCCAGCCGACTGAAGGTCGAGCCAGGGAGGGTGGTCTCAGGTTCGGTGAAATGGAGCGTGACGTGCTGGTAGGGCACGGAGCCGCCATGTCCTTAAAAGAAAGATTGCTGGACGAGTCTGACAAAGTGGTTGAACTTGTCTGCTCGCACTGCGGAATGATTGCAACGTACGACAAGCAGCGAAACGTCTCTTTCTGTTCAGCCTGCGGTGCTGACACGGACATATATCCCGTGGAGATGAGCTACGCGTTCAAGCTGTTACTGGATGAAATTAAGTCCCTTGGTGTTGCTCCAAGGCTTAATCTTGAAGATGCTGTATAAGGTGAGGTGGACATATGGCAAACGTACCTCCGATTCCGAAAAGAATTGCTTCTATCAAATTCGGTTTAATGTCCCCAAAAGAAATCCGTAAGATGAGTGCAACGCCTATTATCACGGCTGACACTTATGATGACGACGGGTTTCCAATTGACATGGGGCTTATGGACACAAAACTCGGGGTAATTGACCCCGGGCTTCGCTGCAAGACATGCTCCGGCAGGGCGGGCGAATGTCCTGGACACTTCGGGCACATTGAACTTGTTGCCCCTGTTGTCCATGTTGGTTTTAACAAAGTAATCAGAAAACTCCTCAGGGCAACCTGCAGAAAATGCAGCAGGATTCTGCTGGAACCGGCCCAGAAACAACAGTTTCTGGATCAACTCGTTGCAGTTGAAGAAATCGGGCACATGCCTGATGATCTCATTAATGAGGCATATAAAGAAGCCAGCAAGATAAAGAGCTGCCCATACTGTAATGAGGAACAGCTCGAAATAAAATTCGAAAAGCCCAGCGAATACCTGGAAAACGGGGAGAAGCTGACCCCTACCGAGATCAGGGACCGCTTTGAGAACATCCCTGACGAGGACATCAAAGTTATCGGGATGGACCCGAAGAATGCAAGACCAGAGTGGATGATCCTCACAGTTTTGCCTGTGCCCCCTGTTACGGTGCGCCCTTCGATCACCCTTGAATCCGGGCAGCGCAGTGAAGACGACCTGACCCACAAGCTGGTGGACATCATCAGGATCAACCAGAGATTCCAGGAAAACAGGGAGGCGGGAGCCCCACAGCTTATCATTGAGGACCTGTGGGAGCTTCTTCAGTATCACGTTACTACATTCTTTGATAACTCGGTTTCAGGAATACCCCCTGCAAGACATAGATCAGGCAGACCTCTTAAGACGCTTTCCCAGCGTTTGAAAGGTAAAGAAGGAAGGTTCAGAGGAAGTTTGTCAGGTAAGCGTGTTAACTTTTCTGCCCGTACCGTTATCTCCCCTGACCCGAACCTGAGCATAAATGAAGTTGGCGTCCCCATGCCCATTGCACGGATTCTGACAATGCCAGCAGTGGTGACCAAAAGGAACATCGAACAGCTTAAGGTCTTTGTAAGGAACGGCGAAGACATTCACCCCGGAGCAAATTATGTACTCAGGTCCGACGGCAGGCGCATAAAGGTAACCAATATGAACAAGGACGACCTTGCCGAGAAGCTGGAATTCGGCTGGACTGTGGAACGACAGTTAAAAGACGGCGACACCGTGCTCTTCAACAGGCAGCCTTCTTTGCACAAGATGAGTATTATGGCCCATTCCGTAAAGGTTCTGCCTAACAAAACATTCAGGCTGAACCCTGCGGTCTGCCCCCCTTACAACGCTGACTTTGACGGAGACGAAATGAACATGCATGCCCTCCAGACCGAAGAGTCAAGGGCCGAGGCAAAGATCCTCATGCAGGTTCAGGAAAACATCCTCTCCCCGCGTTTCGGAGGCCCCATTATCGGTGGTATTCACGACCACATTTCAGGGCTTTTCCTGCTGACCCGTTTTGAAAACCATATTACCAGTTACGAGGCTTATGACCTTCTGAGGAAGAGCCGCGCACGCAACCTGCCTGAACCTGCCGGCCACGACGAAGATGGGAAACCTTACTGGACAGGAAAACAGATTTTCAGCCAGATCCTGCCTGAAGACCTTAATACAGAGTTCACAGCCCAGGTCTGTGCACACTGCGATACCTGTAAAAAAGAAGAATGTCCTAACGATGCCTATGTAGTAATCCGGAATGGTGAACTCCTTATGGGCACTATAGACGAAGCGGCCATTGGGGCATTCAAAGGAAAAATTCAGGACCGCATTATCAAGGAAATCGGTCCCGAAGCCGGGTCTAGGTTTATAGATGATATGACCAAGCTTGCAATCCGGGCGATCATGCGGACAGGCCTGAGTTTCGGAATAGCTGACGAAGATATTCCTAAAGAAGCCAGAATCCAGATCAATGAGGTTCTCAGTAAAGCTGAAGACGCTGTGCAGAACCTTATCAAATCTTACATAAATAAAGAGCTTGAACCCCTCCCCGGAAGAACCCTTGATGAAACAATTGAAATGAGCATCATGCAGAAGCTCGGAAAGGCCAGAGACGAGACCGGTGGAATTGCAGACAGCCACATGGGGCTTGAAAATTCAGCAGTTATCATGGCGCGTTCAGGAGCTCGAGGTTCCATTCTGAACCTTACCCAGATGGCAGCCTGTGTTGGCCAGCAGGCAGTGCGTGGAGAGCGCATTCGCAGAGGCTACGCAGGCAGGACTCTGACCCACTTCCAGGAAGGTGACCTGGGATCGGATGCTCACGGGTTCGTCAAGGCAAGTTACAAGAGCGGGTTAAACCCGACAGAGTATTTCTTCCACGCAATCGGTGGTAGAGAAGGTCTTGTGGACACTGCGGTCAGGACATCACAGTCCGGGTACCTGCAGAGAAGACTTGTCAACGCCCTTCAGGACCTTGAAGTCCAGTACGACCTTACAGTCAGGGACACCAGAGGTGTGCTTGTGCAGTTCAAGTACGGGGAAGATGGGATTAACCCAACAAAAAGCGACTTCAGCAAGCCTGAGACCATCCACAGGATTGTCCGTTCTGTGGTAAACAAGGAGGTGGCATGATGAGTATTAGTGAAGCTACCATAGACAGCATGATAAAGGACCTGCCGTTTCCTTCTAACATATTAAACACCCTGAGAGAAGATGTTCTCAAAGCCGGGGTAAGCAAGAAAGAAATGGAAGAAATCATCGAAAAGATGATGGAAGAATATGATGCCTCATGCATTGAACCCTGTGATGCTGCGGGCGTTGTCGCAGCCCAGTCAATAGGAGAACCGGGCACACAGATGACGATGCGTACCTTCCACTATGCCGGTGTGGCCGAGATTAACGTTACTCTCGGTCTTCCCCGCCTTATTGAAATCGTGGATGCCCGGAAGATTCCGAGCACTCCTATGATGACAATAGCCCTTTCCAAAGATAATCCTGAGGATTATGCTTATGACAGGGAAAAGACAAGAGCCCTGGCCTGGGAGATTGAGGCAACCAAAATCGATCACATCGCCGACGTGACCACCGACCTCTCCCAGATGAAACTTATAATAGACCTGCACGAAAAGGCAATGGAAGGCAGGAATATTACAATAGACCAGGTGAAGGAGAAGTTCAACGAAGAGCTGAATGTACTGGTCAGCATCTCTCCTGATATAGATAACCAGATAGTCATCACTCCGGGAGAGCCTTCTTACAGAGAGCTGCTCCAGCTTGCAAAAAGCATCCACAATGTAACCCTCAAGGGCATAGAAGGGATCAAGAGAGTGGTGGTCAGAAAGGAGGGGGAAGAGTACACCCTTTATACAGAAGGTTCGGCTCTGCGCGATGTGCTTCAGTTTGAAGGGGTGGACAAGACAAGAACCAGCACAAACAACATTAATGAAATCTACGAAGTGCTGGGAGTTGAGGCTGCAAGAAACGCAATAATCAAGGAAGCCACAGATACCCTGCGCGAACAGGGCCTTACCGTCGATATCCGGCACATTATGCTTGTGTCAGACCTCATGACCTGTGACGGAGAAGTAAAACAGATCGGCAGGCATGGAATTTCGGGTGAAAAGGCAAGTGTATTTGCCCGTGCAGCTTTCGAAGTTACTGTCAATCATCTCCTGGATGCAGGCATGCGTGGAGATGTGGACAAGCTGGAGGGTGTCACAGAAAATATCATTGTTGGTCAGCCAATTCGTATGGGCACCGGAGATGTGCACCTTGTAAGCAGAAGAGCAGAAAAAGTTGTAGCTGAGGAAATTGAGGCAGAAGAATGAAGGCATGATGAAAAAAAACCCGGCTTTGACCTATAATTATTTAAATATATAACCTGATAGAAGACAAGTCCAGATCAGGTATACATTACCTTAACAGACTTCATCAAATCCTGCTGCAGAAACTTGAGTCAGCGAGGCTCATAACCAGAAAATTGATATAAGGCATCAGGTATTTAGAGTACCATATACTCACCAAGCTTGAAATCTTTATGTAGAAAGAGATAGAGTAGACGAGCTAATTTGAGACAGAGTTGATGAAAATGAAGATCAATGTTGATAAATCTCTTATCAAGGCTGTGAAAACAGGAAACGTAATAGTTGGAGCCAACCGGACCGTGGATGCAGCAGCAAGCGGCTCAGCAAAAATGGTGGTCCTGGCATCAAACTGCCCCGAAGACATTAAAAAGAAAATCCAGGCAACAAATGTCCTGGTCCTGGAATACGAAGGCACAAGTGTAGAACTCGGGCCCGTATGCGGAAAACCCTTCACGATTGCAGCCATGGCAATCCTCGATGCAGGAGAATCGGATATCCTGGCAGCTATAGCTTGATAAAAAGGAGTTGCAACGTCTTGGGTGAAATAAGACTTACTGCAGAAAGCATCCAGTACATTGCATTGTTTGAAAACATGACCCGAGCCAAAATACTTGACTGTATTCCGGAAGAGGAAAGGCTTGTGTATGTTGTAAAGCAGGGCGATATGGGGCTTGCAATAGGCAAAAACGGAGAGCATATAAACCGTGTTAAAAAAGCCCTGGACAAACCAATTGAGCTTGTGGAGTATTCAGAGGATCCTGTAACTTTTATAAAGAATGCCTTCGGACCGGTATCCGTAAGTTCAGTAAACTTTACAACTAAAAATGGCAAGCGATTAGCTTATGTAGAGGTACCCAATAAAGAAAAGGGGCTTGCCATCGGTCGCAACGGCAAGAACATAGAGAAAGTGAAGATGCTTGCCCGTCGTCACCACACTATAGAAGATGTGATCCTGCAATAATATCTCATTAATTTACGTTGATCCATTAATCCGGCGTTGAAGGACAATTCTGGCATTTAATGCCACAATAGGAAACTGTGATCAATTTTTAACTGGAGAAATTTACAATGGCTAAAGGAAAATTTGCAGCTAATATTCTAAAACAAACCAGGAAAGATGCCCGCTGGAAAGATAACTACTACAGCAGGCGTGTTCTTGGTCTAAACGTGAAAGCTGACCCTCTTGGTGGCGCACCGCAGGGCCGGGGTATAGTATTAGAGAAAGTAGGAGTTGAAGCCAAACAGCCGAACTCCGCAATCCGAAAATGCGTAAGGATCCAGCTCATTAAAAACGGGCGTCAGGTAACTGCATTCTGTCCTGGAGACGGCGCAGTAAACTTCATTGATGAACACGATGAAGTTACCGTGGAAAGAATCGGAGGCCGCATGGGCGGTGCTATGGGTGACATTCCCGGTGTACGTTTCAAGGTAATTGCCGTAAACAACGTGTCCCTGGACCAGATGGTCATCGGAAGATTGGAAAAGCCCAGGAGATGATTTTTGTGTACAAAATATTCGGCAAATGGGATCCAACGGAAGTTGAAGTCAGAGACCCTGGAATTAAGCGCTACGTCAGCCTTGCTCCTGTAATCGTTCCCCATAGCAGTGGAAAGCATGCCAGGCAGCAGTTTAACAAATCAGAAATTTCCATTGTTGAACGCCTGGTAAACAACCTGATGAGGACCGAAGTTAACAGCGGAAAGAAGCAGGTGACCCTCCGTGCAGTCGAAGAAGCTCTGGACATTGTGAACAGGAAAACCCAGCAGAACCCAATCCAGGTTCTCGTGGAAGCCATTTCCAATGCCGGCCCCAGAGAAGAAGTAGTCAGGCTGAAGTACGGCGGGATCTCCGTTCCAAAAGCAGTTGATACTGCACCTCAGAGGCGTGTGGACACTGCTCTGCGCTACATCAGCATGGGAACAAATGCCGCAGCTTTCAAATCCAAGCGCTCTGTCGCAGAATGTCTTGCAACCGAGCTCATCGGCGCTGCAAACCGCGATACGAAATCCTTCTCTATCAACAGAAAGGATGCAAAGGAAAGAGTTGCAAAGGCAGCACGCTAACCAATTGTGCGGGTTGCCCGATTTAAAAAGTGATTTTATAACTAAACTATTATACTTGTTTAAAAAGGTATTAGCATGGGACGAAGGAAGAAAATGGTCGAGCGCGTAACGACGCTCATGAATGAACCAGAAAAAATCCGAAATATCGGTATCGTTGCGCACATTGACCACGGAAAAACCACATTATCGGACAACCTGTTAGCAGGTGCCGGCATGATTTCAAAGGAACTTGCCGGAAGACAGTTATTCATGGACTCCGATGAAGAGGAACAGGAAAGAGGTATTACAATCGATGCCTCTAACGTTTCCATGGTTCACACTTACAATAATGAAGACTACCTGATCAATCTGATTGACACTCCCGGGCACGTTGACTTTGGTGGAGACGTTACCCGTGCCATGAGGGCAGTGGATGGTGCAGTCGTGGTCGTGGACGCAGTAGAAGGCACAATGCCCCAGACTGAGACTGTGCTGAGGCAAGCCCTGAGAGAACACGTCAGACCCGTACTTTTCGTTAACAAGGTAGACAGGTTGATCAATGAGCTGCAGGTTGATTCTCAGGAAATGCAGGTTCGCCTTGGTAAAGTAATTGACCACGTGAACAAGCTCATCAAGAACATGAATCCGGAGAAGTTCAAGGCAGGCTGGAAAGTAGATGCAGCAGCCGGAACCGTAGCATTTGGCTCCGCCCTTTATAACTGGGCAATCAGTGTGCCTATGATGCAGAAGACCGGGATCTCATTTACAAATGTATATGATTATTGTAAGGCAGAGGACATGAAGGCACTGGCAGAAAAGTGCCCTCTGCATGCAACTGTCCTTGATATGGTCATCAGGTTCCTGCCAAATCCTCTTGAAGCCCAGAAGGGAAGGGTACCTACTATCTGGCACGGCGATGCTAACTCTGAAATTGGCAAATCCATGGCCAGTGCAAATGCAGATGGTGACCTTGCTTTCATGGTAACGGACATTTCCATAGACCCCCATGCAGGAGAGGTTGCAACCGGAAGGTTGTTCAGCGGGTCTTTTTCCCGCGGAATGGAAGTTTACATATCCGGTACTGCAAGAAAGAGCAGAGTCCAGCAGGTAGGTATTTTCATGGGTCCCGAAAGGCTCGAAGTGGAGAAAATCCCTGCAGGAAACATTGCTGCAGTTACGGGTTTAAAAGATGCAATCGTGGGGTCCACAGTTACAACTCTTGATGGTATGACACCTTTCGAAAGCATCAGGCACGTAAGCGAACCTGTGGTGACTGTGGCTGTGGAAGCCAAGCACACCAAAGATCTGCCCAAACTCGTTGAAGTCCTCAGGCAGGTAGCAAAGGAAGACCCGACTCTTCAGATAACTCTGGATGAGGAAACCGGGGAACACCTGATGGCAGGTATGGGAGAACTTCACCTGGAAGTCATCGCTCACAGGATCCAGAGAGATAAGAATGTGGAAATCACCACAAGTAAGCCTATTGTGGTCTACAGGGAAACCATCAAGAAAAAGATCGAACCTGTAGAAGGAAAGTCCCCTAACAGGCATAACAGGTTCTATATTTATGTGGAACCCCTTGACACTGCAATTGTCGAGATGATCAAGTCCGGCGATATCAGCATGAACCTACCTGAGCTTGAGCGCAGGCAGAAGCTCATCGAACTCGGCATGGGGAAAGAAGAAGCAAAAGGCATTGTTGGCATCCACAATTCCAACATCTTTATAGACATTACCAAGGGTATCCAGTATCTGAACGAGACAATGGAACTGATCCTCGATGGGTTCGAAGAAGTTATGCGTGCTGGTCCTCTCACAAGAGAGCCTGTGGCAAACATGAAATGCGTACTAGTAGATGCAAAACTTCACGAAGACGCCATCCACAGGGGTCCGGCTCAGGTCATCCCTGCAGCAAGACAGGCAATCCAAGCAGGGATGCTTATGGCAGAAGACTGCCTTCTCGAACCTTATCAGAAGGTCTTTGTCCAGGTACCTCAGCTCACAATGGGTGGTGCAACAAAAGAACTCCAGGGTCGTCGTGGAATTATTCTTAATATGACTACAGAAGGAGACCTGGCAATTATCGAGGCAAGGGTGCCTGTGGCCGAGATGTTCGGATTTGCAGGTGAAATCAGGTCAGCAACCGAAGGACGTGCTATGTGGAGTACTGAATTCGGAGGCTTTGATATTGTGCCAACCAGCATCCAGACTGAAGTAGTAGGTCAGATCAGAGAGAGAAAAGGCTTGAAGAGAGACCTTCCCAAAGCTTCTGACTACCTTTCAATGTAAGCGGAATATTTTCCGCTTCTCCTTATTTAAGCTACAAACTTTTTGAGGCAAAACTCTCTACGAATCTCAAAAGATAAAGGTCCAGAAATCTTGATGGATCTCAAAATCATTGACGAGTAAAGTCGATGGGAAAGGTTTAAAACAAGGTATGCCTATAATGGGGAAAACAGTCCAGGCCGCTGGAAATTCAAATTACGTTGACCCGATAAATGTTCAAAACGGGATATTATAAGTAATGGTTGAAAGAAGACTGGAGAAGGTCTGATCATTACGAGATCTGCCCTAATATTAATATACTATAATTTGATATAGCAATGAAGCTCATCCAGAATTTAAAGGAGAATTATAAATGGCAGCAGACAAACCGCACATGAATTTAGCAGTGATTGGTCACATTGACCACGGAAAGTCAACATTCGTAGGACGCTTAATGTTCGATGCAGGGGCTGTAGCTCCACACATCATTGATAAGTTTAGAGAAGAAGCAAAGCAGAAGGGTAAGGAATCTTTCGCCTTCGCCTGGGTTATGGACTCTCTTAAGGAAGAGCGTGAAAGAGGTATCACAATTGACATCGCTCATAAGAGATTCGACACAGACAAATTCTACTTCACAGTCGTGGACTGTCCTGGCCACCGTGACTTCGTAAAGAATATGATTACAGGTGCTTCCCAGGCTGACGCTGCAGTCCTCGTCGTTGCAGCCCCTGATGGGGTCATGGCTCAGACCAAGGAACACATCTTCCTTTCCAGGACCCTTGGTATCAACCAGCTTATCGTTGCAATCAACAAGATGGATGCAGTAGAATACAGCGAAGCCAGATACAAGGAAGTCGTTGAGCAGGTATCCGGCATTCTGAAAATGATCGGGTTCAAGCCAAGCGAAATCCCCTTCATACCGACCTCTGCATTCTACGGTGACAACATCATCAAACTCAGTGACAAGACTCCCTGGTACAAGGGGCCCGCCATCATGGAAGCCCTCAACAACCTCAAAGAGCCTGAAAAACCATCCACTCTCCCCCTCAGGATCCCTGTCGAAGATGCATACACCATCTCCGGTATCGGAACTGTCCCTGTAGGCAGAGTCGAAACCGGTGTCATGAAAAAGGGTGATAAGGTCGTCTTCATGCCCGGAGGAGTATCCGGTGAAGTTAAGTCCATTGAGATGCACCACGAAGAAATCCCACAGGCATTCCCCGGAGACAACATCGGATGGAACGTCCGTGGTATTGGCAAGAACGACGTCCGTAGAGGAGACGTCTGTGGTCCTGTTGAAAACCCGCCAAAGGTTGCTGACGAGTTTGTAGGACAGATTGTGGTCCTCCAGCACCCCTCCGCAATTACTGCCGGTTACACTCCGGTCTTCCACGCTCATACCTCCCAGACCGCATGCCAGCTTATTGCTCTTAACAGGAAGCTGGACCCGAAGACTGGTCAGGTAAAGGAAGAAAATCCGACCTTCCTTAAGGCAGGAGACGCAGCAATCGTTACCATCAAACCAACAAAGCCGATGGTTATCGAGCCCGTAAAAGAAATTCCACAGCTCGGCAGGTTCGCTATCCGCGACATGGGTATGACAATTGCCGCCGGTATGTGCATGAGTGTTAAGCAGAAATAACACTCTCCTTTTTTCATTTTTTAAGGAGAAAAAAGGTTATGCAAAAAGCTAGAATAAGATTGTCAGGCATCAGTCCCAAGGATCTGGACGGAGTCTGTAACCAGGTAAAGTCAATTGCAGAAAGGACAGGAGTAAGCATTTCAGGCCCTGTTCCGCTTCCAACAAAGAAGCTGGTCGTTCCCACAAGGAAGAGCCCGAGTGGTGATGGAACTGCAACCTGGGACCACTGGGAAATGCGCGTACATAAGCGTCTCATCGACATTGCAGCCGATGAAAGGGCACTTCGTCAGCTCATGAGAATCCAGGTCCCCAAAGATATAAACATCGAGATTGTGCTCGAAGGATAAATGCAAAAACCACCAGGTTACAGAAACCCTCTGTACCCGGTCTTGCAAATTCCTTTTCACTTCGCTATTCATGAATATTTACTTATCCACTTCTTGAGAAATTGCCGGCGGATATCTTCTGAAGGGACTTTCAGCCCGCCGGAATATTCTGCAAATCTTTTCGGTCTTTTCTTCCTTTTGCACTTTTAATTCAGACTTTTGGACTTCAGCTTCCACTTTAAACTTTATTTCTGATTTTATTTCAGACTTTTAGACTTCAATTTCTTCTGCTGAACCCTGATTATGTAGCTATTTGCGGGAACCGTCACTCTGAACTCAATGGTAAAAGCATCAGTTTTCCGGTACTCGTCTGAATTTTCCAGGTGAGGTCAAAGGCTGAATCGACAGAAATTTTCAGTTCCTCACCCAGGGGGTATGCTCTATACCGTCTTCACCACGGAACTGGAGTTCTTCTAGGAACTGGAGTTCTTCTAGGAACTGGAGTTCTTCTGCACCTCTATCCTGGATACCTTCTGAATGGAGTTCTTCTAGGAACTGGAGTTCTTCTGCACCTCTATCCTGGATACCTTCTGAAGCAGCATAACTTCACCTGATTCAGCTTCAAGAACGACTTCTCTTCCTTCATGACTGAGCAACCTGCCTGTGTACACCTTACTGTTTTTATGAAGAAGCGTAAAACCCCTGAGTCTTTAGCTCAGGGGATATACGCGTCAACTTCAACCCTGATTACGTATGTAATATTCTGTTGCCTCTTTACTCACATTTCCGATAATAACCGCAAAATAGCCATCACTCCATAACGTATTTTCACCCCAATAATATTTTGTCAGATAATCTTTTTGTTTTTTCCATATTCTGTTCGTAGATTCCTGTTTCAATTTTCTGACAATTGAAAGAACACTAACCTTTGGTTCACTCTTAATCAAGAAGTGGATATGGCCTTTGTCTGTTTCCATTTAAAAGACAGGATTCCCTAAGTTCAAGTCCAAGAAAAATCCTATACAGTCTTTCCCTGTGCCTCAGCATAATCCTATACAGTCTTTCCCTGTCTCAGCATTACTCTGTAGACTTTGAAAATCACACTGTCAAGCTTCCTAAAATATAACCAATTAAAACAGTTCTACATAGAAAGTTAGAAGGCAAACTTAAAACAGCTACCGTTTCGATAACTTGTAAAGGATGTTACTACATCAGTATCTTTGTTGAAGATGGTAACAAGATTCCTGAAAAACAGAGTTTCTCCGAATCAACAACTGTAGGAATAGATGTAGGTATCAAAGATTTTGTTGTATCATCTACAGGCGAGAAGGTAGAGAATCCTAAGTACTTGAAAAACTCTCTTAAAAGGCTCAAAGTATTACAGAAAAGAGTTTCAAGAAAACATAAATATTCAAAGAACAGAGAAAAAGCTAAACAAAGATTAGTCGTGCTCCATGATTCGACCATAATCGATGCAGGAATGATTCCGGAAGCAATGTCCGTATATTTCATCTGGTTTGTCCTGCTTTCAAGCTCGATATCACGCTTTTCTTTTACCAGAGTAAGCCCCTTTATAAATGGTAAGCTCCAGCTTCTCTCCGGTTTCAACTGCTCTTGAAGCCATAATTTCCGGAGGGTTTACAGCTGTTATTTCCACAGAAATTCCCAAGTCTGGCCCTGCATGGAGAATTACTGTTGTACGGGTCGTAATATTTGAGTAGTCCTCTTGAGCGCAGTGAAAAGGACCTCGTTTGCACTTGCAGTGCAACTTCCAGAAAATCTCTGATTTCCTGTGATCCCAAAGCGAAACTCGGGAAAGAGAGAAGTATCGGGCTGTATAATTTTGCCCGGATACAACTTATTCGGTTAATCAAAAGCCCTCTTTAATAAGAAACTTCTTATTCTTCCTGCTTTGCCTCAATGTAAATCGCAGGCCTGAGAGGTTCTGCAAACCTTGACTTCTTCTGCGGGTCATACTCTGGAGAATCGGCACTCTGGATTTCAACTGGGCAGCCGATTTCTTTTTCCAGGAATGCGGCAGACTCTTTCAGGAGAGTCTGTTCATCAAGGCCGAGGTAGGCAAAAGTTTCGTAGCGTTCTGCGCCTCCGCTCTTGAACTCGGGAATTATTTTCTGCACGAACTTCGGGATCTCCTTTCCAAAGCGCTTGAGGTCAGGGTTAGACATCAGGGTTTTGATCAGAGTACCCACTTCCAGAGGGGCTTTAATCTGCAATTCGCAAGCGCACTTTATCGCTGCGGTTTTCCAGGCAGGAGAGGTGTAGAGATAGACCTTTTGAGGGGTCATCTTTGTTACCCTTACAATCTCTTCAATATCATCCAGAGTACTCTTTACAGCCTCTTCTGCAAGTTCGGCTCCTTCGTCTATGAGGTCTTCATTATAGAGTGGATACTGGGCAAGGGAAACCGGGTCTTCGTGCCCCATGGCTTCCCAGATTTCCTCACAGAGGTGAGGAGTGAAAGGAGTCATAAGCCTAACCCAGTTGTCTAGCACGTAGTACAACAGATTATCTCCGCCTCTCCTCTGGTACCACCTGACATCATTTATGAGCAGGAAGAAGGAGTTCTGGATGGCTTCCCTGGTCTGGATAGAGTCAAGGGCGATGTTTGTCCCCCTGATATAGTTCTGCATCCGCGAAAGCATCCAGCGGTCGATCTGCTTTAGCTCGGTGCTCAGGGAAGCCCGCTTCCCACTCTCGATTACATCTTTTGCAAAGGAATAGAACCTGTCCACCTGCCGTCTGGCGGAATCGATTCCTGTCTTCTGCCAGTCTGCATCCTGAGTCTGTTCGGCTGTAGAAAGGATATACATCCTTGTAATGTCTGCGCCGTACTCACTGACCGCACTTTCCAGGGTGAGGATGGGGCCTTTGGACTTGCTCATCTTTTGTCCTTCCAGGGAGACAAAGCCGTTTACTGCAAGAGCTTTTGGCCAGTTTTCCTCCTCAAAAAGGGCTACATGGTGGAAGAGGAAGAAAAGCAGGTGGTTCGGAACAAGGTCCTTTCCGGAAGAACGCAGGTCAACCGGATACCAGTAATTGAAATGTCTGCGAATTTCTTCCACGAGCTCCGTTTTGAGGCCGGTTTCCGCAGAAACTGCTTTTGAATCGCCTATTCCGAGCAAGACGTAGTCGAAGAATGACAGGGTAAGCTGTTCAAGAGCAAGGTCACCCTTTTCGATGAACTTGGCAAGAATGTAATAGCTCATGTAAATTGTTGAATCCCCAAGGGATTCAATCAGCCACTCCTTATCAAGGGGAAAACGGGTTCCAAGGCCTTTCCTGCGGGCGCAGGCTTTATCCTTGAGCCAGTCAACCTTGTTCTCAAACTCAACCCTGTATTCCGCAGGAATAATCCGCATCTGACTGAGGCATCTGTAAACCTTTGCTTTCCATTCAGGGTTTGAGTAATTCAGGAACCACTGGCCTTTTACCATGTTTACTACACAGGGAGTGCCACAGCGGCAAACCACGGGTTCGCTGAACTCATAAAAGACATCTCCCACGTTTGCGCTGATGAGGTCTCTAGTAAGAACGTCCTTAATTTTGGAGACTGCGTATCCCTCGTATTTGCCTGTGAGCTCCTTAAGGACTCCACCGTGGAACTCCCTTCGGTACACGATCTTTGTGGCTTCCTCGGCTTTCGGGTCTTTCTGGCTTGTTATTCCCATGCTTTCTACGATTTCTTTTGCAGGGAATTCCCCGAATTCGGGCACTTTAATAAGGGAAATCAGTTTGATATTTCTCAGGTCTTCAGTTATCTCATATTCGCTCAGGTCTGCATCATAGAGGTCACGCAGGGCAAGGTAGTCAAAAGGTGCATGTGCAGGCACACTCATTACGATTCCGCTTCCGTTTTCGGGTTTTACGAAAGATGCAGGAAGAGAGATTACTTCATCTCCGGTTACCGGGTTTGTGAGTTTTATCCCTACGATGGATTTTGCAGGCACATCCTCGACGTATTCCACAGTTCTGTCCGTAAAGGTCAGTTTTCGGAAAGCATCCCTGCTGACAACCCAGAACTCTTCGTATCCGTCTTTTTCAACTCTTGCCTTTACGTAATCAACTTCCGGATTGACCCAGAGATTGGTCACTCCGAATGTTGTTTCCGGCCTGAGGGTAGCACAGGGGAGGACCAGGTCTTTGTATCTGAACTTTATCAGGGTGTACTCTACAATTGTGGCTTCTTCCCCGTGCAGGATGTCGTGGTCTTCTACAGGGTTGTTGTCGTTCGGGCACCATTTCACGGGGTGGGAGCCTTTCACAATCAGGCCTTTTTCTCCAAGCCGGATATACTGCCATTCAATGAACTTTTTGTAAGTGGGGTCAGTTGTTGTGAATTTGCGCCTCCAGTCAATGGAGTATCCGATCATGCGCATGGCTTTCTCGGCTTCACGCTTGAAATAGTCAACGATTTTTTCCGGAGTATCAAGGGTCGGCAGGATATCCCCAGGAATCCCATGCAGGCGTTCGTAAACGTCCATGGTCTGAGGGTCCCGGCTTGCAATCAGCTCAGCAAGTCCCACGATGGGCGTGCCAGTTACGTGGAAACCCATCGGGTAAAGCACATTGTAGCCAAGCATCCTTTTGTGCCTTGCCACCACATCGCCTATGGTGAAGGTTCTGGTGTGTCCTGCGTGCAGGTTCCCGTTCAGGTAGGGATAGGGGATTGTTATGAAAAACTTCTCCCGCTTATCGGGTTCGGGCTGGAAAATTTGGCTTTCGTCCCAATTTTTCTGCCATTTATTTTCGATCTCATGAGGTTTATAGTCCTGCTCCATTCGTGTTCACGCTCATCGATGAGTATAATAAAAGGATTTGAAGAAATCCTGAGGATATGAATAATAATCCCGAGGATATGAATAATAATCCCAAGGATATGAATAATCAATCACAGTAAAGCAGTTTCAAAAAGCCAATTAACGGCTTCAAGAATCCGAAATTGATTAAAGATCCGAAATTGATTAAAGATCCGAAATTGATTAAAGATCCGAAATTGATTAAAGATCCGAAATTGATTAAAGGATACCGGAATCCGCTGATTTCATCAACCATTCGATTTCATTTGACATTAATCTTACAACTGTTCACGGCTCCGGCACGCAAATAATTATCTTCCAACTTCTCCTTAATCGAATTCGCAAATCAGATCTGTTTTCCGGTTTTATTTAGCCTTTCCGAAGATTGCTTCCCGGATGGCTTCGATATTTGCGTCCACTACAGTCGGCTCCTCGCAGACATCAATCACAGTCTGAGGGTCTTTAAGGAGGTGACCTGTCGTGATACAGACAACGGTTTCGTCTCTGCCTATAATTCCCATATCGACAAGTTTCTTAAGTCCTGCTACAGAAGCTGCACTTGCGGGTTCGACCCCTATGCCTTCAAGCCTTGCCAGGTCTTTCTGGGCTGCAAGGATTTCTTCATCAGTAACGGACTCTGCAGTTCCACCGGATTGCCGGATTGCGCTGAGGGCTTTTGTAGCGTTTACAGGGTTTCCAATCCTGATTGCAGTTGCAACTGTCTCAGGGTGCTCTTCCGGAGTGATTGCAGGAGCCTCGTTTTTTATGGCTTTTACGATGGGACAAGAACCTTCTGCCTGGATACCGGTCATCTTCGGGAGAGAACCCGTTATCCCGAGTATTTTGAACTCCCTGAAGCCCTTATATATCGCAGTAATATTTCCTGCGTTTCCTACGGGCAGGACAATCCTGTCAGGCACTTTGAAACCTAGCTGGTCTGCAATCTCAAAACCGATGGTTTTCTGGCCTTCCAGCCTGTACGGGTTGATGGAATTTAAAAGGTAAATTTTTTCCTGGGAACAGAGCGTGCGCACAAGAGCAAGGGCATCGTCAAAGTTTCCGCGGATGCTGAGGACCTTTGCCCCGTGCATGAGGGCCTGGGCTATTTTTCCAAGGGCCACTTTTCCTGCCGGGAGCAGCACTATAACAGGGACTCCTGCTTTTGCTCCGTAGATTGCAAGAGATGCGGAGGTGTTCCCCGTAGATGCGCAGGCAACAGTCTTCATCCCGAGCTCAAGCGCTTTCGTAACTCCTACGGTCATCCCCCTGTCCTTGAAGGAACCGGTGGGGTTCATCCCCTCGTGTTTTACGTAGAGTTCTTTTATTCCTATCTTTTCGGCCAGGCGGTCGCATTTATATAAAGGAGTCCCGCCTTCCTGGATAGTCACAGGCTCGCTGTCGATCGGGAGGAGTTTTGCGTACTTCCAGACCGAAGGGCATTCGGTCTTCAGTTTTTCCATGTCAAGTTTAATTGAAGAATAGTCATAAATAACATCAAGCAGCCCGTCACATTTGCTGCAGGTATATATTACTTCATTTTTGGAATACTCTGCACCGCATTCGATACATTTCAAATGATACATTAAATTGCTCCTGTGTCTTATGATTTTGAATTATTCGGATACTGGGTTTCAAGTAGCACCCAATCTCATGTTAGTATTTATTACACGATTTCATGTTAGTATTTATTACACGATTTCATGTTAGTATTTATTACACGATTTCATGTTAGTATTTATTACACGATTTCATGTTAGTATTTATTACACGATTTCATGTTAGTATTTATTACACGATTTCATGTTAGTATTTATTACACGATTTCATGTTGATTTATTACACGATTTCATGTTGATTTATTAATACAACCCGGAGTTCAGGTCAGCATAATCTCGATTTCGGATTAGTATAATATTAGAGTTTAATAATATTTTGTATCCTTAACACTTTACTTGCTCTTAAATCATACTATTTTTTAGAATTGTACTGTATTCAGGCTTTATAATAGCTCCGTAGCAGCAGGCATATAATGTATACCTGGTCCCACAGCAATTTGGAAACCCTGAAAGGCACTGAAGAGAACTTATATAATTATTTGGGATTTTTTAGCGAATATTCAGAACCGGAAGGACAGAAAAAGGTAAAGGTTTTAAAAGAGGAAGGAAGTTAAGGCATCTTTCAGGATTCGGTTTTTCAACCCTGTTTCAATCAAGCTTGTATTCCAAAACTTCCTTGCTGAGGAAATAGCCAAGAACCGTTCTTATCAACACGACCGTACCCAGCAGGAGCAGTTCTTCCTGCGAGGGATTAAGTACGGTTTCCAGGACATCGGCTGCAATGAAAAACTCAAGCCCGAAGACAATTTTGTTTGTAAGCTCTTTTCTTACATGCTGGTAGCTGTAATTTTTCTTCAAAATTTCAATTTGGATAACCCCTAACGTTGCCCTGAGCCCACCATATATTATGAGGAGAGAGCCCACAATATTGAACAGAGAAGAGAATGCGTTGACAAACAAGCCTACGAAAGATTCGAATGTCCTTTTACCACCCCTTAAAAAGCCGGATCTTTAAATTCGGTAAAGAAACTCCCGAATAACATAAATTCGGTAAAGAAACTCCCGAATAGCATATAACATTCGTTTCTTCGGGATAAATACTCTTCCTGCACCTGTCTTTCAAATACGATTACAGGACTCAATTCTATTTCAGGAAATAGATTAAACTGAGGCAAACTGGGGAAAACTAAGGTAAATTGAGGCAAACTGAGGCAAAACCTTTTTTTTGCTATCATTTGGCTGCAAAATATGGTTAAAGAGAAGAACTCTAAGAGCGTTTCTTAAAATCAAATTTGATTCTACAATGGTGACAGTAATTTTTATTTGAACTGAAAAACGATGTCATTAAACTGTTAAATGTCTAAAGTATAAGCTATTGATGGTTGTAGTTCACGCCGCCAATATCCAGGATCTGGATGGAGTTAAACTTGTTCTGGAACAAATTAAAGACATTTTCTTGATTGCAGCTTATTTGGGCTGATGCTGGTTATGCTGGTCAACTGGTTGATTGGGTCAAAGTAATGTGCGGTTGGGTATTGGAAATAGTGAGGCCAAGCGATGATATCAAAGGTTTTAAGGTACTTCCTCACAGATGGATAGTAGAACGTACATTTGGATGGTTGGGTCGATATCGACGTTTGAGTAAAGATTGCGAAGGATTGACAGAATCAAGTTAAGCTTTCATATATGCTGCTATGATCCGTATAATGAGTAAACGACTGGTTAAAATCAAACCTTCATCCGAATGAAAAATGAATATTCAGACAGCCTCTTAGCTGTTTGTTAACTTGTGAGATTCTCTTAGCTGCTTGTTAACTTGTGAGATTCTCTTAGCTGCTTGTTAACTTGTGAGATTACTTCTCTGAAAAATATGGGTACTGCAAAAATTTCCCTAAATCCTGCAGTATATGCATATTTTTATATATATAGGTCTATATTTATATGATTGGGCATCTGAGAAGAAAAATCTTTTCTCACTGTAAACCTCAACCAACTCTTTTATCCCCCATATTCCCACACCCCCCAATACTCAGGTGCCCTACCCCTAATACAATTTACTGATTATTCTATACCCCTTTTCTATTCAATTTCAGGACAAAATTATATAAAAATATAAGGCATGTAAAGCCTTTAAATCGGAAAACAAGGAACTCAGTTAACTCAGTATCACTTATGGTAATCGTCTGACAGCTTGGCTCTCCTTCGCAGAGAAAGCTTACCAATATTTTTTTAATTAGTCCTCTTGAGCGCAGTGAATAGGACCGCGTATTGTTGCGATTACACCACAACTCCCTGAAAATCTTCGATTTCTTGCGATCCCAAGGTGCAATTTGGGTGATTAAGGGTTTTCGATTAAATCCAGAATTCTCAGGGCAAGATATGCGCCGTTTGCCCCATTGTCAATCCCTACACTCCCCACAGGTACTCCCGGGGGCATCTGGGCTATGGAGAGAAGGGCATCAAGTCCGCCGAGTTTTGCACTTACAGGCACACCTATTACAGGTTTTTTCGTCCTGGAAGCCACAACTCCAGGGAGAGCTGCCGATAGACCCGCTATTGTGATGAAGACTTTTGCGTCCGTACCTGAAACATAGCTATCAAGCTCATCAGGGTTCCTGTGGGCAGAGATAACCACTACTTCGTAAGTATATTTGCTCTTCTCAAGTACAGAAACCGCTCTGTTGGCGATTGATCTGTCGGACTCAGAACCCATAATCAGTGAGATGTCGACCATTTTTTACTCCTTTGAGGCAAGTCAGGGCAGGCTTCCCTTTCCACTTAATTCTTTCTGGCGTTCGATACTCATCCTGATAAGAATTTCATAAATTTCTTTTATCGACCCTAAATCAAGGTTGAGTTCGGTTGCAGCGTTTAATGCCCTGTTAATTACAACCTCGTTTTGCTTACGGTCATTTATGGAAGTTCCATTTATTCTTTTTGATTCAAGCACTTTCTCAGAAAGGCTAACTCTTTTATCAATTAGGGAAAGGATTTCCCTGTCAATCTTCTCGATTTCTTTGCGGACAGCTTCAAGTTCACTCAAAAGGACCCCTCCCTGTTAAAGGATATCGCATCTCTGTTATTTATACTGGTCTCTATGACCTTTCCTTCTATTCCGCAGCTTTCCCAGGCAGTTTTTAGCTCTTTTACCTGCTCAGCTTTCACCAGTGTTGCGTAGGAAGGGCCGGTTCCGGAAAGGCTGACTCCTTTTATCCCGCATTCCAGAGCCCTGAGCATGGGTTCCGTATCAAAACCAAGGGCTCCGCAGTAGAGAAAGCCATTAAGTGTCATTGCGCGTTCGTATTCACCTTCAAGGGCAAGCTTGTATGCCATTTCTACATATGGTGCAATCAGATGGGAACGTTTCACATTTGTGTCCGCACTGAAAGCTTTTTTTATCGGGGCAAATATCAGGACTTTTGAATCTGCTTCTTCGTGCCTGATAAGTTCCATTTTTCGGTTATCAGTGATAACAATCCCACCTAAAAAGGAGGCACAGGCATCGTCAAAAGCTCCTGTTACCGTGACTCCAACTTCTTTTGCAGCCTTTACGCCCAGTTTTATGATTTCAAGGGGGGGCAGGGTCTCGCCAACTGCACGGAGGGTGGCAAGGACTGAAGCATTTGCTGCAGCACTGCTGCTCTTGAGCCCTCCTGCAAGGGGGATTTCACTTCCTGTCCTTATCGTACCTCCAAGTTCAAGCCCGAATCGTTCAAGGACGAGTTCTACGCAGCGTTCTATAAGACGAGGGTCTCCGTCGGGCATTTCTTCAATTGAGCCCAAAATGCCAGATTTACCCTCTGAGAGTTCCACTTCTGCAAAGGTTTTTAAGTCTATTCCGAATGCTGCACCTTTCCAGGTAGCTATGGCGTTTATTATTGTTCCAGCCCCGAAAGCACAAGCATGACCTTCAAGTGTCATCACGTCCAGAATGCTCTGATCTTTAATATTTTTTACCTCTCTTCAGAGCAGAGGGCGAGGTAAACTTAAATACAGGGTTCCGGAATTTGTCCACTAAAAAAGAAGAAGCATTCAAATATAAATAGTAAAGCCAAATTGTATATACATCACGTCTTTATCTAAACACTAATAACAACTATAAATATGGAGTGAATGTCATCTAACTTCCAGGCCTGGCCTGAGCAACTAAAAATGGGGAATCCACATAGAGACCAGAAAAGTACAGCAGACAGGCGGATCCACTTATATTATTTCTCTCCCTAAACAGTGGGCCGAAAAAGTAGGAATCGAAACAGGGACGAGAGTATCCATTCAGGCTCAGCCAGACGGAAAACTGTTAATTGACCCTATTCTGGAAGGACGCACGATAAAAACGAAAAGGATCGATGTGACTAGCTATGAGACAAAAGCTCTTGAAAGGGATATCATTGCTGCATACCTTTATGGTTATGACAGGATGGAGTTTACCTCAAAAAGGATACTTGCCGAACAGAAACAGGTCATCCGGAAGGTCTGTTACAAGCTTATAGGCCCTGAAATCATTGAGGAAAGCTCAAACTGCGTGGTCATTCAGGATCTACTTAACCCCAATGAACTTCATATAAAAAAAGGTATCTACAGGATGTTCCTGATTACCGGCTCCATGCAAAAAGATGCCATACGAGCTCTTAAAACTGTTGACCACGACCTTGCTCTTGATGTAAGCCAGAGGGATGACGAGGTCGACAGGTTATGTCTCCTGATTTCCAAACAGTTCCGTTCCGTTCTCTGCGGGGGCAGAATTCCCGATTCCTCGGAAACAAGTATCGAGGAATACCACGACTTCAGAATGGCGGCAAGCCCTATCGAAAGAATAGCAGACCACTCACAGAGGATTGCAAACGTTGCCTCAAAAATGCAGGAGCCAGTCAGGGAAGATGTAATGGAAGTCATTGAGGATCTCAGCAACACTTACATGGAACTTGTCCAGCAGGCAGTAGATGCCCTCTATAATGCTGATGCCTCTCTTGCAAACAGGGTAATTGATAGTATAGACGGTATGCGCTTGCATATAAAAGAGCTGCATGCATCTATTCTCAAACTGGAATCTCATGAAATCATGATATCCCTGGGGATGATAGTGGACAGTCTCTCAAGAATAGGAGACCTTGGCTCTAACATATCTGAGATAGCCATCAATTCCTCTATAAGGGACAAATGAAATTTTGTGAAAAAATCAGGCAGGTCTTGATAAATAGAAAATAAATATGTTTTCCTTTTTAACTAAAAACATTTCTCTTTTTGCCGAAGAAATTGTAAATAACCTTCTCTTTCAAAAATGCCTCTAGAGTTAATAATATGACGCATGAAAATACCTCCAGAGTCAATAACAGGACGCATAAAAATACCTTCAGAGTCAATAACAGGAAGCATGGAGGGACTTTACCTGAAGTAGTTTCAGGAAGGCTAAAAGGAAAATGTACAGAGTAACAGAATAGCAGTTAATGTATGAATGCGGTGAGTCAGGTTAGGAGATTAAGGCTCAGCAGGTCAGGTTTTTTGGAGCACGGCAGCAAAAGAGGCAGGATGAAAATATAAGGAGTGAAATATTGCGAAATACTTCCTAAGATAAAAACCATTTATATTTTTAAGGTATGATGAATAAAAATAGGAAAAAATATAAAGGAAAGTACAGAACATCAGTACAAACATAAAAATTTAGTAGAAAATGAAAAGAGTTACATATGGGCTGAAAATTTTCATTATAAAAAAGTTTTTGTTAAATCTATCCGGGAATCAGACGATAAAAAGTAATTTATTTATATTCTGGTGTTATTTCACGGAGGCACTTTCTATTTTTCACATAGAAAGAATGCAAGGTTTGCTATTTATTCCAGGTATATCGTAAAGGAGATGTCAGTATCTCCAATTTCTTTGATTTCCGCAGCTTAACAAATAGAAATTATTTATATGCACGGATCAATTAAATAAAAAGGTCACGAAAGCACAGTAAACCCATAAAGGAAAGCAATCCGAGAAATCCTTTGGTGTTATGCTTTTCCCAATGGAGGGAAGCCATGAATATGATAAAACGATTTAAGGTAAGCTTTTCAAAAGTGTTTAATAAACTGTTCAGGAAAAAAGGAGCATGCATAGGTATCTACGGCCCCCCCAATGCCGGCAAGACAACCCTTAGCAATCGCATCCTCAGGGATTGGATCGGAGGCGAGGAAACCATGGGTTCGGTTTCACATATCGCCCACGAAACCAGACATGCAAAACGAAGAAACGCAGTCACTATCGAGACTAACGGGCATACTATCAGCCTTGATATTGTGGATACTCCCGGACTTGCAACAAAGATCGATTTCCATGATTTTATGGAACAGGGGATGAGTGACTCCGAATCAAAGAAAAGATCGAAAGAAGCAACAGAAGGAGTAATTGAAGCTGTCAAATGGCTGGATGACCTTGACGGAGTCATACTGGTGATGGATTCCACAGAAAATCCTTATACTCAGGTTAACGTAACCGTTATAGGGAATATGGAAGCCAGAAACCTACCGCTTCTTATTGTAGCAAACAAAGTAGACCTTCCTGACGCCGATCCAGGAGTCATAAAGGAAGCCTTCCCTCAACACCCCATGGTACCTGTCTCGGCGCTTGAAGGAGTGGGAATGGACTCATTCTACGAAGCTCTGGCCAAACAGTTCGGGTGATCGAAATGCAGGGAATCCAACTTGATCTTATATCCGAAGCCAGGATTTCTCAGATGGCTTCTATGGAAAAAGTCCGGTACATAATCGATGAGGTGCGGAAAGGTAAAATCCTTGTGCTTGAAAAGGGTCTCAACCCTATGGAGGAAGCAAAACTCATTGAGATGACAATGTCAGCAATTCAGCCGGATGTGTTTTCTGGAATAGAGATGCAAAGCTACCCTGCAAATACGGACGGTTCCTTGCTGGGAAAGTTATTCAAAAAACAGAGCAGCAAGAGACTTACGGTAATAGGGCCCGCAAACCAGCTCAAAACCCTTAAAAAGGACAGGAATCTGATCAGTGCACTTGTCTCTGCAAGTAAATAAACGAAGTGGAAACAATGTGTGCCCAGAAGACCCAAGACCTGGAAGCAAAAATATCCCATCCCCAGTCCCTAGGCTCCTTTGAGATGGGCAGGAACGACGTTAACGTAGTCTGTACCTACGGGAAAATTGCAGTATGGTTCGGGCGGAAAGTTCCTGATTATATCATAGCGCAGGTACTCATAGGTATCTCAAAGGTAGACCCGTCTACTGTTCATGAGTTTGAGATCATCTGCGACTTTGATGAAATCACGGAGTATGAAAGCAAAGGGTACATACTGGTTTCCTATGGTAAAACAACCGGTGGCTATCGTGTAAACTATAGTATTCCGTTTTCCAACAAAAAAGCCCTCTTCCATTTATCCAGGTTTGTACTTGAAGAACTCCAGAAAGGAGAGGTACGTAAGGACTTCTACTGGAATGGGAGTGACTGTGATATCCAGCGGCTCTACAAGGAGTTCAGAAACAATATTGATAACTGGGAATTAAAAGCTATTAATTATAAGACTGAGCCGCAAACAAACCGCTAAAGTTCTGGCGCAGAACGGGATGAAAAGAAGCTTCCGGAAATTCATCCCGAAATCCTTACCAATTGGTTTAAGAAACAAAGAAAGTTATCTGTGAGGATTTTAGGAATTAAAATTCCATATTTACGACAAGTATATGCAGTATGTATTTACGATACGCATTTATGATAAGTATTTACTATAAGTATTTACGATACGCATTTACGACAAGTATTTACAGTACGTAGCCTACGGTAAGTATTTACAGTATGTATAGTATCAAGATCTTCACCGACATTTTGGGATTATTACCAGTTATCCAGTAAAAGTAAGTAATTTGAAAGTTAAATAATTATTATTTCTATTATTTATTGAGAATTCAACTCAATACTTTTTGGAGAACTCATATGAAAAAAGATCAAGTTAATGACTGCGAAGATGTAATTTTATCAATGGAACTTATGGTGGACAACCTCAGTGAGGTTGTCAAGATGCTTGACCTGCAGGCTATAATAAGCATGCTTCAGAAAATCATGGAAGGGGAGAGGATTTTTGTAATGGGGGCAGGAAGGTCCGGGCTTGTTGCCAAAGCTTTTGCAATGAGGCTGATGCATCTCGGGTTTAGTGTGTATGTTGTAGGGGAGACCACAACCCCCGCCGTCCATCCACAGGATGTTGTTATTGCTATTTCAGGGTCAGGAGAAACCCGTTCCATAGCAAATCTCGGAAGAATTGTGAAGGATATAGGTTCAACTCTCATAACTGTCACCTCCAAAAAGGAGTCCACACTCGGCAAAATCTCTGATATAACCATGGTCCTTCCGAGCAAGACCAAAAATGATCATGATGTAGGCGGTTCCCTTGAAAAAAGTATGAGAGGAGATTACAAGAATTCACCTCCGTTGGGTACTTCTTTTGAAATCACTTCACTTGTTTTCCTGGACTCATTAATTGCCCAGCTGATAACGCTTACAGGTGCTTCGGAAGCAGAACTCAAGTCCAGGCACACAAATATCGAATAAAAGCAGGATTTTAAAAGATATAATTTGCAAGGATATCAGGAGGGTGCAACTTGAAGGAAATTAATTTTTCAGAAAATGTATCCCGGATAGACACATCCGGAATCAGAAAGATTTTCGAAGCTGCAGGCTCTAATGCCATTAATCTCGGGCTCGGGCAGCCGGACTTCGATACCCCAGAACACATAAAAGCCGCAGCAATCAAAGCCATAAATGAAGGTTTTACAGGCTATACCGTAGGTTCCGGAATCCCTGAACTGAGGGAAGCTCTTAGCCATAAATTCCAGGAGGAAAATGGGTTTTCGGTTTCTCCTCAGGAAATAATTATAACCTCAGGAGCATCTGAAGCCCTTACCATTGCCCTTGCAGCCCTTCTCAATACGGGAGATGAGGTCCTTATCTCAAATCCCGGATTTGTTTCCTACAATGCCCTGACCGAGATCCTGAATGGAAAGGTGGTAAGCGTCCCCCTTGCAGAAGACCTTACCATGAAGCCGGACACTGTCCTTGAGAAAATTACTCCTAAGACAAAAGCCCTTATCCTTAATTCCCCGTCCAACCCCACGGGTGCTGTCTCAAGCAGGGCAGATATCAAAGCTCTTGCCGAGATTGCAGACGACCACAATATAACCATTATTTCTGATGAGGTCTACGAGTACTTCATCTATGAAGGTGAACACGTAAGCCCTGCCAGCTATTCGGATAATGTGGTCACTGTAAACGCGACCTCAAAAAGTTATGCTATGACGGGTTGGAGGCTCGGGTACCTGGCAGGCAGAAAAGAGTACATCGCCCAGATGCTCAAAGTGCACCAGTATATACAGGCCTGTGCAAACTCAGTCGCCCAGAAGGCCGCCTATGCCGCAGTGACCGGTCCAAAAGACTCTGTCAATGTCATGCGTGAAGAGTTCCGGAAACGTAGGGACGTGCTTGTAAAAGGGCTCAACGATCTGGGGATGGAATGTGCTCTTCCTAAAGGGGCTTTCTACGCTTTCCCTAAAGTCTCAAACTCCGCAGAAGTAGCCTCAAAAATGATCTCAAATGGAGTTGTTGTTGTCCCGGGAACAGCCTTTGGAAGCGAGGGCGATGGTTACATAAGGATTTCCTATGCAGCTTCAATGAAAGATATTGAAAAATCCCTGAGCATCATGGAAAATGTGCTCTGAAACTTTTTAAAGAGAAAGATCTTTTCCTTTCTCTTTTCTCTTCCTTTTTTCCAGTTCTTTTGTTTAACTTTTCCTTCACTTTTCCTTCTTTTTATTCCTCTATTTTTTATTTAGTTTCCCTATCCTCGGAAAACACTGTCAACTTTGGATATATTTATATTGAGGCATCCAGATACTTGATACAATGAAAAGAGCTTTTTGCAAATTTTCCGATGCTTGCTAATTTATATTATGTTGCAACGAGCCTTTTTTAACATGTTATATTTCCAAATACAGTCCTGCCCATTGAAGGTATTCCCTGAAAACTGTCTGTGATATGTGTCACCGATATAGAGAATTTCTGGCTGTTGTCACAAAAACAGTTTCGGAAGTGAAGTATGAAAAAGCGATCTGTGTGCCTGCTGCCTGTAACTAAAGGAACTCTTGTGTTCATATCTCTTTTTTTGTTGCTGAGCCCTGTTTCCGGTTTGACTATATCAGCTGCAAACAGATCAAATGGCTATTTTTACGGAAATGTAAACACAATAGAAGTTCTCCTGCTGGAAACCCTCGAAACTCCGGCTTTGCTTTTCACCCCGGAATCCTTAGATCTTCTCACAGGAAGCAGAGAAAACAAAAATAAAAACCTGGAAAAAATAAGCCCCTTCTTAATCCTGGCTGCAGGCATCCTTGCCGGTTTTAATCCCTGCCTGCTTGCAGTAATGGCTTTCTTGGCTTCTGTCACCTTTGCCCAGCAAGGTGGAAGAAAAGAGATGCTCAAAATCACCCTGGGCTTTTCTACAGGAATTTTCACCATGTATATGTTTGCAGGGATAGGCATTTTGAGTACTGTCAGTTTCCTGCCTGAAGTCCGGAGTCATTTTACGTCAATTGCAATCCTGCTGACTGCCCTGCTGGGTCTCTGGCACATTTATGACGCTTACTTGTTGAGAACATATGCGAAATCGACTTTCAGGACTCCGGAATCCCTAAAGGACTTTATGAGAAGGATGGGTGAAAAAAATCTATTGCTTCTGTCCTTCCTTGCAGGAAGCATGTTCTCCCTGGTCAAAGCTCCCTGCATCGGAGCAATCTATCTCTCAATTCTGAGTATGCTGGCAATAAAAACCGATATCGTAAGAGGAATAGCATACCTGGGAATATACAACTTTGGACTTCTACTGCCTTTAATGTGTCTTGGTCTTTTACTGGCCTTCGGGCTTAGCCCTAAAAAAGTTACGGAGTTCAGAGAAAAAAGAAGAGTGGAGATAAGGTTGACAACAGGGCTGATACTGCTTATCCTTGCCCTGCTGATGCAGCTCAGGATACTCTGAGCAGCCAGCAAAAATATCTGAAAATCGGATTCTAGCTAAAACCAGATCTAGCCGAAACAAATCCTGCATAAAATAGAGTTCTAGCTAAAACAGATCCTTAAACTAAATACAGGCTAAATAAGGAATCAGATAATTGATTCCTTATCCTGCTCTTCTAATGATGGTTCTTCTAATGATGGTTCTTCTAATGATGGTTCTTCTAATGATGGTTCTGAACGAAGGCGCTTTTCTTCTATCATCTCCAGAAGCTTTCCCATTACCTCTTCTATTCCTTCTCCGGTAATTGTAGATATGTTCAGCTCGATCTCATCCATTTTTCTGAACTCCGGTCTGTCAGCTTTGTTGGCAACCACAAGCATGGGAAGATTAAAGTTTTCCTTGATTTCAGCAAGCAGGCGGTTCTGGTCCTCAATTTCATATCCACAACTTTCACTCGGGTCAATCATGAACATTACAACTGCGTCCAGGAAGCGGATTGCGGTAATTGCCTGGCGTTCAATATTGTTTCTCTCAGCCATGGGGCGGTCAAGGAGACCCGGGGTGTCCATAACCTGATAACGGATGTTGTTCCGTATGAAGTGACCTATGGCTACTCCTTTTGTTGTAAAAGGATATGCCGCAATTTCAGGGGTTGCACCTGTAATCTTTGAAACAAAACTTGACTTTCCTACATTGGGATAGCCAGCGATTACAATCGTTGGCTCGTCATGGACATCAGGGAGTTTTCTGAGAATGTTTCTGGCTTCATTCAGAAAGAGAAGGTCCTTGTTAATGGATTTGACAATGGATGCAATCCTTCCGAAGGCTTCTTTTCGGACAGGCTCGGGAAGATCGGCCTCCCGAATTTTTCCAACATAGCTTCTTGCAACTTCATGGATCTTCCTGCTTGCCCAGTCAACGGATGCCAGAGACATCTTGAGCTTTTCGATGCCTACAAGGACGTCGGTTAATTCATAATAGAATGTAGGCAACTGTTCAAAACTTGGGAAACGCCTGACTATATTTGCAAGGTTATCAGTGAAAATGTTTGCAGCCGTCAGTACCATGGACTCATTGGCTCTGAGACGGCTGTCCCTCCCCTCAATAGTTTTCCCGGACATAGCTCTTGCTGCCCGTTTAAAAGCTTTATTAGTTAACTCCTCGGAAGTAGGAACTGTGTGAATTTTCTCGAAGATCATCATTTTCTAACCCTCTGGGGGCTCTTTTAATCTATATAAAGGTTTTTCTGATTGAAGACGTTTAACAGAAAAATCTAAAGTCCGTAAGCAAAAATTTCGCAAAAGTTCCTGAGCGGAGTTTCTTTGCTTTTCTTATCCGGATTCTCTGAACAGCTTCAGTCCAAGCTTTTTCTGCCCAAAACTTAGAATACCGGAAAGATTACCCGGAAAAATAATTAAGCTCTGGTCTTAAAATACTACAACATACGAAATTATATATATGTTTGAGGTACTCTGATTTGCTTCTCTTAAGAGCGATTTGGAGCGGCATTTGGTAGCTGTAAAATTACTGTTTGATTAATTTTGTCTATTGCATGATCAATAATTGAATTGTTTGATTAATTTTGTCTATTGCATGATCAATAATCGAATTATAATTATGGTTCTATCAGGAGTTTTTAATTACAAATCATTAAATAACCTAAATACAGGCATGAAACCAGTTGTATGTCTAAGAAGAACCGGACTTTATTTATATTTGTAATTGTAATTTGTATTATAAATTTATAATCATTAATTATGGTAAATTAAGGATACACTATTCTCGATGTACGGATATTATACATCATCCTGATACAAGGTATATGAAATTTATGGTGGTAGTATGGAACTCACTCCGATTCAAAAAGATATTATTATTACATTAATCAACCTTCAGCGGCAAAAAGACAGGGCAATTAAAGGGGAAGAAATTGCTGAAGTTATCCAGCGAAACCCTGGAACAGTCCGCAACCAGATGCAGTTATTAAAGGCACTTGGGCTGGTTGAAGGTGTACCCGGGCCAAAGGGGGGATATAAACCAACAGGGGCAGCATATGATTCTTTACGCATCCAGCAATTGAAAAATGAATCCGTAGTCCCTCTCTACAGGAATAATGTTATCGTTAATGGGGCAACAGCTGCGGAAATCAGTTTTACGACTGTCCGGAATCCCGATGCCTGTAGTGGGGTAATCAGGGTAATAGGAAATATAAAGGACTTTGTAATGGACGATAAGCTTCAGGTAGGCCCAACACCTGTAAATCGTCTCATAGTCCGTGGAGAAGTTACAGGAAGGGACGACACTAATAACTCAATCCTTTTTAACATTACAGAAATGATCTCCCTGCCTAAAAAACATGTCAAACATTATATGAAGTATCCCCCGCTGCTTGTGAATCTCAATGCCAGTATTCAGGAAGCAACAAGGCTTTTTATCCGGAATAACGTACATGGAGCCCCCGTGGAAGACAAAGGAAAAATCGTAGGGATAATTACCTACACTGATATTGCGCATGCCATTGCCCAGGGAAAGCCCAATGTCAAGGTCAAAGACATAATGACAAAAGAGCTGATAACCGTTGATGGGGATATGCAGCTCTATGATGTGGTAAAACTCTTCCATAAATATAACGTGGGAAGGCTTATTGTAACAATCAACGGAGTTCCAAAAGGAACCCTATCAAAAACCGACGTGCTGAATGAACTTGCGGTATATTGAATCTGCAATCAGTATCAGTGTATTGAATCTGCAATCAGTATCAGTGTATTGAATCTGCAATCAGTATCAGTGTATTGAATCTGCAATCAGTATCAGTGTATTGAATCTGCAATCAGTATCAGTGTATTGAATCTGCAATTTTACTCTAAAGCGGGAAGTCCCTTTCCTCGGAGCGTAAGCTACAGGTGGGGGATGGAAGCCGTCAACTTCTACAAAACAACAGTAGCATAATTACTTATACTTATAGTTATCTCTATCTAGTGATGACTATACAATATAAACAGGATCGTAAGGGCCATTCTGTGTATTCACTCCATTATCATTTTGTTCAGTGTGTGAAATATAGGAGAAAAGCTCTAACGAACCCTTTAGTTGTTGATTTTCTAAAAACTAAAATCCATAACATAAGTGAAACATTCGATGTTGAAGTACTGAATATAGAGTGTGACGAAGACTATTTTCACTTATTATTTTCAGCAAAACCTTCGCTTGATATTCCAAAATATATCAACACCATAAAAACAATAACTTCAAGAGAGATTCGTAAAAACTTCCCTGAAGTAAAAACTATGTTATGGAAAGATACTTTCTGGTCAAGATCGTATTTTATCGCATCGACGGGGCAAGTAACCTTAGATATACTGAAGCAATATGTTGATAACCAGGGCAAATATGCATCTGACGAAGAAGATCAAGATCAATCCAACTGAAGAAAAGACACGACATGCCTCTTTGGGAAAGAACTATGAAATGTGATTGTGGAAACGTTATTGATAGAGATAGAAATAGTGCTATCAACATCATTAAGCGGTTCTTATCACAGAATGCTTTGTGGACAGGCTATCAGAGGTTTTCTGATAATCTTCGACAAACAGGATTACAGATGGATACTTGCATAACTGCAAATATCCAGGTGACGTAATCACTCGAAGGAAGCTCCGTCCTCACTTTCATCAGAAAGCAGGGTGGGGGTAGTTCACCTCTATTTTTCAGTCCCTCTTCATTTTTTCGTGCCTGGCACTGAGCTCTGCTGCAATCTCATCAAGGGTAACGTCGTTTGCTGCAAGCAACACCAGCAGGTGGAATATCAGATCCGAGCTCTCCAAGACAATTTCTTTGTGGTCTTTGTTCCTGACTGCAAGGATAGTTTCAATAGATTCCTCTCCTACTTTCTCAAGGATTTTATTCATACCCTTGCGGTGATTCAGGAGTTTGCAGACATATGAGTTTTCATCATAGTTCACTTTCCGATCCAGGATGATCTCATACACCCTGTTTAAAATAGATAAGTCAGCCTCCGGCATTCTAACACCTGTTCAAGATAAATGATAAATTATGATATAATTCAAAATAAGTAAAAACAGGAGGGTTTTTTAAACCTTCCTGGGGTCGGTAATTTCTCCTGTGAGGGCTGATGCTCCTGCTGTTGCAGGGGAAGAAAGGTACACAAATGACTCTGCACTTCCTTCTCTACCCTTGAAGTTGCGGTTGGAGGTCGCAAGGCCAACTTCTCCCGGGCCGAGGAGGCCGAAAGAGCCGCCCATGCATGGTCCGCAGCAGGGAGATTCTACGATTGCTCCGGCATTCATGAGTTTTTCAATATATCCGGTTTTTAACAGTTTCATGTATTCTGTCCTTGAAGCAGGCACAACAAGAAGACGCACACCTTTTGCAATCGGTTCGTCACCCATAATATCCGCCATGAGCTTGATGTCTTCGAACCTGCCGTTTGTGCAGGATCCCATAAAGATCTGGTCAATTTTTGTGCCTTCTACTTCAGTTACCGGCTTTACGTTATCGACATTGTGAGGGCAGGCTATCTGGGGTTCAAGGTTAGAAACATCGTAATGCCTTATATCCAGATATTTAGCACCTTCATCAGACTTCCAGTAAGGATCAAGTTTGTAGCCTGGTATACGCTCTTTGAGGTATGCTTCGGTAACTTCATCTGCTTCAATGATTCCTGCCTTTCCTCCCATTTCGATTGCCATGTTGGACATGGTCATGCGCTCAGGGATTGAGAGGGAGCGAATTGTCGAACCAGCATACTCGGCAGCCATATACCTGGCGCCTTCTACTCCTACATCCCCAATAAGATGCAGGATAAGGTCTTTGGAGTAAACGCGCTTCGGCAGTTTACCTTCGACTTCAAAACGGAAGGTTTCAGGAACTTTGAACCAGAGTTTGCCTGTGGCAAAAACAGCTGCCATGTCAGTAGACCCTATGCCGGTAGAAAATGCCCCCAAAGACCCGTATGCACAGGTATGGGAGTCAGAACCTACAATCAGATCTCCGGGCAGCACATGCCCTTTTTCGGGAAGAACCTGGTGGCAAACTCCTTCATACACATCATAGTTTAAAATACCCTGCTCTTTTGCAAACTTCCTTAGCATAATATGGTTTTCTGCGGCATTAATTGAGTCTGCAGGGACCTGGTGATCGAATATGATTACTATTTTGCTGGGGTCCCATACTTTTTTTTCTTCTTCATCTCTCATGATTTCGTAAAAGCCCTGGACTGCCAGCGGACCTGTGATGTCGTGGGTCATTGCCAGGTCTATGTTTGCCAGTACAAAATCCCCGGCTTTCACGGGAGTTCCAGAGGCCTTCGAAAAGATCTTCTCCGAAACGGTCATCGGGAGATTGTCACTACCAGACATTCCGGTCATGGGGAATAACTGGCGCTTTCTAATAAATAAATTTAATTGATGATTCAGAAAGAAATAAAATTCAGGGCAGGAATAATAGAGTTTTTCCATCCAAGTTTCGCTTTAAGAGGACTAATTACATATCTTTCTGACTCAGACAACCTTATTCGCCTTATCCCTTCAGTGTCTCGGGTCGTTTGAGCCTGCTTGCTAATGATAGTTTTTAAATAAAACACTGGTTGCGCCGGAGATTCCGATCCTAAAATGTTAACTTTCTGCCCGAAAGCAATTCCAGAATTAAAAGAGGCAAAAAAGATCAGTAGTGGCGCAAACAAAAGGAATTATATTCTACCTGAAAAGCGCCTGTTTCGGGTTATAAATAACCTCCACGGATAATGAGCTGAGATAAAAGGCTAAAAGAAAAATCCAAAAGTAAAAAGAGCCTGAAATGTTTTCAGGCTTCGTCGTATCCGATTTCTTCTTTTGTGAGGTAGCAGGCAGGGTCGTCTGCCCAGATGTTTCCGTACACGGCTTCGGCTCGAACTCGGAAGTTTCCGTTGCATATGTCGAACCATTTGCAGTGGGCGCAGCGGTCAGCATTAACCTGGATAAGGGGTTTCCGGTTCTTGAGCCCGGCCATCAGTTCATCAGAAAGGTCTGTCCAGATCTCGCTGAAAGGTCTTTCGCGGACGTTTCCGAAGGAGTAGTGCCTCCAGAACTGGTCGGCGTGCACGGAGCCGTCCCAGGAAACGCAGCCGAAACCTATTCCTGAGGAGTTGCCCTGGTTCATGGAAAGGAGTTCAAACACTTCTGCTGCCCTTTCGGGATTTTCTTTTAGTAGCTTCAGGTAGATGTACGGGCCATCGCAGTGGTTGTCCACGGTCAGGACTTCCGCAGGGAAGCCTTTTTCGTGGAGGGCCTTTGTCCTCTCAGCAATCAGGTCCACAGCCTGTCTTGATTCTTCGAGGGAAAGGTCTTCATTCACCATCTTCGAACCTCTGCCTGCATAGACAAGGTGATAGAAGCAGATCCTGGGGATTTTTTCTTCTTCCAGGAGGTCAAATATCGCAGGGATGTCCATTACGTTCTGCTTGTTGATGGTAAAACGGAGTCCGACTTTTATGCCTTCTTCCTGGCAGTTATGCAGACCCCTTAGAGCTGCATCGAATGCTCCCTGCATGCCCCTGAACCTGTCATTTGTCTCTCTTATACCGTCAAGGGAGATTCCTACGTAAGAAAGCCCAACCTCTTTTAACTTTTTTGCAAGAGGTTTATCTATAAGAGTCCCGTTTGTTGAAATCACGGCTCTCATCCCTTTTTCTCTGGCATAGGCTGCAAGCTCCGGCAGGTCTTTTCGCATCGTGGGTTCGCCCCCGGAGAAGAGCATAACAGGAGAGCCAAAAGCTGCAAGGTCGTCGATAAGGGCTTTTCCTTCCTCGGTTGAAAGCTCATCTTTGAACTCCATGTCCTTTGCCTGGGCATAACAGTGGACGCATTTCAGGTTGCAGCGGCGGGTCATGTTCCAGACCACTACCGGTTTTTTATCTTTCGAAAACTGCAGAAGGTGAGAGGGAAGCCTCTTTGAATCCCTTCCATAGCGAAGGGCATCAGAAGGTTCCACGGTTCCGCAGTAAAGTTTTGAAATGCCTATCATATTGATCCGTCAAAATTGAGATTGTTTTCCAGAATTTTAAGTATTGTTTTTTGAACCGGCTTTTAGGGGTAAATTTTCAGGGGACTTTTATTTGCCGGTTTTTCAAAGCTCTTTTTTCATAGCTCTTTTTTCATAGCTCTTTTTTCATAGCCTTTATCAGAGCCTCGAAAGTGAACTCATCAGGGATTACGTCCGCATTGACCCCATGTTTTTTCAGGGTATTTCCCGTAGGAGTCCCGATTGCGCCTACAACAGCCCTGCTGAGAGTTTCTTTTATGGTCTCTCCTGCTCCCAGCTGTTCTGCATGCCTCATAAAGCCTTTGACCATCATTGAGCTGGTAAAGGCAAAGGCATCCACTTCTCCTGCGAGGGTACGTTCTATGAGTTCTTTCTGGGCTGCACCTTCGGGGATGCTGAGGGTGTACACATGAGTCTCATATACGGTTGCTCCGCACTTTTCAAGGCCTTCTATCAAAACCTTGGCTCCAAAAACGCTCCTTGCAAGGTCAACTGTTTTTCCTTTTACTTCTGGGCAGAGAGCTTCTACAATTCCTGCGGAACTGTAATCTGCGGGCAGGAAAGAATCTTCAATCCCTATTTTTATAAGCTCTTTCTCCGTGTTCGGGCCGATTGCTATTACCCTGGTCTTTTTCAGGGCTGTGATGAAGTTTTCTTTCTCAGTTTCCGTGAGTTTTTCCAGTGTGAAAAGTATCCCGTTTGCGCTCGTAAAAACAACGTAATCCGAAGTTCCGTCAACAACCCTCTGAATGAAGGGCTCGAATCCTTCGTCTTTTATGCTTTCAAGCTTTATCATAGGAGCATAGATGGGTTCAAAGCCGCAGTCCCTGGCAATTATCTCGGATTTTTCCCTGTAGCTTTCAGGCCTCATGATCGCAAGCACGGGGATTTTTATTGTGTTTGATTCTTCAGTCATACTCTTACCTCTTAGAGCCTTTAAAATTCCTTTCCTGTGATCTGCTCGCCAAGAATCGCGTGAAGGTTGACAACGTCTCCTACTACCGTGATGGCAGGAGCCTTTACTTTTCGTTCTTCTGCCAGGTCTGCGATATCTGAAAGGGTTCCCACGGTTACCCGTTGGTCAGGTCGGGTTCCTTTCTCTATGACTGCAACAGGGGTTTTAGGGTCCTTTCCGTGCTTCATGAGCTCTTCAGTATTTCGCCTGAGCATCTTTACTCCCATAAAGATTACAATGGTCCCATTGAACTTTGCCAGGGTCTCCCAGTCCAGTCCGCTATCTTCCTTTGTGGGGTCCTCGTGTCCTGTTATGAAGGTGACCATCGACGTGCTCTCCCGGTGGGTTACGGGAATTCCGGCATATGCGGGCACTGCAATTGCAGAGGTTATCCCTGGCACGACTTCGAATTCTATGCCTTCTGCTACAAGCACCTCAGCTTCTTCTCCTCCCCTTCCGAAGACGTAGGGATCCCCTCCTTTTAACCGGACCACCATCTTGCCTTCCTTTGCCTTCTGCACAATAACTTTATTGATATCAGACTGGGTCATGGTATGGTTGCCCGCGTATTTTCCCACATCTATTTTCTCTGCACTTTCCGGCATTGAGCCCAGGATCACCTTTCCCGGGAGCTGGTCATAGATAATGACTTCAGCACTGTCAATCAGCCGGCGGGCTTTAAGGGTCAGAAGTTCAGGGTCGCCGGGACCAGAACCCACAAGATAAACTTTTCCGTAATTTCCTGACATATGACGACGGTTCCTTTTTCTTCTTTTACAATTGTTGATAGATAATTCTCTTCCTTCATTTCCTGATAGATGACACCTGATACCTGCAGGGGAATGTTCCATCACAGGATAACTTCTTCTGAAGGTGGAAAGTCATCTTCTTATGAGGGGAAGAGGTTTGATAGAAATGCAAATCTGTAGGGTTTAAAGAGCTTTTATAATAAATAGTATACCATCTTTATGCATATTTATTGCACAACATATATATATTAAACCTCATACTTATTTTCTATATCTCATGCCTATTTTGTATACTCCAGATGTTTGCTCATGGTTTGATTCTTAAAAGAGAATGTGTAAATTAAAGAGTATAGAGCAACTGGTAATTAATAAATACCTCTGATGTAATTAGTGAGTTCATTGTGATAATTTCATTGTCATCAGTTAGTAATTTCATCATAATCAGTGAGTTCATCATGCTTCGCATAACTTTTCTTGGCACTGGAGGGTCCCTCCCGACCCGTAACAGAAATCCGTCAGCAGTAATGGTCAATAGAGAAGGGGAACTTATACTCTTTGACTGTGGAGAAGGCACCCAGCAGCAGATGATGCGGGCAAAAACGGGGATGATGAGTCTGTCCTCCATTTTTGTCAGTCATTTTCATGCCGATCATTTTCTCGGAATTCCTGGCCTCATTCAAACTATGTCTTTTCTGGGCAGGAAAGAGCCGTTGACGATCTATGGTCCTGAAGGGACAAAAGAGTTTACCGAGCTCTTTAAGGCCCTTGGTTATTTTAACCTTAAATACGAAATCCGGGGTGTGAAACTGAGCCCAGGAGACACTGTAGAAGGGGAAAGCTATGTGATCCGGGCTTTAGAGACCGAACACAGCATCCCGAGTCTTGGCTATTCCCTTATCGAAAACCCCCGGCCCGGACGTTTTAACCGGGAAAAGGCAGTCGCGATTGGCGTCCCTCCTGGTCCCCTTTTTTCAAAACTGCAAAAAGGAAAGCCTGTAGAAGTGGGCGGAAAGGTTGTAAGGCCCGAAGAAGTAATGGGAATTCCCAGGCCTGGAAGGACAATTGTGTACAGCGGAGATACCAGGCCCTGTGAAGCCGTGTTGGAGGCGAGCAGGGATGCCGACCTCCTTATCCATGACGGCAGTTTCGCTGATGAGATGGCAGACTGGGCGGAAGAATCCATGCATTCGACAGCAGGTGAGGTTGCAGCCCTTGCAAAAGAAGCCGGAGTCAGGAAACTGGTCCTTACCCATATAAGTTCGCGTTATACTGATGATGTGGAGCCTATCCTGAGAGACTCAAAAAAAGTGTTTGAAAATGTTATTGTAGCCGATGACCTGATGGAACTTGAGATACCATACAGACCTGAGTGAACAGATCTAAATAATCAGATCTAAATAATCAGATCTAAATAATCAGATCTAAATAATCAGATCTAAATAATCAGATCTAAATAATCAGATCTAAATAATCAGATCTAAATAATCAGATCTAAATAATCAGATCTAAATAATCAGATCTAAAATCAGATCTAAATAATCAGATCTAAAATCAGATCTAAAATCAGATCTAAATAATCAGATCTAAAATCAGATCTAAAATCAGATCTAAATAATCAGATCTAAAATCAGATCTAAATAATCAGATCTGATTGAGCCTTACGATGCCTTTTACAGGGCGTTTTGCGGAAAAATTGAAGTTTTCCTTAAAATCAGGGTTTAAAAATTAGATTAAATTTCTCTACAGGATATTAATCTGTAGAAATAATCTTTATACAACAAAAATCAGGTTATTCAGACAAGCGTCCAGTCCAGGTCTTTATTTTCAGCGTCGTAGAGTGTAACTCTCATGGTTTTGTCTTCTATTTCATAGATCGGCCTGATACCGAGGAAGAATGTGTCTCCGGGGTTGATTTCTATTTCACCTTTGACCCTTCCGAAGTATACTCTACCTCTTGTGTCTTTTTCTTCAACTGTCACACCTTTCCAGGTTAGGTTCTGGATTACGCTTATAACCCTGCACTCAAAGCGATCGCTTTCACGTATTTCATTCATGAGAATCCCTTTTAAATCTTATTTAGGGTATGATTGAGATCTTACTCAATATGACTTTTGTCTAAGTTTTGCATTTTGATAAATGTCTCCTTATATTGGAGTATGCACTTATTATTTGAGAACTAAGACTTCTTATAAAGAATAATGATTTCTATACATTAATGATTTCCATACATTAATGATTTCCATACATTAATGATTTCCATACATTAATGATTTCCATACATTAATGATTTCAATACATTAATGATTTCTATACATTAATGATTTCCATACATTAATGATTTCTATACATTAATGATTTCCATACATTAATGATTTCTATACATTAATGATTTCCATACATAAAACTATCCCAGAGGCCCGTAGTTTCTAATTTTCTTAGCTCCGAAAACCCGTTTTTTATAAATGAATGTCTGATCAAAAAAGTTATTGGATATCATGGAGTCTTTTGTTAACACCAAAAACGACTCCATATATGGGATGAACACAACCAATTTATTATTTCTGAGTGGGAGTGAAGCAAGGTGTTGATTTCTGGTAAATTGGGCAAAATTTGAGGCAGGCTTCTGGTATAATATCGACATCTTTTAGGTAAGATGATTCCTTAGGAAGGATTCATTAAGAATATATAACACATGCGTCTTCGGTTAAGGAATTTTTTTGCCTGTATGCTATCGATTTTAGAGCAAAAATTAATCTCAAATTTCGAACACCGAAACTAAAATCGATATCCTGTTCCAACTTCAGATCTATATATGTTTTCGAGATATATCACAGAAATAGGGCAATTTATCATGATTCTCTCTTAACCGAAGACGCATGGAATATAACACATATAGAACGCGGAGAAGAGCCTGAAGACGACCTGTTCTCAAAAAATAAAGTAATTAATTACCCTGATCTCAGGGGTAGTTCACATTTGACTATCAAGATCTATAGGATGATAATCTATATAGGTATATTTTTCTTGATCATTCCAGGATTCTGCGACTCCCAATCCCAGGGCAGCTGCATAAGATTGAACAAGACCTGTCGCCTGTGGACCTGCTTCTCTTCTTATATAATCCACCATGACCGAGTCTGTTGCTACCGGATCGACTCCAAAGAAAAGAGTTTCTGGTGGCTTGTTTCCAAATGACTTCCATAAAGTAGGGGGACCATAATTTATATCAGGATTGCCCATTATGCCGTCCCCTACAATTAGCCTTGTTTTATCTCTAAAAACTGAATTATTGTTGATATCTGCCAAAAGTTTTGCAAAAGGCTCCGCTTTATGCGCAGGACAATCTCCAAGCGCATTAGCAGTATAATGAACACTTCCAAAATTATTTTTTAGACCCAAAGTCACTCTTCCAACATTTGAATATCCATGTCCTTTTAGCTGAGGCATATTAATTATATAGGTTGCATCAGCAAATACTTGAGCAGGTCTTATTTTTTCATCATATGTTGTGCTTGTTGATGCATATACCGAGCTATCAGAAACATAACCGGTTACATAAACATTTGGCCTTCCTTCAATATATGCACCACAATTTTGATTTATATAATATTGCACTCCCTTATCTTCTATTCTTTCTCTAAACTGGTCATGCACAGGTCTTGATGGATCAGTTATCCATATTTTATCTGAAGGTACACCAATAGACTTCAATCCTCTTATTACTGAATTTACAACTGCGGCATAATTGAGCATGTTTATATTTGAATTATCATCATAATAAAATCCACTCGATGAAAAATACCAATTATTATTAAAATTCATTTTTATTGCAACTGATTGTCCATTCTCATATGGGATTATTTTTCTCCATCCATCTTGGGGAGATGTTGTTCCGGTCAATTCCATTATTCCAATATCTACCATTTTATCGATTTCAGTTTGATTAATGTAGTTATTCGGATTTCCCTCTCCTTCCCAGGTAGAAGAATTCGAATCATGAACCGTTACAACTCTATGAGGAGACGGTAAATCATATGCAGCAGGAATTGTTGCATATTCACTTTGAGTTCCCAGGTTTACTTGCTCAGATGGGGATAGAACTTTTCCTTCTAATCCAGGTCCAACTGGAGAATTCATTGGCATGCTACTATAGTAATCAATTGCTAAAAAGACTCCAAATATAGCAGCTATTATTGTTATAAATAATAATGATCTACTTAATTTAGAATCGTGGGCGAAAAAAGTTTGAATTTTCTTCATATATATAAAAAGTGGAGATGATATTATTGCAAGTATTACAAATGTACTTAGACTAGCAGCAGCAGCTTTTTGACAAGGATAAACAATTCTTGATGGTTTTGTTCCGGACTTATATAGTAACCAAAAAAAGCTTGCAAGAGCCATGAATACAAAACTGTTTTCTATTTTATGCCACAAATGCTTTATCCTATATTTAACAGGAATTTTTCCTGAATGACTGAAGTTATGAGAATGAGATATATCATTAGAATTATGAGAATGATTATTTTTACTCTCTTTCATATATGTCGTCCACCATTATGTCATCTACCATTACATTAGTGATGTTTTAAAATTCCTAAATGTGAATATAGATACACACAGCATTTGATTTTTCTAAATTATTTTGTTTACACGTCTTTGTTTTTAGATTAATAAATTTAAATTTTGCTCATGGTTGAACATATATAGAGATAGCAAAGATGTTAATAAACCTTGTAGAATAAATTATCCTTACAATTAATAATTTAAGAATATCAGGGCAATTTAATGGCATGTGATGAATTTTTTTTTATAGCTTCGCACGTAAATGTTTACACTTAATTCATTAACCTTCAGAAGGAAACCCCTGAGTCTCTAGCTCAGGGGTAGTTGATGTCATATTCTAATTATCAACGCCCTCGATAGCCACAGAAAACACGAAAAGACTGTAACATCAGTCCCAAATTTAACAATAAGGTGAAAGTTCCCTTCCTCTGCAGGCTTTAGCTCGACAGGTGGGGTACTTCGTGTGCAATCTTCGTAATCCTTTTAGGGTCATCTATTTCTCCATACTCGAATTGCAATTATCAACGCTCCAACTCCATAACTAATTATCCAGGCATACCCGATTCCTAAAATTCCAAGAGTGGGTATAAGCAGATATGAAAATCCTATTAATAAAACGCAAATTATTCCACTGAGTACTGTAATTTCTTTAGTATCCTTCTGAATCCTCTTTATCGCAAAGTAGACATTATTCACTACCACAAAAAAACTCGCAAAAATCATTAGTTTTAAAACACCTAAACCCCCTGCAACATAATCTTGCCCTATAAATCCAAGTATCCAGTCCCCATATAAATAGAGAAATAATGCAATTGGGATTAGAAGCAAAAATATAATGATCAATGCTCGAATAACAGTTTTCTTTAATGATTGACCATTACTTCCTTCAACAAATAATGATGTACTGATCGAATCTGGAATCATAAATAACAAAAGCACAATCCCATATACAATGTAGTAATAAGCTGCCTGCTCAACCAAATGCATATTCAGGATGATGATTGGTAATAACATAGTAGGAACAGTCATAAACAGACCTGTAAGATAGTTCCCTGCAGAAAAATTAAAACTATCAGTCAAATATTTATTATCTACTTCTAGTTTTGGATTTATTCCGGACTTTATAATTAACACTAAAGCAACAATAAATGCAAAAAAGAATGAAGCACCTACCGCATAGAAAATTCCAATTGCTCCTAGAGATATGAATAACATTAAGAATAATACTCTGGAGCCCACAATCAGATTCATATACAGTTGAAATTCTGCTTCTCTTATTGCAACAAAAGCGATGCCCGCCATAAATATCACAGAGCTTGAAGCAAGTGATATAAAGTAAAAAAGTGCATATAGTGGGGATCTTAATATAATGAGTTCTGGTGATAAAAAATGCACATCTGCTATAAATATTGAACCAAAGATTAATGCAACAAATGTTGGAATAACTGTAGATGTGTTGAAAACCCTACATTTGTCATGTGTGGGAAAAAAACGGATAATTGAATAATCAAGGCCAAGTCTTGATAAATAAACAATTAATGTCATCGAAGATATAATTCCAGTTGCAATTCCTACATCACTTGCAGAATAATATTTTGCTGCCAGCATCCAAAAAATGAATCCAAAACCTGCAGTAGAAATACATGAAAGCATGAGAAAAAAGGCATTTTTGAATAACGGATCATGAATAAAGTTTATATAATGTATTTTATTTTGAAGGTTTGAAATCATTGTCAAAACTCTTTTATGTTTATCTGAATAAATCTATACTCTAAATCGGATTTTCCACAGATGTCTCTGTAATTCTCTGTAATTTTGAGATCTGTGTATAATCCATTATTTTCTACACTTCCCCTGTTGCCCCTACAAAAATGTAGAAATATTTCCGTTATTATTGAAAGTATAGTTCATTTTTATCTGTATGAAATAAAATGTTTCCACCGTTATTGTAAATATTATTCATTTCCTCAAAATGATCTTTATAATCTGATGTTTTTAGTACAGTTTGTTCATCTATAATTATTGAATTTTCTACCGTGTTGTGCTGGATCAAAAATAAATATTCTCCATTATTTATCGGCTTTATTCCACGTAATACTTCTGTGAAAAGTACTCTATTAGCCATCACCATATTCTCAAATATTTTTTTTCTTCCGTAATCAACATTATAACATCTATGTATCTCTGAAGTTCCTTCATGAGTTATGAAATGGTTGTAAAGACACCAATCTAAATATATGTGTTTCCCGGAATTATGCGTCACAAACCAATTAGTGGCATCTATAGTAGAGTCTAGACGATAAGGCCAATATAAAAGCCATTTTCCTGTACCATCACTTTCTTGAATAGCCAATCTATCCATTTGACGGTTAATAGAATAATCCACGGTTGTTCCCGAGACTGTATTTATAATATTCGACGAAATCCCCGAACCAAAAATAAAGAACACAAATAAAAAAATCGAAAAAATAGTTAATGTTTTATTATGATCCAACTTTAATGGTTTTAAAAAGAATAAAAACGAATATATACACAATGGAGAAGCAAAGATCAATACCATAGAAAGCAATCTACCATTTCCCATAGAATGGGGTAATATTTGGGTAACCAAAATAAGTATCGAAGATATAGATAATATCCCATATTCTGTCCGATTTACGAGTATTTTTTTTTGTGTATATAATAAAATACCACTAAATAATAAGAATATTATAACTATATTGAAATATTTTGCAACATCGAGAGAATATGAGTTAGTTGAAAATAATAATTTCAGCGTATAGTTATCACTTGGTTGTAGGAACTTAGATAAATTACTGAACACATCTAAAATAAGCCTTCCTATCCAGATGACGTTACTTGCTGAAGATGTACCTACATACCAGAAAATAAGAAGAGCGGTATATAGTATATATGTATTTAATTTGATAATTTGATCTATTTTAAAAATTTTCATTAATACTTCATATATTGTAAGAGTAATTAAAAAGAAATAGGCTGCGCCATAATGTGAAGCTACGATTGGAAATAAACAAAACGGAAGTAGAATTTTCTTTTTAATTAATTCTATATCGCTATATACCAATAACAAAAAGAGGGTTATAAATAACAAAGCAAAAGCTGTTCTTTGAGCATACATTACCCATTCTTGTGTATAATAAAATGGCATAAATATATATAAAAACGAAGAAAGAAAAGCCACTTTACAACCATGAAATTTAGAATGAATTTGATACATTCCTACGGGTATAAAAGCCATTACAATCCAACTAATTATCTGAACTCCCCAAATAATTCCTATACCCATCAGTTTGGAAAAAACAGGAAGCATAAGAGAAGTAGTTAATAAAGAATTATTTGGTTCATAAGGAAATAACGGATCCCATATACCTGCAGTGTAGACAATTTCTGGGAGGAATGTTTCATAAAATGATTTTCCAGCATAAGAGAGGTTAGTGTGTATTAATAATGAAAAAGAAACCGCCCAAATTATCAAAGGGTAATATTTATCTTTTAACCTTAAACTCATAAATGGAATTCCGGATATCGTAATCAGAACCAACAACAGTAAATAACTTACACCTTGATATTTAAGACTAATACTGCCAAATATAGAAAAAATAGGAATAAATAATATAGCAATAACCTTTAAATTCAAGTTATCTAATCGATCAAAGGTAATAAATGTACAACCTTTCCATTTTGACAATAAAATAAGAACAAATGTTGTAATGTTATAATATACAGTCAAATATATTTCGGATATTGGATTTTCAATGTTTAAAATAATTGCAATTATATTTTCAAATAAGGCTGATATCGTAACAAATGATAAGCTTAAGCCAAAAGAGAATATGATCAAGTCTATAAATTTTAGATTAATTTTTAAAATACTGAGAATTAAAAGTCCTGGAATAAAGGCTAAATATATAAAAACTACAATATGTCTTAGTATTGGAATGTTGATAATTGGAATGCTAATGCCCATAATATCAGCACATATCAAACCCAAGGCTGCGAATTGAATTGATAAGGCAATACTTGTAATATTGATTTTCACTTTGTTATATTCTGTCATAATAAATTCCTAGGTCATACCCCGTTAATTTTTTTAGAATATTTTTGAAAGGAACGTAAGCATTTTAAATTATATACCCCATCGTTTGTTTCAAATCTTCATTCATCTTTTCTTTCTTTTTTTCTGTAATGCCTGTTCTGCTTGTCCATCCGTTTTCATATATCGGAGATAAGAGCATTTTTTGCTTATGTTTTTCAATAATTTCGGAGGTAGAACATATTACTTTAGCTGGATTTCCAGCCGCAACACAATTATCAGGAATATCTGATGTTACTATGCTACCAGCCCCAATGATAACATTATTTCCAATATTAACATGTGGAAGTATGATGCTATTTATGCCAATAAAAGTCTCTTCACCAATGCTGACTCTTCCTATTTTTGAATACCCTGTGTGTAATTTAGTGCTTCCGTCGTGAGCTAAAACGACTACTCCTTTAGCCAAAGAGCTATTTTTTCCAATAGAGATTAGCCAGGGATATTCAGGATCTAATACTACATTCGGACCAATAAACACATTTTTTTCGAACATAAGTTTTTTTTTGAGGATTAAATCATTAGCTCTTTTTTTTAAAAAATAGAAAACTATTGGAAATATACCAAAATATGTTTTAGTCTTCATTCTATCCCTCAGCAATTATTAGGAATGAGTTTCTTATATTCCCCTATTGTTTTTTGTGCTATTCCTTCCCATGACATATTTTTTTTCATAAACTCATATGCTGCATTGCCCATACTATTCTTTAACTTTTTATTTAATAAGACATTTAATAGTGAATCAGCTAGACTTTGTGAATCCTTAGGCGGTACGATAAAACCTGTAACACCATCTAAAACAACTTCAGAAAGGCTTCCTACGTCTGTTGCAACGACTGGTTTTTTAAACGCATAAGCTATTGGAATTATTCCTGTTTGTGATGCTTCGATATAAGGCAAAACGACAACTGAAGATTTCCGAAATAATTCAGAAACCTTTTCATCCGGGATATATTCATTGATTATTTCAAAGTGATTTTTATTATCTATCATATTTTCATACTGAGAAAAATCACCATTACCAGCAATGATTATTCTGAAATTTGATGTTTTTGAGGAGATCAGAGGTTCTGCTTTTATTAGATAGTCTATTCCTTTGTATTCAAGTATTCTACCAAAAAATAGAATTGTGTTTTCTTCTTCATTAATTTCTTTCTGATTTATTGAACTAAAAAATGAAAAATCTCCAATGGGTATAACAGAGATTTTTGAATCTAAAATTCCTCTCTTTATTAAATCTAACTTTAGCCTTTCACCATGAACAAAATCCAAATCCGCAAATTTAGAAGTAATTAATGTACTCATATCAAAAATGAAATTTTTTTGGTCAGAGTGTAACTGAACGTCATGAACTGTAGCTACAACAGGAGCCATTTTTTTTAAGACTGGCAATAAAGGAACTATAAAAGGATGTACCATACTGGTATGTATAATATCGGGCTTTATTTCCAAAAGATACTTAATCATCAAATCAATTCGATATCCATGTATACTAATAGAGGGAATTTTTTTCAAAATGACACGGTTGTCAAAGAGATTTTCATTGATACCTTTTGGAGCGATTAAATAAATAGTACATTCAGTACTAAAGTTAGCTAGAGAATTGCAAAGCTGTGATACATAATGTACCATTCCCCCTTTATTTATCAACAATATGAAACATATTTTTATACAAACCACCCCAAAATTAGTCTACAGTCCTAATTTTTGCAATTTTGAGAATAGTTCCAGGTTTAAGATATACATACTTAGAATACTTCGAATGAATCTGAAAATCATACTTCATAAATTTAATACCTCCTTTATTGGAGAAAATGTGAAATTTTTGAGTAAATTTTCAAGTTTACTAAAGGCCGAATTAACCCCATAATAGGTAATAAAACGAGAAATTAAAGGAAGTGGAACCTTTTGTGTATCAGAATACATCTCCCAGGGATGCATATAGATAACCACGGATCTTTTCGTGTTTACCCGATTTATAGCAGATCTTAAAAAAGAAATTGGAAGAAGTCTAAGATAAAATCCGCCTGCAATGGGGATATTTATTCCAAATTTTATAACGCTCAAAGGATACTCTATTATCGGGCCATCTGGATCATGCACAGTAATATCGTCTTTAGAAGGACAGTACGAAAATACTGGCGCATCCGGGACTCCATATAAATTTGTCTTCACCGGAAAAACACTGGAATCATACTTATAACCATTTTTAACCAGTATATCTAAAGCCCATTTATTCGTATTGTCGATTGAAAAAGTCGGAGCCCTGAATCCAAGTGGAGATTTTCCAGTAATTGATTTCAAAATGCTGTTAGTCTTTTCAATTTCATATTCAAATTTTTTCATTCCAAGCTCATGAAGAGTCTTATGGGAATATGAATGGGAGCCGATTTCGTGACCCTTTTTGGAGATTTCTATTATTAACTCGGGATATTTTTCTGCTAATTTCCCCAGAACAAAAAATGTGGCTTTCGTATCATATTTATCTAGCAAGTCAAGTAAAGGATATACAGCTTCTATTACTTGGTCTTCTTTTTCATCAGGTGCAAATCTACAAACGAGTTCTGCAGTGTACCAATACTCCAGATCGAAACTTAGTGCGTTAATCATGCTTAGTACCCCCCACGAAATGACTTAGGCATTTTTTCACACTGTACTAACCTATTTTCACAAACATGTTTGTCAATTTAAGTCCAGAATTATTATGGGCAACCTATATTATTTTTGTAATATGTTTTTGGCTTGATTCAATTGGTTTTTTTTGGAATGAATTTTCCTCATATTTCTGTCAAACGTATAACGCTGCTAAAGCAAATCCAAAAGGTGGTCACTACTAATCACTCAAGTTTCTTTAGAACTCTAGCCGGACAGCCAACTACAACTGTATAGGGTTCTACGTTTTTCATAACAACACTCCCAGCTCCAACAACACTATGTTCCCCAATTGTAATTCCTGCAAGAATTATACTACCAGGTGCAATCCAGGCCCCACTTTTTATAGTTACAGGTTTTACTTCCCTTGGATAGTACTTTTTTTTTAGATATGGGGAACAGGTTGGATTCGAATGTGCAAAGATCATTGTTCCCATTCCGATACCGACGTAATCTTCGATTGTAATTAATTCCGGGTATAGATCATCGATATTGACACCAGGCCCCAAAAATACATGTTTTCCAATTTTTACGCCCCTCATCCGCTGGAGTTTTACCGATATTCCAAAATGAGGACAAATTTTAGCTATTGTCTGCAATATCCAGTTAATTGCATAACGAAAATAAAATTTAATTACACCGAATGAGCCGGTGTAACCATAATACTCCATAACTTCCCTCAGGTTAATTTCTTCAGGGTTTTCCATTCGTGTGTTAAATTCCTCAGAGTATTCCATTCAGATTCCTGTTCCCCTATTTCTGTATTCAAAAACCATTATCTTGAGATTCAATTTCTTTTTGAATTGATACTATTTGATAAATCATCTTGGAAATCGCATGAAGTATAATCCCGGTAAACACCATAAAAATCCCAACAAACATTATCAAAATCATCAATAAAGTCGATCCAGAGCTCAAACTTTCTCCAGAATAAAAATCCTGTAAAAACTTCGTTCCCATAAACAATCCAGCGGTAGTTGACATCATTCCCGGAATCGTGAAATAATATAAAGGTCTCCTGATCTCCATATCCTTTAGAATCTGGAGCATCACCTGCAGACCGTGTGCAAACGGATTCTGGCTTGAACACTGCTCAAGATCATATCTGCAATGAATCTCAACTTCTACAAAGTTAAGGTTATGATCTCTCGTATAAAGCAGAATTTCAGAGCCTGCAGACATATCATCTCCCTTAAGCCAGATATTCTCAATCGCTTTTTTTCCATAAGCTCGAAAACCGCTCTGGGAGTCTGTAACATAGATCCCACCTGCAAAGTATGTGGCAATGTCTAGAATTTTCATGCCGATTTTTCTGTAGGTTGGCACGTTTTTCCCATTACCTTTTATGAACCGGGAGCCGATTACGAGATCTGCACCATCTTTTAAGGGTTCCAGTAACTGAGGAATCTCATCCGGATTATGCTGCCCATCAGAGTCTATTATTACCATTGCATCTGCATGAAATTCACGAGCTAATTTGAAACAGGATTTAAGAGCCGCACCATATCCCTTATTTACCTCATGCCTCACTACATATCCTCCCACAGACTCTGCAATTTCTGCAGTGTTATCCGAACTTCCATCGTCCACCACGATAACTTTATCAACATATTTTTTGCAACCCAGAATTACTTCTGTGATCACGTGGCTCTCATTATACGCAGGCATTGCGGCAATTGTAAGAGTCAAATGCAAAACTCCATTTCTTAGATGATAATTGCTCTAAATTCTTAGCCAACAGAATTGGTCTGGTCTTCAAAGTCGCATTGCAGTATATTTATAAAGAATCAGGGTATAGAAAAGCACAACAGAACAAATTATCCTTAAGTCTAGTAGTCATAGAAAAAATTGACTATTTAAGGAGGGACTGAGGATTTCCTTTTGTGAATATTTTGATAAACTTCTATTTTTAAAAACGCCATCAATAATAATATTCTCATTTTAAGGTTTGCCTGTAGAATACAGACTATATGCAATAGTGACAATAGTTTCTAAATACATTTTCTCTAACAGTTTTATAGATATCATTCCTTTTTATTAAACATTGTATATTAAACAGGTGACAAAACACAATTAGTAAAATATTCAGTAAAAAAAGTTACCTGCCGAATATATATTTTAACAGAGTAGTTTGTTATGCCCCATCCAGTAAAAGAGTAGTTTGTTATGCCCTATCCAGTTGCACATATTTTGTTCTTTGTATTCGGTATCAGCGCAGTAGCTGTGTATGCTATTGTCAGATCAATTTATCACAGAGAAGCTTCTTTTGAAGGTTCAATGCATTTACTGTTGCTATTATTTGTAGGCAGTTTATGTGCGCTGTTTCCAGACATCATGGTTGTTTATAATTTGCTCGTAAATGGCACTATTGAACACTGCTGGATTGGCTCTGTCCCAACCCATTCACTTCTATTCAGTTTTTCTGCAATCCTGTTCGGAACACTTATAGGATATATGGCATATGGGAAAGTTAGTAAGGCAATATATCTAGGTCTTTTTGGTGAAGCTGCTTTCTTTTCTCATCTATTGCTGGATGATGCTTGTGGTGCCAATTGTACTTACTTCTATCCAATATATAATGAGAGAGTCGCCTTATTTTCATTGATGAACATAAATTTTCAGGAAACTGGACTTCTTCATTATCTGATAATATCTTTTGTATCTGTTTCTTTCATTTGCTTTTTTATAATGATGGCATTATTTTCCTTAAATAAATTTGGCTTTGAGTTCAAATACAGATTCAAAGAATGATGTATAGGAGAGGTACCTGGAAATATCTCCTGGAAAAGGGATAAAAAGGCACTTTCTCTTAAAGTTTTATACATACAGATGTGTTGGGTCCGGAGTGAAATCTTTCTTGCTCAATCTTTCAAGGGCTTTTTCAAAGTCTTTACCACTGACAATTTCCCTATCTTCTATGATTGCCTGATGAAGGGCGGTTTTAAGGATTTTTTCGACAATGTCCCTGCCTGAAAGCCCTTTAGCTTTCTTTGCAAGTGTCTGGAAATCAAATTCCTCTACCTTCAGAGGGAACGTCTTCACATTTGATTCCAGTATATGAATGATTTCTTTTTCCTCCGGAAGGACAAACTCAATCTCTTCTTCAAACCTGCTTCTCACAGCAGAGTCCAGGGAATTGACACGGTTTGTTGAACAGATGGTACAGACTCCGTCGCGTTCAACTATACCATCCATTTCTGTCAGAAGGGCATTTACGATCTCGCTGACGTCTCCTCTGAGCTCCTGAAATCGCCTGTCCAGGGCAATGGCATCAAGTTCGTCAATGAAGATTATACAGGGAGACATCTCTTCTGCCCGGTCATAGAGTTGATGGATCTGACGGGCTCCGTCTCCGACATATTCCCCTATTAGCTGGGTAGCCTTGACCGGAATGATCGGCACATCGGTCTTGCTTGCAAGGGCTTTTGCAAGCATGGTTTTTCCAGTGCCGGAGGGTCCAAAGAACAGAATGTTTCTTGGTGCCCATTTCCCAAAACGTTCGGGCTCTTCCAGGAAGCGTTCGATTAGCCTGCATTTCTGTTTTGCAAGTTTCTGTCCTATCACATCTTCAAATCTAACATCACTTTTTATCTCTTCAGAGGAAGAAATTCCATTTTCCTCTTCGGTTACGATAATTGATGTTGAGTTCCCTATCAGGGATTCTGCAGGTTCCACATCTATAATGCGGTATGCAAAGTCAGGAAACATTCTCCTGTCAAAGAGATAATCTCCTTTGCGGGCAACATATCCGTTCCATTGTTCCCGTGCATAGAATTCAAAAACATCCCTGTTTTCAATAACAGGATATTCTTCCATCATGCCGCTTAGAGGATATCCTTCAGGCTTCAGAATAAGAAGTTCGGATGTGGATTTCCCGAACTCGGTAGTGTTCTCGTGAATTTTTTTCGCGTTCACTCTTTGTGAGATCGGTCGCACTTTGTTATCAACTCGAATACTTTTCTATACCTTATAGTAACCTGAAGAGCTAATAAAATTAACCCTATGAACCATTCTGGATATTCGATTACGAAAGCCTCATCCTGACTACGCAGAAATAAACCCGGTTACTGAAAATCATTCATGAAAGACATTATTTCCCTGCCGTTTATTTATATAATACAGTCTGACTTCAGGTAACCATATATATTCATATATTTAATGTAATGTACAGATGTGTATGTCCTAAAGGATTTTTTTCCCTGTATGTAAAATATTTATAGGAGTAGGAAATAAGAGTTTATTGTTTAAAATTTGCTTGAACAACCGTTTATGCAGGCTTTGAATAATATTTCTTTGAGTAAACAGGTTTCCATAATGGATTATTTAGCAAATCCCTTAAGTCTATTCATTTGAAGTACAAGTCAACTACCCCTGAGATAAAGACTCAGAGGTTTTATGCTAAGGGTTTATGAAGTTGATCAAAGGGAAAGCTAATATATTAAAGTATTAATATAAATATTTTAATTATCTAATTATAATTATTCTCACGAATAGTTATAAGCTAGCAATTATTTACCAGTGTGTTACCAATTAATCTATTTGTATGGTAATACTGTGTATGTAATATAGAAATCTAAATAATGTAAAAAATCTTAAGCATCTAACTAAGTTAGTTCTAGAGTATGATTTATATGTTTACTATGGAGAATACGGACGGTTTCGACCAAAAAACTCTTGACAAGATGAACGCTGAAGTCAAAAAGACTATGAACAAGCACGACCCAAAGTCGAAAGATTATAAGAAAATCTGCGAACAGGTTGAAGACCAGGTCTTCGACAAGTACTGTTCTGAGGTGTTCAGACCCTCTCTTAAACTTTAAATCTTGCCGCTGGATAATACTTATCCCGGTAAGTTTTTTATTTTTCGATTTTAACTCTTTTTGCCAGGTTTTTATTTATATTGAGAACTTTTTTATATCCCTGTTACTTATTTTCAACCATGGTTTATTGGAAAAATAGGGCTATAGGTTCCCTTCTGGTTGTGCTTTTACTTGTTTATTCCGCAGGTGCGGCTTCCGGTGCGGGTAACGTTACAGCAGCTGAAACTTTTACGACTTCTTTTAATTCCAGTGCGGAGAACGACCTTTTTTCGGAATTAAGTGCGCAGATGGAGCTTTATAACGAGAATTTTGATAATGTCCCCTCACTTGTTAAACGGCTTGTGGCAAGTGAAGAGGTTGCGGGAAGAATTGAACTTGAGAGTGGTGAGATGCTCTACGTAACTGCACTTATGAGGGGTGGGGAAGTAGGAGATTTTTACAGGTATGACACTCCCAATGATCCAAATTCAAAGTTTGGTCCTTCCATAACTGTAGAATCCGACGAAGAGACTATAAGAGAGATACTTGATTCGGATGATCCTTTAAGAAAAGCTGTAGAGCAGATGAATGAAGGCTCTCTTGATGTAGAAGTGGAAGGTTTCTTCCGAAAAACAGTGTTCTGGAGCATAAAGCAGCTTTATTCCTGAACCCGATAGAATTGATTCAAATAAAATCTGTAAATTCAAATAAAATATATAAATTCAAATAAAATATATAAATTCAAAAAAGAAATCTCGGGATTCCCCTTCCTATGCCGCCAGGGAAAAGGAGGGGGTCCTGCTTCGTTTTCTGACTTTGATACCGGGATCAGTGTTTTACTACTTCTCCGGGAAGGGTGACTCTTCCTTTTTGTATTATCACGCCTATATTTATGCTCGTATTGATGCCTGTATGCACATCATCTCCCATAATCACACCGAGTTTTCTTCTGCCGGAGTCAAGAATCCTGCCTTTCAGCATTACCTTTATGTTCTTCCCGTCGTGACGGAGGTTTGCAACCTTCGTACCGGCTCCAAAATTACAGCGGTTCCCGATGACGCTGTCCCCTACGTAACTCAGGTGTCCGATATGAGTGCCTTCCATGACAATTGTGTTTTTTAACTCCACGGCGTTTCCTATCCTTACACTGTTGCCTATTGCAGTTGAAGGGCGAATAAAACAGTTGGGTCCTATATCGCAGTTATTACCTATTATTACAGGCCCTTCGATATAGGAACCGTTCCGGATGAGGGTACCTTTCCCGATTGCAACTTCCCCTTTTATGGTTGCATTTGGTTCCACGGTACCTTCGCAGCTGCCCTTGAGGTCTTTTAAAAGGTGTTCGTTTGCTTTCAGGAGGTCCCAGGGATATCCGATGTCAATCCACCTGCCTTCGAGGGAGCTGTAGCCCACAGGTGCCCCGCTGTCGATCAGCATCTGGATGGAGTCTGTAATCTCAAGTTCTCTTCTCACAGAGGGCTGGGTTTTGTCAATGAAATCAAAAATGGACTCTCTGAATAGGTAAACCCCGGCATTTGCAAGATTGGTCGGGGGGGTTTTCGGCTTTTCAATTATCCTGACCACTTTATCATTTTCGGTCTCAAGCACTCCGAAATCCGAGGGGTTTTCTACCTCTTTTACGCAGATGATAGCCTCTTCTTTTCTTGAAACCAGGGATTTTAAGTCCTCCTGTCCTATGAGCATGTCTCCGTTAAGTACGAGGAATGCTCCTTCAACGTACTCTCTGGCATAACCTATAGCATCTGCAGTCCCAAGCTGCTTTTTTTGCTGCACATATTCAATGCTCACCCCCCATTTGCTTCCGTCCCCGAAATGAGCTTTTATTTGTTCTTCCAGGTATCCCGTAATGAAGACAAAACCCTCGATTCCTGCTTCTACGGCTGCGTTCAGGATATGTTCAAGTATCGGTTTGTTTGCAACCCGAAGCATTACTTTCGGGCAGTCGGAGGTGAGAGGTTCCATCCTTGTGCCTTTGCCTGCCACAAGGACAACTGCTTTCATTTAAGCGCCTCCTTCACTATTTTTTCTGCCATGTCGTATATCTCCTCTACGTTTTTCCGGGCTTCTGCCGTAATTCTTACTTTTGCCTCCGTACCCGAGGGGCGGACCAGCACCCAGCCGTTTTTGAGTTCCACGCGGATCCCGTCAATGTCAAGGATTTTCCCAAGGGGTTCAAGCCTTGTTTTTACCTTTTCCATGAACTCTGCTTTCTTTTCGTTTGCACATGGAAGAGCACCCCTTTTTGTAGCGTAAACAGGAAGTTCCGCCCTGAGCTCACTTAACTTCTTTTCTCTGACAATCTCAACAAGCTTTGCAGCTGCATAGATCCCATCAGGGCAATAGGAAATCTTCGGGAAAATCCAGCTGCCTGAAGGCTCTCCACCGTAGATGGCTCCGTACTGCTTTATGCCCTCTGCAACATAGACATCCCCAACTCTTGTCCTTATGATTTCAGAACCTACAAGATAATCACCCACCATCATGGAGGTGTCCACAGGCACGACAACAGCTTCTTTTTCGTCTCCGCACTCAAAACGCCCGAAGATTGCAAGCAGTTCGTCTCCGGAGACGAAGTTGCCTTTTTCATCGACTGCCATCATCCTGTCTGCATCTCCGTCATGGGCTATTCCGAGGTCGGCTTCGAAAGCCACAACTGCTTTTTTAAGCATTGAAAGGTTCTGGTCGTTAGGCTCAGGGTTCCTTGCCGGGAAGTGCCCGTCAGGCTGGGAATTCAGGGTTATTACCTGACAGCCAAGCTCCTGCAGGAGATAAGGAGTGATTGTGCTTCCCGCTCCGCATCCACAGTCGAGAACCACGCGCAGCTTTGATTTCCCTACGAGCCCCTCGATCATATCCATGTGGTCCCGAATGGCGTTTTCGTCTTCAGCAATTTTCCCCATAAGGTCCCAGGTAGCCCGCGAAAAGTTTTCTTTCTCTATAGCTTCTTCAACCTCTTCCTGCTGGGCTGAGTCAAAAGCCATGCCGTCAGGGTTCCATAACTTAATCCCCACATACTCTGAGGGGTTGTGGGAGGCTGTAACCATTACTCCGCACTCATATTTTCTGGCCGCATATGCCAGAGTCGGGGTAGTTACCATGCCCACCTTTGTAACATCACAGCCTGCAGCAGTCAGCCCGGCGACCAGGGCGTGCTCTATCATAGGCGCCGAAGTTCTGGGGTCCCTCCCGATAACCGCAGTTTTTTTCTGGTTTCCCAGCACAAGCCCTACCTGCAGTGCAAGTTCGGGTGTAACTTCTTTATTAACTATGCCTCTAATTCCTGAAGATCCAAAGAGTTTCATAAATCTTACTCCATATTTCATGAAGTTCCGTTCTGTTATTCGACAGTAACACTCTTTGCAAGGTTGCGGGGTTTGTCAATAGAGCAGTTCCTGGCAAGAGCAGTGTAATAAGCAAGTAGCTGAAGCACGACAACACTCAGAAGGGGGGCTAGCAGTTCATCGCTCTGGGGGATTCTGAGGATGACGTCTGCATACTTTCCTATTTCCGTGTCCTTACTGTCGGCGACCGCTATCACAAAAGCGTCCCTGGCTTTCACTTCTTTAATATTGCTGAGCATTTTTTCATAAGTCTGCCCTCTGGTGGCAATTGCAACTACAGGAGTTTCCTCGTCAAGAAGGGCAATAGGCCCGTGTTTCAGTTCTCCTGCAGCAAAGCCTTCGGCGTGTACGTATGAGATCTCTTTGAGCTTCAGTGCTCCTTCAAGAGCTATAGGGTAGTTAAGGTGCCTGCCGAGGAAGAAGTAATTCTTTGAGCGGGCAAAGCCCTCAGCACATTCCTTTATCGCTTCTTTCTGGTTAAGGATCTGCTGGATCTCTCCCGGGACTTTCCGGATTTCTGTGATGAACCCCTTTACGTAATCAGGGCTAAGCTTGCCCCTTACGAGGGCGAACTTTACGGCGAGGAGATAAAGAAGTGTAAGCTGGGTACTGAAGGTCTTTGTGGCAGCGACTCCTATTTCGGGCCCTGCCCGTGTATAGAGTACACTGTTTGCCTCTCTCGTAATGGTGCTTCCCACAACATTCGTAATTGCAAGCGTGGGACAGTTGTAAGACATAATCTCCCGCACGGCTGCAAGAGTATCTGCAGTTTCTCCTGACTGGGTAATTGCAATGGCAAGGGTTCCTTCATTCATAACAGGGTTTCTGTACCTGTACTCCGAGCATATGTCAATGTCGCAGTGGATTCCTGCAAGTTGTTCAAACAGGTATTTTCCAAGCAAACCTGCATGCCAGGATGTTCCGCATGCCAGGATCTGAACCCTTGAAAGTTTCCTTATTTCGTCTTCACTGAGTTTCAGTTCGTTTAAGTATATAGCTCCTTCAAGTTCAGAGACTTTGCCTGCCAGAGTGTTGTGGATTGCACTGACCTGTTCATGAATCTCTTTCAGCATGAAATGTTCATAACCTGCTTTTTCTGCAGCCTCAAAGTCCCACTCTATCTTTTCGATCTTCTTTTCCGTGAGATTTCCTTCCCTGTCGAATATCTCCACGCTTGTTGGGGTCAGTACTGCTGTCTCAAAGTCATTTACAAATATAACATCCCTGGTATAGTTCAGAAAAGCAGTTACATCAGATCCAGCAAAATTTTCCTTTTTCCCGAGTCCTATGACGAGAGGGCTGTCCTTGCGGGCAAGCACGAGTTTTCCGGGCTCGTCAGAAGAGAGGATTCCAAGAGCATATGAACCTTCAATCTCTTTTAGGGCTTTTCTGAGTCCCACAAGAAGTTCGCATTTAGCCTCTTTTCCATCCGGTTTCCCATAGATGTGTTTGTGCAGCAGATGTGCGACCACTTCGGTATCGGTTTCGGATTTGAATTCGTAACCCTCTCCGATAAGCCTCTCTTTCAATGACATATAATTTTCGATAATCCCGTTATGTACTATCGAGATTTTTTCTGGGTTTCTTCCCGAGTTATGAGGGTGGGCATTTACCGTATTTGGGCGTCCGTGGGTTGCCCAGCGGGTATGTCCTATTCCGACATTTCCGCCGAGGTTCTTCGGGGTTTCGGATTCGAGATTTATGATTTTCCCTACTGCCTTATAAGTCTCAATTCCACTGCCAAGAACGGTGACTCCCGCTGAGTCATATCCCCTATATTCAAGTTTTTTAAGAGATTCTATAATAACTGGTGCAGCAGCACGTTGCCCTGCATATCCGACAATTCCACACATTTTTCTATCTCCTTCTTAAGAGCTTAGAGGACTACCGAATCACGGGGCAGGTCTCTGTAAATGGTGTTTCCAGATTCTACCTGACAGTTGACAGCAATCATTACTCCGGCTTTCACGAGCACTCTGCCTCCTATCCGGTTATCGTCCCCAACTATAGTTCCGAGCTTTGGGGCTTTGTGGATCCTGCAGTTAATGTTTATCTCCAGGTTTTCCTTTTCCTCTGCAGTAAAACCAGGGCCAAGGGTATTATTGCTTCCAATTATGGAGTTTGAAATTTGTCCATGGGAAGAAATCCTGCAGTCATTCATTATGATGCTGTTCTGGATTTCGGTAAAGGATCTTATGGACACATTGTCTCCTATCGTAGTTGAGGGCAAAATTACTACATTAGGTCCTATATCACAGTTTTCCCCGATTACTACAGGACCTACAATATAGGTTCCAGCACGGATTCTTGTGTTTTTTCCTATTGCAACCTTCCCGCGAATTATTACTCCTTCTTCAAGTTCTCCTTCTTGCCTCAGGTTTCTGGAGGAGTTTAATACAATTGAGTTTGCTTTCAGAAGATCCCAGGCATGAACCGCATCCAGCCACTTGGATTCAGTTGAGATTGGAGTGACTACTTTTCCTTCGTCAATCATAAGCTGGAGAGTGTCGGTTATTGCATATTCTCCATTTTCGGATATAGGAGTTTTTTCAATAGTTTCAAAGACCTGCGGCGTAAAAATATAAATTCCCGTGTTTACAATATGGCTTAAATCTCCAGGTCTTTTTTCCAGAATTTGGGTAATTCTTTTCTTTTCTTTCAGTACCACTCCATAGCCTGTTGTGTTCTCCATTCTTACGGTTAAAAGGCTCGCATCTCCTTCATAGTTGTTAAGAAGATCGGCTATGGTTTTTGGTTCTACCAGGTTGTCTCCGTTCAGGACAAGGAATTCGGAGTCCTCGGGACTTATTAGTTTTTTTGCCTGTTCAATCGCATGTGCTGTCCCGAGCTGGGCTTTTTGCTCAACGTATTTTATATTAACCCCGAAATTCAGTCCATCTTCAAAATAGTTCATTATGCGCTCTTTTTCATATCCGACAACCAGGATAATCTCATTGATTCCATTTGTTTCAAGTGAAGATATGACATGTTCCAGAATAGGCCTGTTGGCTACAGGAAGCATTACTTTGGAACGGGTAAGAGTAAGAGGCCTGCAGCGCAGTCCTTCTCCTGCTGCGAGGATAATAGCTTTCATAGAGTTAAAGAACCTTTTTTAGAATTTATACATTGCCTTCAGAAGCTATTGAATTAATCTATATAAATATGTTTATAAAAAATATAAGATGCAAAAACATTCTATATAATTTACTAGTGAGTGCATGATCTCTAAAAAAGAAAAAATATATATAAGAAGTATGAATCCTGTGTTTGATAAGTAAAGAGGTTCTAACTTTTTTAAAGTTGGAGTGCAGGCTTATCCGTAGAAGATAAAAAGCCCTGCCACATAAACCAGATATGCCCCTAGAATTACGCCTCCTTCCCACCTTTCCAGCTTTTTTCCAGTGATCCCGAAGATTATAAAGGTGAGGGATATCAGGAACATGAACGGAAAATCGTATCTTGCAAGCTGTTCAGAAACAGGGAGCATGCGAATCTGGGATGATGCCCCGAGGACCATGGCAATGTCCATTGTGTTTGCCCCGAGGATGTTTCCTATGGAGAGGTCCTGGTGCCCTTTCCTGAGGGAGGTAATTGCAGTTGCAAGTTCTGGCAGGGATGTTCCTATTGCAACCGCTGTCAGGGCTATTATTACTTCAGGGATTCCTATCCATTCGGCTATTTTTATCCCCGAATCGACCAGGATCCTGCTTCCTATTACTACGGAAAGGGAGCCGAGAACAAAAAAAGCTATATCTCTCCGGATATCTTTGACTTTCAGTTTTTCTTTACCAGTTTCATCATCTCCAAACAATACGCGCTGGGTCTTTGAAGCATGGAAGAGAAAAGCAAAAAACACCAGCAAAAGTATAATTCCATCAAGCTGATTCACATTTCCGTCTCGACTGACTATGATGAGGACAATTCCTGAAAGGAGCATAAGCCCGCTTTTAATGGGAAACGTATCATCCTTCATAGGGATTGCTTTTACAGCTATAATCGAACCCAGTACAAGCCCGGTGTTGCATATGACCGAACCCACGGCATTTCCTATTGTCACATCTGTATGTCCGATATAAGCTGCTGTTGCAGAAACTGCAAACTCCGGAGCTGTGGTTGCAAAACTCACAATCGTGGCTCCTATAAGCATTTTCGGAATTCCGCTTTTGTTCGATATTGAAACCGCAGCTTCAATGAACCAGTCCGAACCTTTGCTTATCATAGCAAGACTGAGCAGAAAAAGAAAGATCAAAAGCAAATTCATGGAGTCTTCTAAAGAAGACAAAGAATATAATTCAAACGCTCCTGTTTTTTTCAGTATTTTATATGTTTTTGGTCCTACAAAGTTATAACTACTATTGACAGTAAATTTACAAAATAAATCAGTTCAGTTATTGAAGGAGATAAGGATACCAAACAAATTATCGGGTACTGAGGAGGAACTGAAATGAAATTTCGTTTTCTTGCTGTCTTGCTGATTGTAGCCTCACTTCTCACCAGCGGCTGCACGGAAAATAGTTCGAATGAAGGGAATGGTACACAACCTGCTGAAAAAGTTGTAATTGGAACAAAGCTTTTCCAGGAGTCCTATATTGCCGCTCATGTGGTCTCTCTTTTACTCGAAGAGCATGGCTATGAAACTGATGTTAAAGAAAACCTTGGAGGCACGCTTGTAAATTATGAAGCTCTGAAGAAAGGAGATATCCAGGCATATACTGAGTATACAGGAACAATTTACAGCCAGATTCTAAAAAAACCGCCTCTTGAGGACTGGAACCCGGCAGTAGTCTATAAGGAGTCCGAACAGGGCATGTTTGAAAATGACGGGGTTGTGATTGCAGCCCGCCTGGGTTTCGAGGATGCTTATGCGATAGCTGTTGATAGGGAATGGGCTGAAAGCCGGAACGTGTCCACAATCAGTGACCTTGAGCCTTATGCCTCGGAAATGTCAGTAGGTACGGATCCCGAATTCGCCACGAGAGAAGATGGGCTTCCGCAGATTGCCCGTATTTACGGGTTCTCATTCAAAAATTACAATTCAATGGTTCCGGCTATCATGTATGAGGCCATAAAGAACAAAGAAGTCGATGCCATAAGTGCATATACTACGGATACTCGAAACGATCTCTACGGGCTAAATGTGCTTGAAGATGATAAGGATGCTCTTCCTCCCTATGACGCAGTGATTCTTGTTACTGAGACCTTTTCACAGGAAAACCCCGGTGCTATGGAAGCAATTGCACAGCTTAATGACATAATTGACCAGGACACTATGAGGCGCCTGAATGGAGAATATGATCTCGAAGGTAGGGAAGCAAGAGATATTGCCAGGGATTTCCTGATTGAAGAAGGTTTGATTTCTGCCTGAATATGGGCTACCCATGGTATTCAAGAAGCTTTTTGACCGGATCGATTCAGTCCGGCTTGAAAATATTACAAAGAAGTACGGGGATCAATTTGCCGTCAAAAACCTGACCCTGGAGATTCGGGGAGGGGAACTCCTGATCCTTATAGGAAGGAGCGGCTCAGGGAAGACCACTGCTATGCGGACTATAAACCGCTTGATAGAGCCTGATTCGGGTACTGTCTCCATAAATGGGACTGATGTAAGGGAGTTTGATCCAGTCCTCCTCAGGCGGAATATTGGCTATGTGATCCAGAATATCGGTTTGCTCCCTCACCTCTGCATTTCGGAAAATATCGGGGTACTCCTTAAACTTGAGGGGTGGAAAGAAGAGGAAATCAAGAAGAGGGTGAGTTATCTGCTAAGCCTCGTCTCCCTTCCTCCCGTGAGTTTTATGGGCCGCTACCCACATGAACTGAGCGGAGGCCAGCAACAGAGGGTCGGGCTTGCCAGGGCAATGGCTATGGATCCACCTCTTTTCCTTATGGATGAACCTTTCGGGGCACTTGATCCTCTCCTTCGAACTCAGTTGCAGGATGAGTTTTTCAAGATTAAAAAGGAGCTTGGAAGAACCATTGTTTTCATTACGCACGACATCAATGAGGCTTTCCGACTTGGTGACCGGATTGCAATTATAAACAATGCTGAACTTGTCCAGGTAGGAACTCCTGAAGAATTAATTTTCTCTCCAGCCAGTGACCTTGTTGCGGAGATTGTGGACTCAAAAAGGAAATACAGGCATATAGATACCCTGAAGGTTAGGGATATGATGCAGCCCTTTGCCGGGGGAAAAGAACTGAGAGATACCACAAGATCCCTGCCCTTTTTCTCCCCTGACACCTCACTTCTTGAAGCTCTTGCAAAGCTCAAGTCAGAGGGAGAATCTATGGGTCTTGTACTCGAAGATAACGAACCTGTAGGAGTCCTGTTTTTCGACCGGGTACTCCAGAACCTGATTTAAGTTTACATTAGTTTACATGATACCTGATCCTGAATCTGTCCAGGTTTAGCAAAAGGTGATTGTCTGATTAGCGAAAGGTGATTATCTGATTAGCGAAAGGTGATTATCTGATAATTGAGGATTTTAATGAGCTTACTGCGGAAATAATAAGAGTTTGGAACACTCAGCTGCTCTCTCAACGCACACTTGAGCACCTCCACATGTTTTTAGTTGCTCTCTTCTTTTCTATTCTTATAGGTGTGCTGATTGGAATCTTTACTTACAGGAACCAGAAACTTGCAGTCCCTGTCCTGAACGGCTTAAACGTAGTAGAAACAGTTCCCGATGTGGCTCTGCTGGTCCTTCTGCTCCCTATATTCGGGATAGGCACTAAGCCAACAATCGTGGCTTCTGTCCTTTATTCCATTCTTCCGATTGCCCGAAATACATACACAGGTCTTTCGAACGTGCCGAGGGAATATATAGAGATTGCCGAAGCCCTGGGCCTGACACAGGGGGATATTCTCTTCAAAGTTCGTTTCCCCCTGTCCCTTCCCCTGATCGCAGGAGGCATAAGGATTGCAGTAGTGTTTACAATGGGAGTCGTAACCCTTGGAGGGCTGATTGCGGCAGGTGGGCTTGGGGCTGCCCTTCAGAACGGAATTCAGCTCTACGATATGGGAACAATTCTTATCACCGGAGCCTGGGTGGGGCTACTTGCGGTACTCCTGGACGGAGGTGCAGGTATAGTAGAAAGCACTCTTAAAGCGAGGTATGGGACATGGTCATAATTGCAGAAATCCTTAAGGCTACGCTTGAGCACCTTTTTCTTGCTTATACCGCTCTTCTTATCGGAGCTCTTGTTTCTATCCCTCTGATACTTCTTTCCCTGTACAATGCAAAGCTGGCCTCATTTGTCATGAGGTTTTCCAACCTTGTTCAGGCAGTCCCCAGTTTTGCGGTTGTAGCTGTGGTTGTGCCCCTTATAGGGATTGGCTTTATCCCTGCGGTTATCGCCATAATGTTGAGGGTACTGCTTCCGCTCATTAAAAACACCTATATAGGACTTTTTAATGTGGATCCTTCGCTGATCGAGTCCGCAAAAGGAGTAGGGTTGACAGAATTTCAGGTTATCAGGTATGTGAGGCTCCCAAATGCATACCCTGCCATATTTGCCGGAATAAAATTTGCCGCCATCCTCGCCAACAGTATTGCAGTCCTGACAGCCCTTATAGGCGGAGGAGGTCTGGGGTCCATGATTTTTGAAGGGCTTACAAATTTCAATACTACCAAAATTCTGGCAGGAACCCTGCCGATCATAGGCATAGCCCTTTTCCTAGATTTTGCCTTCTCAGTGCTGGAACGCCGCTTGATCCCGGAATACCTTAAAATATAATCTTATATATAATGTTTAAAATGAAGGTTAAAATGTTCCGGATTTTTCCTATATATATTATATCTATTAAGAGTTATCCGGAGAACTATTTTCAAAAGTTAACAGTCAGGAGTCAAACTTATATAAAACAATTGTGTGATAATGTATACAATGTCAAACATTTTGTGCTTTTTTAGCAATATAACCTTAAAATATCTCTCCATTCAATTTATCTCGAATGTTTACTAATCATTTTTTATAAGTTAATGCAGCATTACAGGGAATCTCATGCTTGATCCGATACTCCTACTTGGGCTGGTGGTTGCCGTGCTTATTATGTCCCTTGTCGCACAGGCCCTCAGCTGCTATTTCCGGATTCCTTTTATTATTTTCCTGTTGATCGAAGGAGTCATTGTAGGGCCCGAGGTCCTTAATCTGCTGGACCCTGCCCTCTATATCGAGGGGTTAAGCGCCATCGTGGCAATCTCGGTATCCGTGATTGTCTTTGATGGGGGGCTTCACATTGACCTGAAGCATATAAGGATGGTTCAGGAAAGTGTTCTGAAGCTGACAACAATAGGGGTCATTGTGGCCTTCCTGGGAACCACGATTTTGACCAGCCTTTTGATAGGGATCCCTCTCGAAATCGCCGCCCTTTTCGGAGCCCTTATCACGGCAACAGGACCGACAGTAATAGTTCCCATTGTAAGGAATATCCAGATTAGCCACAGGCTTGGTAAGATCCTGGAACTCGAAGGGGTCCTGAATGACGCTGCCAGTGTGATCCTTGCAGCCATGGTCTTCGAATGGATTGCAGCAGAACTTTCCGGGATTGATGCTGTGATCTTTATCCTTTACAGATTGGGGATCGGAATTGTACTGGGGTCTTTGAGTGGGTTTGCCCTTCGCTGGTTCTTTACTCGGGGGACGGCGATTAGCAATCGGACCGCAAGGCTGGTTTCTCTGACTGCAGTATTTGCCTGTTTTGTCCTTTCAGAATACCTGGGCAACGAGTCCGGGATTCTGGCGGTAGCCATTTTCGGGATAATCCTTGGGACTTCAGAATTCCCTTACAAGGACACGATCAAGGAATTCAAGAGTGACATTGTGATTGTGATGCTCTCCCTGATTTTTATCCTGCTTGCGGCAATGCTTAAATTCGAAGATATCCAGAGAATAGGGGTAAACGGGATAGTCCTTGTACTCCTTCTCGTATTCTTTATCCGCCCGGTTGCAGTCTTCGTTTCGATGTGGAACTCGCAGATCAGTACGAATGAGAAACTTTTCATTTCCTTTATTGGGCCCAGGGGCGTTGTGCCGACTTCGGTTGCAACCTATTTTGCAATCAAGCTCGATTCGATGGGCATTCAGGGAGGGCAGGCCCTTGTTGGACTTGTCTTCCTTACGGTTATCATCACGGTCTTCATGAGTGGCAGTCTGTCAAAAAAAGTGGCAGAGTTACTGGAGGTAATCCCTATGGAAATTCTTATTATTGGTGGAGGAAAGGTAGGCAGGATTCTTGCCGAACGTTTTGACAAAAGAGGAGAAAATGTAGTTGTTGTGGACATTTCCGAGGCCAATTGCAAGAAATGCATGGAACTCGGGGTCCGGATTGTCCAGGGTGATGGAGGGGACGTAAATGTCCTGAAAAAAGCAGGAATAGAGAATGCCAAATATGTGGTTGCAACAACCAATCAGGACAACACGAACCTTCTCTTCTGCCAGATTGCTAAAGCTTCTTTCGGATTCAGGGGTGACCAGCTGGTAGCCAGGGTAAACGAGATAGAAAACCTCCAGGCTTTCTGGAATCTGGGCATCCGCGCAATGAGCCCGGCCACAACGACTGCAGTGGTGCTTGAGAACATGATTGGAAGGCATCATCTCTTCTCTATGTGCGAGGTAGGTGGTGAAGGGGACATGATGGAAGTCAAGGTCACGAATCCCAAGGTAATCGGGAAAGCCATTAAGGATATCCAGTTCCCTGAAAAGAGTCTTCTGGTTATGGTTCAGCGGGGCAATGATTCTATTATCGCCCACGGGAGCCTTGTGCTCGAATATGAGGATATCGTAACCGTTATTGGGGAAGGAGATGCAGCCAAACGGACTGCGGGCATACTTCACAAATAATTCTAAGTCCTACATCCCAAGATATATCAATATTAAAAAACAATCTATTCTAAAGTTACTTAAATAAATTTTTTATAAGGTAACTGGTGTTACGAACAGTGTGATCAACACTACAAAACATTTCTTATTACAAAGCGTCTTGTGGACAGATTATTGGATGGTTATTGGCAATCTAAAACGAAAGGTCTACTGATATTGTACAATTTAAGTAACTATCCGATTACATAACCTATCAGTAAAAAGTATATAAAAAACTTTGAGGCTAATCCGAAGCAGAGATAAGGGGAAGACAAGTGATTTTTAGGGCTTTGCAATTCACTAAGGCAGGGCTTTTTCAGGGCAGCCGCTTCCTGTCAGTTGAATACTTTCACCCCGCTTCACTCAACTTTATATTCTCTGCTGTGGTACTTTAGAATGCCTCTCAATAAGATGATGATAACCATGAGGCTTGAGGTAGATTAAAGATGAAACAGACTGCTGAATCCATTAGAGACCGGTTTATGAAACTTGGCATCGATGTGCCTGTTGAGGACATCGAAAGCAGACTCGACGAGTTGATTACAAAGTTCAAAGTGCCTTCAAATGAGGCACAGCGCAGCGTAACAAACTATTTTTTGAAGAAGTATTCCATTCCTAAAAATGAGTTTTATGTAAGACAGGCTGAACCCCAGCTCACCAAAATTGTGGATATTACGGAGAATGGGCAGTGGGCAAACCTTAAGGCAAAGGTTGTTCAGCTCTGGGAAAATACTCATGAATCCATATCTCAGGTTGGGCTTCTTGGAGATGAAACTGGAATCATAAAGTTTACCATCTGGAAAAATGCCGAACTTCCTTCCCTCGAACAGGGAGAGAGCTACCTTCTCAGGAGTGTCGTTGTTGGGGAATACAACGCCAGGTTCCAGGTCCAGGTTAACAAAAACAGTTCCATAGAGAAGCTCTCCGAGCCCATTGAATTAGGAGGCGGGGATTTCATTCCTTCAGCAAGAGAGGCCGAACTCCGGAATATTGCTGACCTTGTGGGGAACCAGTGGGCTACAGTAAGAGGAAAAGTGGTCCAGCTCTGGGAAAACTCCCATGAGTCGATAGAACAGGCAGGGCTTATAGGGGATGAAACCGGTGTTATTAAATTCACTAACTGGGCAAGCTCCGAACTTCCTGATATGGAAGAAGGCAAAAGTTACATGCTGAAAAATGTGGTCGTTAATGAGTGGAACGGCAAGGTTCAGGTTCAGCTTAACAGGTCAAGCTCCATAGAAACACTTGATGAAGACATCGAAGTGGGGACTTCTGCTTTTACATATTTCGGGGCAATGATTGACATTCAGACAGGTTCCGGACTTATAAAACGGTGTCCTGAGTGTAAACGGGCCCTGGTTAAAGGCGCTTGTGCAGAGCACGGAAAGGTCAAAGGAGAGTATGACCTCCGGATAAAGGCAGTCCTTGATTCGGGGACTTCCACCCAGGACTCCCTGATTAACCGGGAGCTTACCGAAGAGCTTGCTGGGATCTCTCTTGACAGTGCCATTGCAATGGCCGCAGATGCCCTTGATCCCGGAGTTGTACTGGATAAATTGAAACACGAGCTTGTTGGCAAGTATTATACTGTTAGTGGACACAGGCTTGACCGCTATATCCTTGTGGATTCCATTACTCCAAGGAGTTCTCTGGACAGGGAACTCCTTGATGAATTGCTTGCTGAACTGGAGGTGGAGTAAATGACAGGCTTTTTTAGAGAAGTATCACGCAGAGTTTTTTCCCAGGAACTGAAAGACTCAAACCTCACATCCAGGGATGAAAGTGACCAGTATGCCCCTCAGTATCTCTTTACTCCAACAGGGGCAAAGGTTAACCGCATCTTTATTGTGGGGACTCTTATCGAAAAGGAGGATATCGGTACCGACTCCGAATACTGGAGAGGCAGGGTTTCCGATCCAACAGGTTCCTTCTTAGTCTATGCAGGGCAGTACCAGCCAGAAGCCGCCCAGTTCCTTGAAGAGTGCGAACTGCCTGCTTTCGTAGCGGTCATCGGTAAAACCAGCACCTATACCACCGACGATGGAAATGTCCTGACCTCTATCCGTCCTGAATCTATACAGCAGGTAGATGAGCTGACCCGAAATCTGTGGGTACTCGATACTGCAAAGCAGACGCTTGAGAGGATAAGGGCAGTTGAGGCACAGGAAGATTCTAACTCAAAGCTTGCAAAGGAGCACTATTCCACTGATACCGAGATTTACCGTGAAATGGTTAAAAAAGCTCTTGAGTCCCTTAAAGACAATGCCTAAAAATTGTAACAAGTAGCTGTAATTAAGTAGCCGTAATTAAGTAGCCGTAATTAAGTAGCCGTAATTAAGTAGCCGTAATTAAGTAGCCGTAATTAAGTAGCCGTAATTAAGTAGCCGTAATTAAGTAGCCGTAATTAAGTAGCCGTAATTAAGTAGCCGTAATTAAGTAGCCGTAATTAAGTAGCCGTAATTAAGTAGCCGTAATTAAGTAGCCGTGAAATTCAGGGATTTTTTACTCTGAATTCACGCTTTTAACTTAGGAAACTCTTTGTTTCTTTAACATGTTACAGCTCTGTGCTCATAGAGTCTGGCAATTCTTCAACGAGCTTACGGTCTGTATTTATCTGGATGTATGGCACCGGGCGGGAAGAAGATGACTCTGAGAGCGCCGCCCGAATGGAATTTACCACGCAGGATCTTTGAACGCAGAAACCAGATCCTGATACATGGTATGAAGGGATACATGGTATGAAGGTTTACTCGCATTCCTATTTCTGATCTCACCCCATATACTTGTTCGGTATGCGTAGCACAGCCCGCTACTATAACTTCAAAACATCACAATAATTGCTATTTTTGTAAATATCAGTACAATTTGCTTAAATACTTATATAATTACACGAGGGCAGAAGATGCGGTATTTTGAAAGGTATATATAAAGCTCAGGATGACTTCTTTTACATGGTGGGAATATATATTGGGCAGAAATTAGGTTCTGCCGACAGGGTAAGAAAACAGGTAGACATCCGCATACCGCGAAGCGCCGGGGAGGTCACATTTCTCAAAGACGGTATAATTGTCGAGATGATCTGCACCACGAACATGCGCTAAATAGTGTACGAGTGCGTGTGTGGATAAACCGGTGCACAGATTTGTAGCATATATTTCACACTTCTTTGTTCAGTTTTCCACGCTTCTTTTCTTTCAGCTAAAGCGAAATTATAGAGGCATCTACATTGTTCAACATCAAATGTTTCACTTATGCTATGGATTTTTATTTTGAGAACATCAACAACTAAAGGATTCGTTAGAGCTTTTCTTCTATATTTCACACACTGAATGAAATGATAATGGAGCGAATACACAGAATGATTTCCAAGATCCAGTTTATTCTGCATAGTTATTGTTATATTGATGCAATTATAAATATAAAAATTTATATTACTGTTGTTTTGTAGAAGTTGACGGCTTTCATTTCCCACCTGTCGCTTACGCTCCGAGGAAGGGGACTTCCCGCCTTAGAGTTAAATATAATCAAATATAATCAAAAGAAACTATCATATGTGTTATCTTTTTGATCACACTTAAACCTTGATGCCAAAACATTTAACTGTAATAATTGTAATAAAAACTAGAAAAGGATGGGTTTTACACTTTGGTCATAGGAGTTACAATGATAAACGTGCTGCCAGGCTACGAAAAAGCAGCATACAGGGAAATGAAGAATATAGAAGGAATCAAGGAAGCTTACCATGTTTTCGGAGAGTACGACTTTGTCGTAATTATAGACGTTAAAGACCTGAGCATCCTCAATGCCGTGGTCGACAAAATCAGGGAAAGCGAGACTGTAACCGCAACCCAGACAATTATCGGTGCGGAACTCTGAGTTCCCAGGCGCCTGAAAGCATGAGATTCCGGCAGAAAAGAGCCGGAAGAATCGCTATCTTTTTTAGCGGGCGCTAACATTTATTACCTTGCACTTTTATTAAGAAAGAACTCCTGCTTTAGACAGAGTATCTTGCTTTGAAAAACTGTCGTAAAACTCTCCGGATAGAAATAACATAATATCCTTTTAAACACCGGATTTGTTTTAAACACCGGATTTGTTTTAAGCATCAGATCAATTTTTCAGCCCTGAGGTAAAAGTCCATGGAAATCCCCATTGCAGAAGAACTCGCCAAAAAACAGAAATCAATAAGTGTAGCAGAATTTTTTGAAAAGAACAGGCAGATTCTGGGTTTTGATTCAGCGCCTCGAAGCCTTATAACAACCGTAAAAGAAGCCGTGGATAACTCCCTGGATGCCTGTGAGGAAGCTGGAATCCTCCCGGATATCCTTGTTCAGGTTGAGAGAACAGGGACTGACTATGTAACCGTTATCATTGAAGACAACGGGCCGGGAATCGTAAGAGAACAGATCCCCAAAGTCTTTGCAAAGCTGCTCTATGGTTCAAGGTTCCATGCCCTCAAGCAAAGCAGGGGGCAGCAGGGGATAGGAATTTCGGCAGCCGTGCTCTATGCTCAGATGACTGCAGGCAGGCACACAAAAATCCTCTCCAAAACCAGCTCAACGGCTCCTGCTCACTATTACGAGCTCATGATCAATACCAGTACCAACGAGCCTGATATCCTGATTGACGAGATCCGGGACTGGTTCCGCCCCCATGGGACCCAGATTGAACTGGAGATGAAGGCTGCCTACGTAAAAGGGAGAAGGCAGTCCATTTATGAATACCTTAAAGCCACTGCAATTGTAAATCCCCATGCAAGGATAACTCTTATCGACCCTGATGGCAATGAGGAGGTCTTTGAAAGGGCTACGGATAAAATGCCTGAACCTGCAGAAGAAATTCTACCTCATCCCGAAGGGATCGAACTGGGAACTCTTATGAAAATGCTTCATTATACGGAGCGTCAGAAACTTGCCCCTTTCCTCCGCTACTCTTTTTGTAAGATTGGGCTGCTCACTGCCGAGGAAATCTGCAAGGCGTCCGGGCTTGACCCCGAAATCGATCCCCATGTCCTGGGCCGCCATGAAGCAAGAAAACTAATCGAGGCTTTTGAGAAGGTAAAGATCATGGCCCCTCCGACGGACTGTCTTTCCCCGATAGGGGAAGAGCTGATCTATCGGGGGCTTGAGAAAGAGACAAACGTGGACTTCATTGCCACAAGCACGCGGAAACCCTCTGTATATTCCGGAAATCCCTTTGTAGTGGAAGTCGGGCTTGCATATGGGGGGAACCTTCCTAAAGAAGAAAAGATCAGTATCATGCGGTTTGCAAACCGTGTGCCTCTGCTTTACCAGCAGGGAGGGTGTGTGACCACACATGCCGTCGAAGACATAAAATGGAAGCAGTACGGCTTAAACCAGCCTGGAGGAGGGATTCCTATAGGTCCGGTCCTCCTCCTGATCCACGTTGCTTCTATTAACGTGCCCTTCACCTCTGAATCAAAGGATGCGATCGCAGACATTCCTGTCATTAAAGAAGAAGTGGACCTTGCAATCAAAGAGGTTGCAAGAAAACTCAAGCATTACCTGAGCAAGCAGAGCAACCTCAAGAAACGCAGGGAAAAAGAAATTATCATTACAAAGGTACTTCCGAAAATGGCAGAAAAGGTTGCAAATATCTTGGAAAAGGACGTCCCTGACATAAATCCGGTTGTTGCAAATATCATGGGAAACCTGCTTGTGCACAGGAAAGTTAAATACAATGGAGACGGGACTGCAGATGTGGCTATAAAGGTCAAGAATTTCGGAACCTCAGCTTATTCTTTCAGGGTGCACGAAATGCTTCCCTGCAAAATTGACGGGGCAAAGCCGGAGCCAAAGATTGTGACCATGGGCAATGATTACGATTACATCTGGGAGATATCGGCAGCTGGAGGGTCTTCTAAAGTACTCAACTATAAAATTGAGTCTGCAACCGAAGAAGAACTCCGAAAGCTTCCTCAACTGATTGTAGAAGGGATTGAAGAAGAACTGGTAACCGGGGCAAAAGCTTTTAAAGGTGTTTAAAATGGCAAGAGAATCAAATAGCAAAACGAGACAGGGAGATGCCCTGGCAAAGGAAAGGCTGCTCGGGCTTGCAGAAAAGATCTACAACCAGTTTGAAGATGAGATTGTCCCTAGCGTCAGCCTTCCCAGTCGGACCAAGGCGAACATAGAATATTCTGATGAGAGCGATGTATGGGTCTACGGAACCAGGGAAAGTGAAAGGAGTGCAAAGACCGTAAAAGGTGCATTCCAGCTCCTGAAAACTACTTATGCTACCGATTTTCTCATAAACGAACACCTTGCCCAGAACCGCGGCTCAACACTTCGAGAACTTTACTACATCTCCGAGGGCTGGGACGCTGCAAAATTCAAGGAACAGGCTGAAAGCGACCGCCTGATCGAAGACCTGGAACTCCTGACCAGTCTCCAGAGGGAGTATTTCCACATGCGCCCTGAGGAAGACGGGGCTACGATGTTCGGGCCGATTGAAATCTCGGAACAGACAAAGCGCGGAGTGCGTAATATACACTGCCAGAAGGATGTAGGGGAAGGAGGATACCAGATCCCCTTCAATGTGGAAAACATTGAGTTTAAGAATCACGACGCAAGCATGATTATAGCCATAGAGACCGGTGGTATGTATGCACGGCTGATGGAAAACGGGTTTGATGAAGCTTATAATGCAATTCTTGTCCACTTGAAGGGCCAGCCTGCCCGGTCGACCCGCAGGATGATCAAGCGGATGAACGAGGAATTGGGGATTCCTATAGCAGTTTTTACTGACGGTGACCCCTGGTCTTACAGGATCTACGCATCTGTTGCCTACGGAGCTATAAAAAGCGCTCATCTCTCTGAATTTATGGCAACCCCGGCAGCCAAATTTCTGGGGCTCCAGCCTTCGGACATCGTGGAGTATGAACTCTCAACTGATAAGCTCACCGAACAGGATGTAAGTGCGCTTCGTAGTGAACTTTCCGACCCCCGCTTTGAGTCTGATTACTGGAAAGAGCAGATAAAGCTCCAGCTCGATATAGGCAAAAAGGCTGAACAGCAGGCTTTCGCAGGAAAAGGTCTGGACTTTGTAACCGAGGTATATCTCCCTAATCGGCTGAAAGAATTGGGCATGGTTTGAGAGATATCGAGTGGACATAGCAGTAGAGGGGACTGAAAAACACTCCACGAAATACGGCAGGTCGGCTGTTTAAAAAACGGTAGATGGTTCTGGTTGTTCGAAGTTAATCAGTTGATTTTATTTACGTGGAGGCCTTAATGACGTCTTTCAGTTTGTTAGTCCCTCGCTTCTCGCCGACTGGAACCTGTGGGCTTTGAGAAACTAAAGTACAATCTGAGCGACGCCGGTAAAATCGAGTATCAAAATATCAACAGCTTATTTTTGGAAGGTCCATTGTTTGACCGATCTGTTCCGAAAAATAGAACCAGAATTATGTTCCAAAAATACTTTTCGAGACTTCTGAAATGCCGCAAGTTATGCTCTGACTACCTGGAAAAAACCGGTTTTTTCTCTGTTTAACAGCAAGTATTTATTTCAACCACAGACATATTAAAAAATTAGTCTTAAAAGGGTATACCTGGACGTAAAATTATGCTAAAAATAGCCTATTTGGAGGGAATCCGGATAGAAATATCAGGTGAAATATGCGGCTGATCTAAAGGCTTAAAATGTATGAGCGCATATTGAATCTGATTCATGGTAGAAACATAATTGATTTATATAAAAAATACTTAATAAATGGTGAAGGCTTAGAGAATTGACACGATTTCTAAGGTTCTATTTTGAACAGATTTTTCCTACGAGTTTTAAAAAATGTATAACATGTCATGAGATTCCAAATTAATAACTTTACCAGATTTTTATGGAGAATACACCAAGATGAGTGATAAACAGGTTTATGACGCTTCGCGCATCCAGGTACTTGAAGGCCTGGAAGCTGTCCGAAAACGCCCAAGCATGTACATAGGGAGCACGGATGGCCGCGGGCTCCACCACCTAGTCTATGAAGTTGTAGACAACAGTATTGATGAAGCCCTTGCAGGCTTCTGTACCAGGGTCGATGTCACGATCAATCCCGATGGAAGCGTAATGGTCCTGGACAATGGGAGAGGTATCCCCATCGACCCCCATCCATTTCACAAGAAATCAGCTCTCGAAGTCGTTATGACTGTTCTGCATGCCGGAGGAAAGTTCGATAAGAATACCTACAAAGTTTCCGGGGGACTGCATGGAGTAGGGGTTTCGGTTGTAAATGCCCTTTCGGAATTGCTGGAAGTAGAAGTTAGCAGAGACGGAAAGAAGTATTTCCAGCGCTATGTTCGTGGAAAGCCAGAGGCTGATGTTCAGGAAATTGGAACTTCAGATCTCACAGGTACAAAAACTACTTTCAAACCCGATGCAAAAATCTTTGAGACCACAGACTTCCAGTATGATATTCTCTCAAACAGGCTCAGGGAACTGGCTTTTCTTAACCGGGGCCTCACAATAAGCCTGAAGGACTTAAGAAGTCCTGAAGGACAGTCAGAGACCTTCACTTATAGTGGAGGAATTGTGGAATTTGTGGAGTACCTGAACAAGAAAAAGCAGTTCCTCCACGAAAAACCGATATATTTCGAACGGCAAAGAGATGATATGGTCGTAGAAATTGCGATGCAGTATACAAACAGCTACACTGAAAACGTGTACTCTTTTGCAAACAATATCAACACCCATGAGGGTGGGACGCATATTATCGGTTTCAAGACCGCTCTTACAAGGGTCGCAAACGATTATATAAAAGCTAATAAGCTTTCCAAAGAAGACGTGAAACTGACCGGAGACGACGTAAGGGAAGGGCTGACTGCGATCATCAGCGTCAAACTTATGGAACCTCAGTTTGAGGGGCAGACCAAGACAAGGCTTGGAAACAGTGATGTCAAGGGGATAGTTGATTCCCTTGTAACAGACGGGCTTGCGGAATACTTTGAGGAGAACCCTAAGGTTGCAAACGTCATCCTTGAAAAAGCTCTCCTTGCCCAGAGAGCCAGGGAAGCTGCAAAAAAAGCAAGGGAACTCACCCGCAGAAAGAATGCACTCGAAGTCAGCACCCTACCCGGAAAACTTGCGGACTGCTCGGAGAAGAACCCTGCAGCCTGTGAGATTTATATCGTTGAAGGAAATTCTGCAGGCGGTTCGGCAAAACAGGGTAGAGACCGTGGTTTTCAGGCGATTTTACCTCTCAGAGGCAAGATCCTGAACGTGGAAAAATCCAGGCTTGCAAAGATTCTGAAAAATAACGAGATTGTTTCTCTGGTTACAGCCATAGGGACAGGGGTTAGCGCGGACTTTTCCCTGGAAAACGCCCGCTACCATAAGATCATCCTCATGACTGATGCCGATGTAGATGGAGCACACATCAGGACTCTTCTTCTTACGCTGTTCTTCCGCTACATGAGACCTCTGATTGATGCGGGATACGTTTACATTGCTCAGCCTCCTCTCTACCGCATAAAGAAAGGCAAAGTTGAGCACTACATACACTCAGACAGGGAACTCGAAGCAAAGAAAAAAGAAATCGGGGAAAAAGGACTTACAATCCAGCGCTACAAAGGGCTTGGAGAAATGAACCCCGAACAGCTCTGGGAAACCACCATGAACCCTGAGAGCCGGACTCTTTTACAGGTAACCCTGGAAGATGCTATCCGGGCTGATGAGATCTTTAGAATTCTTATGGGAGACGAGGTTGAGCCACGCAGGAACTTCATAGAAACGCACGCAAAAGAGGTTGTGGACCTGGATATCTGAGGTGGCTAAAAATGGCAAAATACGAAGAAGAAAATAAATCAGAAGCTGAAATGAAAATCTCTTATCAGGCTACCCTTATTCCGGAAGAGAACGATGAAAAGCCGGAAAATAGGGAAGGTTCAGCCGCCCTTACACATGAAGAGCCAGGCAAAAAACTCGAACTAACCGTTTCAGACCCCTCTTCGGAAGAGCCTGAGGACGAAGGGCCAGAACCAGAGATAAGTGGGGTTACTGGCATTCTTATCGAAGATGAGATGAAACGCTCTTACATCAACTATGCAATGAGCGTAATCGTCGGAAGGGCACTTCCCGATGCCCGGGATGGTTTAAAACCGGTCCACCGCAGAATCCTTTTTGCAATGAAAGAAGCCGGGATTACCCATGACAAGCCCTACAAGAAGTCTGCCCGTGTGGTGGGTGACGTGCTCGGTAAATACCACCCTCACGGAGACACTGCCGTATACGATAGTATCGTAAGAATGGTGCAGGATTTTTCGCTGCGTTATCCTCTGATCGATGGGCAGGGAAACTTCGGGTCCATTGATGGGGACGAGGCTGCAGCCATGCGATACACCGAAGTCCGTATGGACAGGATTGCAGAAGAGATGCTGGCTGACATTGATAAGGAAACCGTCCCCTTTAGGCCTAATTATGACGGGTCTATGGAAGAGCCGGAAATCCTCCCAGCAAAGCTTCCAAATCTCCTTATCAACGGGTCAACCGGAATTGCCGTCGGAATGGCAACGAATATGGCTCCCCACAACATAAGTGAAGTCATTGATGGGATCCTTATGCTTATTGAAAACCCGGAAACACCGGTTTCGGAACTGATGACCGTGGTAAAGGGTCCGGATTTTCCTACAGGTGCGCATATCCTCGGGACAGCAGGTATAAGGTCTGCATACACAACCGGAAGAGGCCCGGTAAAGATCAGGGCAGTTGCCGAAATTCAGGAGCTTAAAAAAGACAGGCAGCAGATTATAGTAACCGAACTTCCTTACCAGGTGAACAAGGCAAGGCTGATTGAAAACATTGCCCAGCTTGCCAGGGAAAAGGTAATTGTCGGAATTTCCGATCTGCGGGATGAGTCTGACAGGGAAGGAATAAGGGTTGTAGTCGAGCTTTCAAGGGGCGTAAATGCCAATGTTATCTTAAACCAGCTCTACAAGCACACCCAGATGGAGACCACTTTCGGGATCATCAACCTTGCCCTTGTGGATGGAAAACCCAAAGAGCTTAACCTGAAACAACTTCTGGAGATTTACCTAGAGTACAGGATGGAAATCATCCAGAAACGGACGCTCTACGACCTGAAGAAGAGTGAAGAAAGAGCCCATATCCTTGAAGGGTTAAGGATTGCCCTTGACAATATAGACGCAGTGGTTGCCCTGATTAAGGGCTCTGCAAACGGTGATGAAGCAAAACAGGGTTTGATTGATAATTTCGGCTTTGAAGAGGTTCAGGCAAAAGCTATTCTGGAAATGCGCCTGCAGCGCCTGACAGGGCTTGAGACACAGAAAATCCTTGAGGAACTGGAAAGTCTCGTAAAACTGATCGCCAAACTCAGGAAGATCCTGGAAAGCGATGAGATCAAGTACGAAATTATCAGGACTGAACTCCTTGAGATCAGGGGAAAGTACGGGGATGTCCGCAGGACAAAGATTGTGCAGTACACAGAAGATGTGACTGATGAAGACCTGATCCCGGAAGAGGATGTCGTGGTCACAATCACAAATAGTGGCTACGTAAAGCGCATTCCTCTTGACACCTATACCATGCAGCGCCGCGGAGGTAGAGGGATTATTGGCATGGAAACGAAGGAAGAAGACTTTGTGGAAAACCTCTTCGTTTCTTCAACCCACAACTATATCCTCTTCTTTACAAATCGGGGCAGGCTCTACTGGCAGAAGGTTTATGAGATCCCTGAAGGCTCCCGCCAGTCGAGAGGCAAAGCAATAGTAAACCTGCTGGAGCTTCAGGAAGGCGAAATGGTCAATGCAATGATCCCTGTAAAAGAGTTTGCCAAAGACAAATACCTCCTTATGGCAACAAGGGCGGGAACGATCAAGAAGACCCCGCTTTCTGAGTTCAGGAACCCCCGGAAAGCCGGTATCATCGCAGTCAGCCTGGATGAGGGTGACGAGCTTGTGAAAGTCCTCCTTACTGACGGAAAACAGGAAGTTGTGATGGTTTCAAAGAAAGGCAAAGCAATCCGCTTCTCCGAAAAAGACGTCCGTCCGATGGGCAGGACTGCAAGAGGAGTCCGCGGCATGACCCTCGACGGTCCTGACGACGAGGTGGTCAGCACAGACCTTGTTGACGAAACCACAACTCTCCTGACCGTAACCGAAAAAGGCTTTGGCAAAAGGACGGAATACTCTCAGTACCCTGCGCACCGTCGCGGTGGAAAAGGCGTGATTACAATCATCACAAACCTCAGGAACGGCTCGGTCTCGAACGTTAAATCCGTAGCTGAAGATGATGAACTGATGTTTACGAGCGCAGAAGGCATAATCATTCGTATCCCGGCAAAAGGCATCTCCATCCATGGCAGAAATACCCAGGGTGTACGGATAATGAACCTCAAACCCGGGGACAAAGTCGTAGGGATGGCCAGGATCAAAGTCGAAGACGAAGACGAAAAACAGCTTAAACTCACGGCTCTCATAGCCCGAAATGCAGAAAATCCAGAATCTGAAATAGAGGCTGAAGAAGACGAAGTCGAAGAGCTTGAAGAACTTGAAGACATAGAAGAATCAGAGGAAGTCAAAGAAGACGAGATTGAAGAAGATAAGATTGAAGAAAAAGAGGTAGAAGAGGCAGCTGAGGCAGACGAGGCAGCTGAGGCAGAAGAAAACCAAGAAGACTGAATAAATAACATGGGTGAAGGAAAATAATCCTTCACTCAAATTGCCGCCGGAGTATAAATTTTGGGGTTTAATTTCCGGCGGCAGGTCTTCAGTCAGGAGGGGAGGGAGGGAGACTTATTTATTTTTTGCAGTCTCTCCGTGCGGTAGTGAGGTATTATTGATCAAATCCTGCAAAAAGGACACGTCTGCCGTTTCTTATGATTTTGTTCAATTCTACTCCCACAACCTTATTTTTCCTGTTTAAACATACTCATTCTCCTATTGAGATGGATGTCTAGATCTCAATAAAATGAGTATAAACGATATATTACCCCTAATTATATAAACTACAAGGGATATATTATTCGTAATTCTGATCATTTGATTTAGATTTTTACTTAAATATACTGACTTCTCTTGCTAATGCTTTTTCAGTAATTAACTCTCATGACCCATATTTTGGAATTTATATAGGCTTTCGCTGACATTTTACATGTGTTTATAAATAAATGTGAAATGGCAATGTATGGTTTAAAGATGAAATATTACTTCTGGTTTTTTCCCTCTGGTCTGTAATTTCTGATAAAAATTATCCAGGTTTCACCAGAGTGATAAATTGCATGAAAAATTTCCGATGGTGGACTTCCAGTTCGGAGGGGGGCCGGGTGGGAAACTTATTTTGCAGGGTCACTTTTTTGAATCGATTTTTGGACAGATCGGGTATCGGTTTGTTTTGCTAGATTTCTTAATTTAGGGTCGGTTTGATTTTTGATGCTTCTTAAAAACGAGGTGTTATACGTCTACAGAGTCCATAAAGTGAATAAAGAAATCGTTCAAGAGGTTTATTTGTTGAAAAATGCATTATCCTATAGAATCTGTTTTTGGTTTTAATCTAAACAGCTTAGTCTCCAACTTCAAATCCGTATCCTAAGGTGACAAAATGATGTTCAACAGGGCAGAAACACCCAAAGAATACAGATACTGAACATCAAGCCCGGGGACAAAGTCGCAGGTATGGTCAGGATCAAAGTCGAAGATGAAGACAAAAAGTAACTGTAAGTGACTGTCTTCATAGCCAGAAAAGCTGAAGGAGTAGATGAGGAAATAGAGGAAGAAGAAGTAGAGGAAATCGAAGAGTTTGAAGAGCTTGAGGAACTTGAAGAACTTGAAGAACTTGAAGAACTTGAAGAACTTGAAGAACTTGAAGAACTTGAAGAGCTTGAAGAACTTGAAGAACAGGGGAAGTTGAAGAAGATGAGATTGAAGAAGACTGAATATGAAATCTGGATGAAGGAAAATAATCCTTCACTCAAATTTCCTGCCGGAATAAAGCTATTGAGGAGGGATATCCGGCGTCTTGACCCCCCTATCTTGAAGGAATGTGGAACATAGGTTTGTTTTTAGTTACTTTTTGTGGTAGTGGTGGGTTTGTTAATAATATCCTGAAAGAAGGGCACTTCTGCCGTTGCTTATGCTTTTCAATTCTACTTCCAGGATCTGTTTTTCCTGTTTGAGTATTACTCATTTTCATTTTGAAATGATCTGTGTCTGGATCTCAAAAGTCAATGAGTATGATAATATCATTACTCCCAATCATATAAGTTCTCTAGAAAATATCATCCGTAACTCTAATCTGTTGATACAATTTTTTAACTACCTTTACTACATAAAATAGTTCTTTTTTATCAGGAACTATTTACGATTTCTATGGGCTATATCAAGTGGGATTGTATTTGGAAGCTACTTTTTGCCCCTTATTTTCAGTACCTGATCCTCTAAGCCCGCTTTTTTGAATTTATATATGCTTTCGCTGGAGTTTTACAAGTATTTATAACTGAATGTTAAATTTCAATGTAAAGTTTAAAAATGAGATCTAAATTCGGATCATCTTCCTCTGGTCTATAAATTCCGTAAACTCTATTCGTTAGGCGTTTTTCTCTTCCAATTCCATTAGTCATCGGTTAAGGAATTTTTTTGCCCGAAAGCTATCGATTTTTAACCGGAAGCCTACCTTCGTTTTGGCCTATTTATATGAAATCGACACCCTGTTCTAGCCTACAATAAAATCAAATATTTGACAGCTGTTGTGAAAGTGGAAGCAATTTATCACGATTTTTCACTTAACTGAAGACGCATGTTTCCAATTCTATTGTTCCAGCGTTTTTTTACCTCCGTGGGTTCAAAGTTTTCTTCCAATGGTTCTTCGACTTCTTCGACCGTTTCCGGGGGATTCCATGTCTCAACTTCATAAAGGATATCTGCAATTATTAGCCTTAGAGTCTCGTTTTCACAGTCCTTGTTCTTTCTAAGAGCATCAATTGCCGATTCTTCTCCAAACTTTCTTATGCAATTTTCATAACAAATTGTCACATTTTATTTGAATTCGGCTCTAACGTCTTCTAACATTATAATATATTATTAAATGTTAGAAAGTAATATATACCTGGACTTACATTCTAAGTTCTGATCCTCTCATACAAATAAATCTTCTAATGTATTGTTGTCTACAGTTGTTACCTCAACAACGGTGAGAGAGTCAATGTAAAGGAGGAATAAATGAATGCAAAAAGTGGATTTATTACCGCCAATTAATACGAAAATTGGAGAAATATTCGATATTTCAATACCCTCGAACCCTTCAACTGGCTATAGCTGCTTACTGTCAGAGATGCCAAGTTGTGTTTATTTTGTGGAGTCTGAATATATACCCGATGAGCCCATCGTGCCAGGAAGCGGAGGAACCAGCAAGTTCAAGTTTGTTGCGGTTAAGAAAGGTAAAGGCAAAATTAGTTTCCACAGTGTAAAGTTCTCTCATCCTCTTGATATTCTGGAATCCACTGTTATGCAACAAAGATTTGTTATAGTAGAATGATTAGATGGCTTCATTTTACTATTTTTCTTTCCTTTTTTGATACAACTATTAAATCTTTTTTGCATTCAGTTTAAGTGACTAATTTTCGACCTGTTATTGAATGCCACCGTCTTCAGGAAACCTTTGTCAATGGTATAAATCTTTGAAGACGATACCTTTTATTTTTTTCAATGAGTAGTCAAACCTGGGAACCTGGTAGAGCAAATAGATGTGAATTGCCGGTGGCGGGTTTTCAGTCTGGAGGGGTGCCGGGCGGGGAACTTATTTTTAGGGGCGGTTTTTTTGAATCGATTTTTGAATATGTCGGATACCGGTTTGTTTTACAGGATTTTCTGAATTCAGGGTTGGGTTTGAGTTTCGACTTTCGATGCTTCTTAAAAACGGGGTACCATACGCGACTGCGGAGATGGAAGCTTATTTAGCAGGCACACTTAGATAGCCTCATCCATTCGAGATGTTTCAAGAAATACGGAATGGATTTTTCACTCAAGTAACCATTTCCACACTGGTTTTATCAAGATTTTTTTTCCGTCTACTTCCAGTGTGTCTTCCTCTTCAAGCGTCAGGATAAGCCCTTTGTCCAGTTTATATGCTGTAATGGCCTCTGTGATTCCTTCAATTTCCCTCTTCTTTGTTTCCGGAGTGTTAAGGTCTACTGAAACCTGAATTGCCTCACTAATCCGCAGCCCTTCTCTTAGCACAAAATCACATTCTTTTTTCCCGGAATGGTAGTACACTTCTTTCTCTCTTCTAGCCAATTCGACAAAGACAAGGTTTTCCAGCCTTTGTCCTTTATTCTCGGAGAAATTGAAAGCTACTGTCTTCAGAAAACTATTGTCTATAGCATAGATCTTGGAAGGTGAAATTTTCTGCTTTTTGAGGGAATAGTCAAACCTTGGGAGCTGATAAAGCAAAAACACATTCTGGAAATAATCAAGGTAGTTTTTGATCGTGCTTAAACTCTTTATCCCGCTTATGCTTCTTAATGTGGAATAGGAATACACTCTGCCCACATTAGAAAGCAGAAACAGTATCAGGTCTTTGAGAGCTCCCACTTCTTTTATATTGTAACGGACCAGAATGTCTTTGTTGAGGATATCTTCAAAATACCCCCTGGTGAGTTCGAGATCTCCGTTCTTCAGGACAAGTGGAAAACCTCCATTTTCGAAGTATTCCAGGAAATTCCTGAATAAGACAGCTTTTTGAGAACTGGTAAGCAGGTCAGATTTGAGTTCTTCTTCTGTAATTCCGGTCCCCTTCAGGCGGAGGAATTCCCGGAAGGAAAAAGGAAAGAGCTTGAGCACTTTGTTTCTCCCGGTCAGGAAGGTAGATATTTCCGAACTGAGGAGCTGAGAATTCGAACCCGTGGCAAATACCTTTTTGCCTTCTTTGTAGAGGTTGTTCAACCACCTTTCCCAGAGCGGAACGTTCTGTATCTCATCAAAAAAATAATACACCTGCTCCGTCTCACTCTTTTCCATCTCCTTCCCATAAAGCTCAATCACCAGGTCCTGCAAATCCTGATAATTCCTGACCTCAAAATCCGAAAGCCGGATATCATCGAAGTCCACATAAAACTTAACTCCCTCAAGCTGTCCGGCTATCAACTTCAAAAGCGAACTCTTCCCACACCGCCTGATCCCCGAGATGATAACGATTTCATCCCCTTTGAGGTATCTCTCAAGCTCAACATCCCGGAAAACAAGCTCCTCCTCTTTCCTGAAAGAGGCCTGCTGGTCAATTATTACCTGGCGAAGCTGACTTTTCTCCATATAAGTTAGATATTTGTAAGTTCATTTATATAGCTTTCGTTGGTATTTTACCATTATTTATAAACTAATATTAAATTGTAATGTAAGGTTTAAAAATGGACATCTAAATTCGGATCATTTCCCTCTGGCCTGTAATTTCTGATAAAATCAGCCAGCTTCCGTTGGAGTGAAAAAATGTGTGAAAATTTCCGGTGGCGGGCTTTTAGTTTGGAGGGGTGCCGGGCGGAAAACTTATTTTTGGGGGGTGGGTTTTTTGAATCGATTTTTGAACAGGCCGGGCGCCTGTTTGTTTTACAGGATTTTCTGAATTCGGGGTTGGTTTGAGTTTCGATTATTCTTAAAAACGGGGTACCATACGACTGCGAAGCAGGCGGCAGAGACCTAAATGAAGTAGAAGTATGTGATTGACATGCCAAGCTAAAAACAAAAAATTAATCAGGTCCTACGTCTAAAGGATTCGCAAACAGAAAGGAGCGAATAGATGCCTGAACCTGCGATTGAAAGATTGAAGAAAACAGTTCTTTTTCAAAAGCTTCTTGAGAAAGAAAACTTACTCGAAGAACATGAAATTTCAGAAAATATAATCTCAGTTGTTCGTGAGACGGCTCCTTTACTGGAAAGAATTCCTGAAAACATGCCTGAATTTACCTTGCATAATGCTAATCATAGTGCAAAAGTAGTCGAACTGATGGGAAAAATAATACCTTCAGATACTCTTGAACACTTAAACAGTATTGAGCTATCGATACTCATCTATGCTGCATATCTTCATGATGTAGGTATGACAGCTTCACGGGACGAAAGAAATAAAATAATTGCGAATAGTCCTGAATTTGCTAAACTTCGCATTTTCAATGAAGAACTAAGTTGCAAATTTGATGAAGCAAAAAAGGATGGAGATCATCGTACAGCGACATTTATTGAAGATAAACTATTTACGGAATTTCTCCGTAGAAATCACGTAGAACGTTCTCACGAATTTATCAAAGAAAAGCATGGGTTAGAAGAAACGTCCATATCATGGAAAGAAATTCCATATTATAAATTAGTGCAAGCAGTTTGCGATAGTCACGGTTTGCATGTAAGAGATCTTTACGATACTAAACGTTGGCGTCGTAATGCTCTGGTCAGAGACCAGAGTGTAAATGTGCAGTATTTGTCTGTAATACTTCGCCTAGCTGACATTTTGGATCTTGATCCAGAACGTACACCCAGATGTTTACTTGATTTTATTAATCCAAAGGATGAAACAAGCATCAAGGAATGGAAAAAGCATCTTTCGATTATTGGATGCAAAATATCTCCACAAGAAATTAATATCGATGCAGAATGTGAACATCCAATCTATGAACGTACACTCCGAGAATTTATTGATATGATAGAAACCGAACGCAAAGAAAGTATCCTTTTAACATCACGCTATAAAGATGACTTAGCAAAAATATATAGGCTAGATCTTTTAAACCCAGTTACAAAAGAGAATGTTAGGTCTAATAAAGAATACATATATTCAGACTTCCATTTCAAACTTGATTTTCACCGAGTTATTGATCTTTTAATGGGGGAGAAATTATATGGAAATCCCACTTTAGTTCTCCGTGAACTTTTGCAGAACTCTGTAGATGCTGTTCGCTACCGGGAATCAATTGAAAAAAAAGAAGGAAATCCATCCCCACCATTTATAAAAATTACTTTGAAAGGTGAAGAACTTATTATTGAAGATAATGGAATTGGAATGGACGAGTACATTTTCGAGAATTACTTTTTGCAAATTGGGAAAAGTTATTACAATAGTTCAGAATGTCGTGCAGGTGGAATAGAAATTGATCCAGTCAGTGAGTTCGGAATAGGTATTCTCTCTATTTTTATGGTAGCTTCCAGTTTTAGAGTGGAAAGTAGGAGAAAACCACTTGATCCACTAAATCCACCTGCCCCAATAAACGTTGAAATTCCTACTGCTTATGATTACTTTGTTAGAAGACCCTCTTCTCGTGTTGAGATCGGAACTAAAATAACTCTGTCTCTGAAATCTAATCATCCTTTCTCTTCCATATCATTAATTGAGAAAATATCTGAAATTGCTCCTTTTATAGAGTATCCAATAGTCATTGAGACGAGCGAGAATACAGAAACATATAATCCTTTCTTACCCGGTAATAAAATACATGATGTAAATAATATAAAAGAATATTTTGAAGTTACATTCGATGATGAAATAGAGGGCATTGAAGGAAAACTACTAGTTTGTAAACCTAGAGATACTATCTCAAATCAGAGTGTTCTTGCCCAAAAAGGATTTTCAATTCCTTGCGATAAACTCTTACCAAAAAAACTATTTGATAATATTCAAGCGTCAATAAACCTTTCAGGACAATATAAGGTATCATTATCCCCAAATAGATCAGATGTAGTAGAGGATGAAAGGTACAAAAAATTGATTGGTAGAATTCAATCTAAAATTTTAGAAGGGTTTGAGACATATCTGAAGACGCTTAGAGATTCAAGCCCATTCGAAGAATACGTTAAAAGCGTTAACGAATTGTTGGAAAATGATATTTTAAGTTTGCACAAAGGGCTTTCATCTCAAGGATTCGTTTATCAAGAAGAAAAGTTTGAAGATGCTATTAAAAATCTTTTTCTGACTTACGCTCCTTTATTAACGATTTCAGATGATGGGAAGAGAGTATACAAAACGATGAAAAACTTGAATGAAACAAGTTTAGCAATTACTGACATCAATGACTGGCCAGAGAAAATACCTGATGTGGTTATATTAAAAGAAACTAAGCGCCTTGTTGGGGTAGGAACAGTTCTTTTGATGCATGAAGAAGAAGGTATGTGGCGACGAAATAATTTTTTTGGGCATATTTTAGGAAATTTTTCAGATATTTACATCACTTCCATACCTGGGGTTGTAATTAAAACATTCCATAATGATAAAGCAAATGAAAGTACTTCTTCAATTTCTTATAATCACTTTACTTACCGAATGCATAGTGTTCCAACAGAAAAAGCCCCACTTTTTGTTCATCCACCAGATTTTTTTGATCCAGAACCTAATGAAGTTATTTACAACGCTTGTCATCCACTACTTGCCAAACTTCTGTATGGGAAAAAACCAAAAGATGAAGCTTGTTCAGAAGCGATAAGTATATTAATTCACCACGTCGAAAATTGTTTATGGCATTTATGTGATAAAGCATATTCATCTTTTTTTAAACGGAATCATGGATTAGAGGAAAGTTCTAATTTTAATTATATGTTAATTGGAATTCTAAAATATTATCCTGAAATATTTCAAGAATTCTATGAAGCAGTTGAACAATATTGGGAAGAAGCAAAGGACTTAGGAGTCATTTCTCGTGACGAAGATTTTATTGGCTTTTCATTGGATGATCTTCCCTGGTTCTGGAATTATGAATTAACTGATTTTGAAAGATGACGTTTATCCAAACAAGTTTTCCCCTTATTTCTCCTCCTTTTCCCCCCGCATGCTCGCATATGCCACATAATCCCCGCTCTCCGTATCAAAAACAAACCTGTAAACCGTTCTAAAATACGCCCACATCCCAACATAGGGATTTCTTGCATCACTCAGCATGAAAGTTACCGATCCATTTTTTTCCTAGACGTATAAACAGGATAATCGACTTCTTGAGAGACACCGGTCAGGTACAGAGCCTCTCCTCTTTCAGTATACGAGGGGCATAGAGGTAGCTGTCATTAAGCCGCTAATGATCACTTTTCTGTGTTGAAGTTTCCACGACTAAAAATAAAAATACAGTTATTTTAAATCACTTGAGTGAACGAAGTGAGAAAAACGGACAGCACACTGCAGAGCCGTAACTCTACTTCAAAAGGTTCGTGGAGGATGAGCGGGAGGCTCCCGCCTGCGAAAAATAAAAAAGAAGTTATTTTAGTCCACCGAACGTAATCTTCAGATCGAGAAAAAACCGTATGTTCCACTTTCCCCTCCTCTTCAAAAATCCTCAGTTACTGGAATCCAGCTCCCCAATTAATCTTTCAATAGTTTGTTCAAACACCGGGACATCGTTTACTACGGTATCCCAGACAAGGTTATAATCTACATTAAAATAGGCATGAATCATGCGGTCTCGCATACCTGCTATACTTCGCCAGTCGAGTTCAGGAGCTAAAGACCTTATGTCGGCAGGAATGGCTTTTGCAGCCTCGCCTATGATCTCTAACTGGCGGACTACTGCACTTTTGGTCTTCTCATCTTTCAGAAAAGCATCTTTGTCCATTTCCTCTATGAAACTCTTTACAGTTATGGAAGCCGAGAGCATTTCGGAAAGATAAAGAATTGGGGACCTCATACAAGCACCAGTTCCTTCAATACATCATCCCGCATCATCGGGTGAAGTGCTCGTTCAGAGACAACGTCGACTGAAACTCCGAAAAGGTCCTCAAGATAAAATCCAAGCCCCGTAAGATGTAAAAGGGTTGCTCCTTCCCCAAATCTCACCAGAACATCAATATCACTTTTCTCTTTTTCCTCGCCACGGGCGTAAGAGCCGAAAATGCCTATCACTTCTGCCTTGAATTCCCTTTTTATTTCAGCTTTTCTTTCCAGAATAAAAAGCCGGATCTTATCAACGTCCATGTGGGTTTCTTCGTGTACCATGACACCCATATCCCTTATTTTTATTAGTCAAATGCACAGTCAAATCTGAATTGACGATCTAAACCATTGGTACTGTAGATCTCAGCGTATTGTTTCAACTATTAGTTGAATTTTAATGATTGTATCTTTAATAAACGATTCCACTTATACAATATCAAGCTTCACGCCTATATGCTTTTTCTGTTGCTCAACATTCTGTGCAAAATAGGTACGAATTAAAAAAGTGCTGAATCTATGCGAACTGCAAGGAAGTTCCAGAGAGTTAAGACTGATTGTTACAAAAAAGATAGGTAAGAGGGACGGAACTATACAGCGACCAGGGTGAAAATATTTCAGGAATCGAGCTCAGGAGAGCACTGCACTAAAAATAAACATAAAGTTATTTTAATCCTCATAAACGAGATCCAGATCGAGAAAAAGCCGCTCCTTCCGCCTTCTCCTCCTCTGAAAAATCCCGGCCTCCGCTTCAAAAATCATGAAAAACCAATTAAACCAGTCCTCTTGAGCGAACGAATTGAGTGAAAAGGACCCCTTGCTGTTGCACTTGCAGTGCAACTCCCAGAAAATCTCTAATTTTCTGTGATCCCGAAGCGGAACTCGGGGAGTTCAAACGGTTCGTGGGGGATGATCGAGAGGAGCACGCATGAGAAAAATAAAAATACAGTTATTTTAATCAGCTGCAGAAATGGAATTCATTTAACTACCTTTCATTATGATGATCGTTTTTGCATCAAAACCTTTCATTATTCATCTTACCTCAGCAGGAGACCCCTTCCTCGACATTTCTGGCTTGCCGGAAATGGCAGGTGGGGGAGGAATGCGTCATCTGTACAATCTGAACTAATGTTGTACTCCTCGCACTCAGTCTCCTGCATTTTTTCTTAACATTAACACTATCTGAAATTTTGTTTCCGAATATATCTGATATTGAAAAATACCCGGATGACCGTTTGCCACGAATGAACCCGATCCCTTTTTCCGTTTTTACCTGATCGAATTTCCTGAGCCCAAACAGCTTTCCGGTAGGCATTTTCTTCTCTGACCTCTTCCCTCTCCGCTGCTGATAATCTCCCGCAGGAACGTTTCTTTTTAGAAAAACCGAATCTTCTACCTCTACTTTCTGATCGTCCCTGCAACAGATAGCAACAGCATCAAAGTAATGTGTTTTTAACAACTTCAAGACCTGCTCTCTCCTGTACTTTGTTTCGTACCCGAAAGTCTCTGCAAAATTCCAGCCGGATTTCCGGATTTGGGATTTAAGGATCCCTATTTCAGTTGCATGTTTTGTTTTTGACTTTTTCCCTGAAAGCTTGAATTCTCCATTGTGCAGGGCTTTGTGACAGGTTTCACAGAGTGTTATCAGGTTTTCCGGAGCATCTGATCCCTTCTGTGACCTGAAAACAATGTGATGGCAATGTAGCCGGAAATCCTTTGACTTTCCCATGCAATGCTGGCAGGTGTAGCCGTCCCGATCCAGAACGTAAGCTTTGACATTGTAGAAGCCTTTAAGGTCCCCTTCCTGATACCCAACCCCGGAAACCTCCGGATTTGTTATTTTGTGAATATCAAAGGAAGCAAGCTCTACCTTCCACCCGGTTACAGGAAGCAGGGATTCCACAAACCTTTTTTCCCGGAAATGAGCTTCAAGTTTGCTTTTGATGGAAGGAGCCAATCTTCCTTCTCTCCTTGAATTTCCCCGGTTAGCAAATCTTGCAGGTCTATACCTTGTTTTTCTACCTCTTCTGTTTCTCCGGTACATCTTCCGTTGGTCCATCTTTTTAGAAACATTTTCTCTAAGGTGAATTTCGGACTGATACAACACTTTTCCGTTAGCAATGGCTGCACAGCCCACTACCTTAGAGCCGGTATCCATCCCTGCAATTACAGGTTGAGTATAGCTACTGCTTTCGAAAAGTAACTTGATTGTGAAGGGCGTGGTTCGGACCACTTTTGCCTTTCCTGTTTTGAGCAAGATCCTCGCTTTTGCCGGTTTCGTGGGCATTAGCGGGTTTCCACCTTTGCTAAGTACAAATACAAACATTTGTAATTGCTCCTATTGAATAGGGTTATACGTATCCGAATTGTGGAGTCAATTCCGGAATCCGTCTTCCTCTCGATCTGATATGGAAAGGTTTAACGATGCAAGCACTGTCCCTACCTCTCAGGACTGTTTAACCGGCATCCTTAGAGCCTTAAACTGAGGCGGCATTCAAGGGTAACTATTTCTTTCCTATCGTTTACCGATTTTCCATTGCTCCTAATCGGTGATCTGGTCAACCAGGGCTTGTTAAACAAGCTCCTTCCTCAAAAACCTGAGCCGTTAGGTGAAGGTTTTAGGGAGGGGTAATTGACTATAATGAAACGTATAAATACCCACAGATTACTTATTTTTTCCATGTACCCTCACCCAAACCAGTTATCCCCCAATTTCTCCTCCTTTTCCCCCTGCATGCTTGCATATGCCACATAATCCCCGCTCTCCGTATCAAAAATAAACCTGTAAACCGTTCTAAAATATGCCCACATCCCAACATAGGGATTCCTGGCATCGCTCAGCATGACAGTTACCGAGCCGTTTTCTTCCGAAACCGAATAAACAGGATAATCGACTTCCTGAGGGACACCTGTCAGGTAGAGTTTTTCGGCTCTTTCGGCGTAGGCGGAGGTATCGGGGACGTCGCCGGTCACATTTATTTTTTCGATATAATCGCTTCTTTCGATCCCTGACCAGTAGCTGACTTCCATTATCTTGTAGTAGGTGGAGTTATAGGAATATGCGGTAAGGAACTTTCCGGGGGAGGATGGGTAGGTTTTCTGGTAGCTGATTTTTGTACCCTCTGTGTCGGAAATATTATTCACGAGACAAATTTTAGCTACAGGCAGCACTGTAATCCAGACCAGAAGCACAACTAGAAGGGTGGTATAAAATTTGCTCCGGTTTTCGGTGACAAAAGTACAGAAGTTACTGAACTTTCCTGTCCATTTTCCACGGCTTTTCATGTATGCTACAAGTAAAATAAAGACGGGCACCAGGGGAAGAAGGTTTGCCAGCGGGTCGAAGAAGTAGACGGCTCCCATGATTGAAGTCTCGGTGTTGAACGGGTAGAGGGGGCGCATTTTCCAGCTGGTGGTATAATCAAGGTAGCTGTGGAGAAAAATAGCTGCAAACCCGGCGGCTGTGAACCTGAGGTCTTTTATTATAAGCCAGGTGAAAAACGTTACAAGCAGGATGAAAAGGATGGAGTGCATAAACTCCCTGTGACCCAGCAGGTAAAAAAGCTGGTTTCTGGTCTCATGGCTTACGCTGTCGCTGACGAGGGCAAAGAATATGTATGGGATGAAATCCAGGTCCGGCAGGATTGCCAGAAATGCCAGGATGTTCCGCTTTTTTCCTTTATATCCGAGAGCCAGAGCGATCAGAAGGCCAACTCCCAGATGGGAGAGTGTGTTTACCATTTGTTTTGTCCCTGAATAAATTTTCCTTTTACTTTTGATAAAGCACAATTATCTGGTGAAACTTATTTGGTGAAACTTATTTGGAGAAACATTTTGGTGAAACCGTGAATAAATTTTTTCAAAAATATCTCATAGTTTTCGTCTTTTACCTTTAAATAGGTTTGATGTATAATTATATTTTACACTTAGAATTGTCAGATGGCAATTCGATATGTATCTGACGTGAAACAAAGCGGAGTATTTTAAAATGCAGATTGTTTCGCGACAGAGTATTTTGATAGATATATTTCTGTTAATACAGTTAAGGGGGAAATTGGTTAGCAGAATTTGTAAACGGAACATTCTTGAACTGAAAGATATAGCCTTACAGGTGAACTTACAGGCTTACAGTTAAGAAGATTCCCAGAGAGAATTTTGTGAAGCCAGTTGATTCAAAAGGGAGATAATATGGCTAAAGAGTTGTATAAATTACCACCGTTGAAGTATGGCTACGCAGACCTGGCACCTTATATTTCCGAAGAACAGCTGCGCATACACCACGACAAACACCATCAGGGCTATGTAAACAACACTAACGCCCTTCTGGAAATGATGGATAAAGCCAGAAAAGAAGGCACGGATTTTGATTATAAGACAACTGCAAAAGCCCTGTCTTTCAATCTGGGTGGGCACGTTCTTCACGATTATTTCTGGTGGGAGATGACTCCTGCAAGCAATGCAAGCAAAGAGCCTGTTGGCGAATTAGCTGATGTGATTAAGGATGATTTCGGAAGTTTTGAAAGGTTTAAAAAGGAATTTTCCCAGGTCGCATCAAGTGTCGAAGGTTCTGGTTGGGCAGCCTTAACTTTCTGTAATGATACTAAAAGACTCGGGATCATGCAGATAGAAAAGCATAATGTAAATCTTGTGCCTGATTTCCCGATCCTTATGGACCTGGATGTCTGGGAACACGCCTACTATATTGATTACAAGAATGATAGGAGCAAATTCATAGAAGGGTTCTGGAACATTGTCGACTGGGAAGAGATTGACAAATACTTTAAAAAGACACAGAAATAAATCGAAAAGATATTTTTGGACATAATAATCAAAAAATTATCTTTCAGCATTTTTCAGCATAATTATGTTGTTTAAGCATGGTTGTGTTATTCCGATTACACTTTTTTGGATGAGATGTAATCGGAAATGATACTATTTTTCTTGGAAGGGTTTTTGTTTCCCTTGATCTTATTTCTGGAATCTTTTTTCCTTATATTTTATTCCCGGGAATATTGTTCTCGGAATCACTCGAAATAGTTCTTGTCAAGCTTCTTTTCCGCTCTCCCGTAGTGGCTCTCATATACCTCGTATTTTCCGCTTTCCCTGTCAAAAACAAACCTGTAAACCGTATCAAAATAAGGCCAATTTTTAACATAAGGGTTTCTGGCATCGCTAAAAATTACGGTTACAGTCCCTCCTTTTTCCGAAACCGAATAAACAGGATAGTCGATCGCCTGAGGCACTGAATTACTGTAGAGTTTCCCGGCTCTTTCGGCGTAGGCAAAAGCGTCCGGGATATCCCCGGTCACAGTTACCTTCTCAACGTAAAAACTTTTTTTAACTCCTGACCAGTAGTTGACTTCCAGGAGTTTATACCGGGTATCATCATACGAATATGCTGCCAGGAATTTGCCGATCGATATCGGGTAAGTGTCGTTGTAACTGATCTCGGTCCCTTCTGCTCTGGAGATGCTGTCCGTAAGGAGGACTTTTGCAACAGGGAACACTGTGGTCCAGACAAGGAGGATTATAATAAAAGAGGCATAGAATTTGCCCTCATTCCTGTTTACAAAACCATGGAACCTGTTTAGCCCGTTTAATTTTCTTAGCCCGTTTAATTTTCTATTCAATATGTCTCTGTTTTTATTGCTCCAGCTGTCCTTGCCTTCGAAAGACCATCTTCCCTTGCTTTTAACATTCCATTTATCCCTGGTTTCAAGACTCCGTTTGCCCCTGTTCTTTATATATTCCGCAGCCACAATGAAGACAGGCAGCAGAGGAAGGACATTTATCACGGGATCAAAGGGATAAATGGCTCTAAGGGCGGACTCGTTTGTGCTGAACGGATAGAAGGGTCGCATTTTCGCGATCGTAGTGTAATCCAGGAGGATGTGCAGGAAAACAGCCTGAAACCCTCCAAATGTAAAAGCCCTGTCTTTAGTTTTAAGCCAGATCAGAAGTGCGATAATAAAAGCGAAAAAAACCGAATGCATAAACTCCCTGTGTCCCAGCAAATAGAAAAGCTGGTTTCGCGCCTCGTGGCTTACGCCTCCGCTAATGAGTGTAAAGATCGAATAGGTGAAATAATCCAGGTCAGGGATTATAGAAAGCAGAACCAGACAAAGCCTCTTCCTCCCTTTTAAGCCAAGGGCATAGGCAAGAAGCAGACCGATTCCAATATGAGATATTGTATTTACCATAAATCTACCATGAATTTATATCTGTGCCATTAACGGTGTGTTCATTAACGATGTATTTTTAATGAATTAGATTCTGGAAACCATGATCGTGAAGAACTCTAGCTTGATAAGTTCTAGCTCTATAGTGTCTCCACCCTGCATATATATCTTATTATATAAATAAATAGATAATTATATCGTGCACATCGAAAAAAAACAAAACAGAATTTATACCTTATTTATGCTGCTCCTCCTGATAATTAAGGAACACCCAAAAATTGAATAAACTACTATTTTTTTAAATATAAACAGAGTCGATTAAGTTGACGAGACGGATAGTGCTCTCTCAGGTCACTGAGATGAATTATCCATTGTTCCGGATCAAAAGCAGAGGAAAGGCCTTCAAAACCTGCATTGAAAGGATAGGGTTTTTCGTCCCTTCCGGTATGCAGGATAATCATAATTGGTAAACTACCCCGCCCTACTTTCTGATGAAAGTGAGGACGGAGCTTCCTTCGAGTGGTTACGTCACCTGGATATTTGCATAATGCAAGTATCCATCTGTAATCCTGTTTTGTCGAAGATTATCAGAAAACCTCTGATAACCTGTCCGCAAAGCATTTTGTGATAAGAATCGCTTCATGATGTTGATAGCACTATTTCTATCTCTATCAATAACGTTTCCAAAATTACATTTCATAGTTCTTTCCCAAAGAGGCATTTCATGCCTTTTCTTCAGTTGGATTGATCTTAATTCTCTTCGTCAGATGCATATTTGCCCTGGTTATCAACATATTGCTTCAGTATATCTAAGGTTACTTGTCCTTCTAAGGTTACTTATCCTGTCGATGCGATAAAATACGATCTTGACCAGAACGTATCTTTCCATAACATAGTTTTTACTTCAGGGAAGTTTTTATGAATCTCCCTTGAAGTTATTATTTTTGTGGTGTTGATATATTTTGGAATATCAAGTGAAGGTTTTGCTGAAAATAATAAGTGAAAATGGTCTTTGTCACACTCGATATTCAGCACTTCAACATCAAATGTTTCACTTATGGTATGGATTTTTGTTTTGAGAAAATCAACAACTAAAGGGTTCGTTAGAGCTTTTCTCCTATATTTCACACACTGAACGAAATGATAATGGGGTGAATATGTAAAATGGCTTCTAAGATTCAGTTTATGCCGTATAGTTATATATATATCTAGATAACTATAAGCATGCATAATTATGTTACTGTTGTTTTGTAGAAGTTGACGGCTTTCATCCCCTACCTGTCGCTTACGCTCCGAGGAAGGGGACTTTCCGCCTTAGAGTTAAAAGCAGAAGAGTTCTTTTAATCTAGGGTCATGATATGGTTTTTACATCTCAACGATCTTTTCGATAACGTCCCTTTCGGAGCGGTAAACCCTGAACTTTGCCACCCTGCCTACCTCCAGCGTATTGAAGTCTTCCCTACTTACCCTGTATTCCCTGACTTCGTCTTCAACGCAGAGCCGCATTCGGACAACGTACTCGATTTCCGGATACATGGTTTTAAGTTTGGTTTCCACTGACTCGTTGATCTGGAAGTTTTCGGTGCCTTCCGGAAGCAATTGTCCACAGGCTTCATCCTGAACCGAGATCCCTTCAGGGCCGCTCTGGAAGATGATAGTCCTATCTTCTCCTTCAACTCCAACGACTTCCTTTTGGAGAACAAAACCAACACCTACTACAGGGGATAAAAATCCCTTGACCGAGATGAAAATAATGGCAGCAAGGAAAATGATAACTGCTCTTTTCTTTCGGGTATCGTCTATCTGGTTCAGCTTCAAGTAATCGACCTCGATTCTTTGGAATACATTGCGCTTCAATTAAATTCCAGGCTTAAATTCCAGGCTCCAATAAATTATCAGGTTTTAATAAAGTCCCGGTTACCGGCTTAGAAGATGGAGTTTAACATGACTGATACATGATTGATGATAATATCCAATTCATGACCGAAATATAATCATATCAATGCTGTCACAATAATAAATATTTTTTTCACATTTTTATTAATTTTTCATACTGAATAAGTAAAGTCAAATACCAAACTTAACATAAACTTTTTACAGATTCTCGGCTTTCCGGATAGAGCTGGATACATTTCTGCCGGTAAGCATTAATCAGGAAATCAGGAGACAAATCCTTTGTTCCAGACAGAACCCATACTTTACCTCCAATCCCTTGGGACCGAATGGTTTACTTTCTTCATGGTTTTGATAACTTCAATGGGGTCTGCCGCCTTTTTTGCTGGCATGATAATCATCACCGCTTTCGGGATCGATTTCAAGAAGGGTTTTCTTCTGTTCCAGCTGCTGCTCTGGACTGCCCTGATTACCGAGACCTTTAAGGCGCTGATTGCCTTTCCAAGGCCGGATTTTGTAGACAGCAGGGTACTTAACCTGGAGGATGGAATCAAAAATACCTCTCCTTTTGATGGAAATGGGGATACAGGCTTTTTCAGACTTCCAGACAGGGAGGTCATTGAGGCTTTCCGTCTTCAGGAGCCCCTTCCCGATTCTCCCTTTGGATTTCCTTCTGGGCATGTCGCACTTACCACCGTGCTCTGGGGAGGAGCCTCCAGTGTCTTCAACAGCAGAACAATCAGTAGGCTGGCTCCCGGAGCAGTGCTGATCGTAGCTTTTTCGAGAATGTACCTGGGAAGGCATTTTCTGGGTGATGTCCTGGGAGGAGCTGTTCTGGGTTTAAGTATCCTGGTCGCTTTTAAGTATTTCCTCAAAGGTCCCCTGAAAGATGAATTTTTCAAAAAAGAGAACTTTAAGCCTGTTTTCAGGCAGAAAAATCTCTTTTTTTACTCTATTATGTTTGTAGTTCCTGTTCTTTTTGCATCCCTGTCTCTTGTAAGCGGTGAAGTAGCAGGCTTTTTCCTTGGTGCGAACACGGCATATCTCCTTATAATACGAAAGGGGTTCCCGGAAGATGCGGGAGACACGGGGCAGCGAGCAACCAGGGTATTTATTGCCCTCATGCTGTTTGGGGTATCAACTCTTGTCCTTGATATCGGATTTGCCACAGTGGAAACTTCCATTTCTCCTGGAGCTACTCTCATAGAGTTTTTAAAAGCTTTCATCCCTGCGCTTACCATATGGGTTTCTGCAGGTATCTGTACAAAGCTTGACCTGTACGGAAGAGAATAAGCAATAGAAAGCCCTCAGGGGATGGAAAAACAGCTCGAGGAACATTAAACGCTCTGTAAATTGAAAGAACTTTAAATTGGGTCTGGCGGCCCTGCAAAAAAAGCAGATGATCTAAAAAAGAAAACTGAGAAATAACTTCAAGTTAATTTTGATCATTAAAAAGAAATAAAAAGAAGGAAATTCTTCATGAGTTATAATTCCAGACCTGCGGAAGATAGCAAATTCTGGGAAGATTTACTGCCCGAACCCCTGCCCCTCGAAGACCTTTTCCATAAATACGGAATTGAACGTAGCCATGCCGATAACGTGGCCCGAAATGCACTCGAACTTTTTGAGATCCTCGCTCCTGTCCACGGGCTGGACTCAGAGTTTCGGAAACTGGTGGAATTGGCTGCCCTCGTGCATGATGTAGGGGTAGCTACTGACTTTGAGAACCACCACAGGGCTGGAAGGGACATCCTGCTTCGCCACCCGCCTGCCGAGTTACCTGAAAGGTTGTGGCCGGTTGTTGCCTGGACGGCTTTCCTGCACAAAAAGAAGATTGGAAAAAAGAAACTTGAGGGTCTTAAAGGAAAGACTTTCGGAAAAATGCCCGAAGCCATGCAGGATATTACCCTGAAAGTGGCCGCCCTTATCCGGCTCGCCGATGCCCTTGACTACAGCCGGATGGAAAGCAGGCTCGGGAAGGCCACTTTCAAAGGTCGGGGAGTCAGGTTCGAAATAATAGGGCAGGGAGCTGCAATTGATGCAGAAAGAATGTACAAAAAAGGTGACCTATGGCACCTGCTCTACGATACGGAACTTGAGTTTAAGCCCCAATTGCATATATCATGAAGGTTTAAATCAAAAAAACCATACCTTAAAACCATACTTTACGGTTATTCTTTAAAACCACTTTTTAAAAAACAAGCATTAAGTCTTGGGATTGGAAGATCTGGATGAATTACCTTATACTTGTACGACATGGGGAATCCGGCTGGAACGTTGATGGCAGATTTGGAGGCTGGGTAGACGTCCCTCTGACAGAGAAGGGGATAGAAGAAGCCCTGCTCTGCGCTGCAGAATTTGAGAAGATCAGGCTGGACATTGCTTTTACTTCGAAGCTGGTCCGGGCGCAGGAAACTCTCTTTCTTATCCTTTCTAAACAGGCAAAGATAGGGGTCTTTGTCCATGAAAAAGAAAACCGGTATTCATATCCCCCTAAAATCGAAAAGAGCCTTATACCTATCTATTCCAGTGAAGCCTTAAATGAGCGCTATTATGGGATACTGCAAGGAAAGAAAAAGGAAAAAATGAAAGAGAAATATGGGGAGGAACAGATCTTTCACTGGTGTCGGAGCTACGACGAAGGGCCTCCTGAAGGGGAGAGCCTCAAAGATATCTACAGACGTGTAGTTCCCTATTTCGAAAGGGAGATCCTTCCTGTTTTTCTGGAAGGAAAAAATGTAATTGTCTGTGCTCACCAGAACAGTTTGAGGGCGCTGATCAAGCATATTGAAAGAATCTCCAATGAAGACATCCGCAAAATCAAATTGGCCAATGCAAGGCCCGTAATCTACACACTTTCCGGAGACAGACTGGTCAGGGAAAATGTTGAAATGGACCCGGCGGTGAAAAGGAACATCTAAGCTTTCTTTTAGCCCTCTCTGAATTCTTTTTTTGGGTCCGTCTGATCGCCTCTGGTCGGTAAAGCATTTGCAGGCATCTATTTGCAGGCAGTTTATATATCGCCCAGGGGCAGGATATAGAGTTCGTGTCCCAATTTAATAAAAAGGCGAATGGAATTAAATATATTTCCCAGAAACTTTAGAATGGATCTGTTTCTGGTTTTAACATATGCTTTCAGCAATGAAATTGTCCACAAGCGGGTTGTCCGGAAACAGGCTCATTCAAAAGCAGGCTCATTCAAAAGCAGGCTCATTCAAAAGCAGGCTCATTTAAAAGCAGGCTCATTTAAAAGCAGGCTTGCTCAGATAAAGGGATGTTCAAAAAAGGAGTTCTCAAAACATCTCAACTGCACACCAGGGCCGGGTTTGTGGTGTGGTAGATGTGTAGATATGGTAGTGTGGTAGATAGTAGATATGGTGGTAGATAATATGTTTGGGTGTTTATGGTACCCGGCCCTGTGAAGTGCAGGTTACGGTTCCAGACATTGGGGTATTTTTTATACTTTGTGGTACTTTTTCAGTCTGTTTGGGGTCTATTCACATGAGTACTGATCTTGTGTCCCCCCATCAGGGTTCACATAGTTGGAACCAATTTACTGGTATGAGCTTTCTGTATTTACAGCTCATTAACTTATAATATATTTCTCATGGTTTTAACTCCCTCCAAACAGGATAATTTCGGAAGACTTATATATGCATAAAAAACCTATAACTTCAAATTCATCCATATGAGATAATTTCTAACTTAACTCTTTTTTTTGGAAATTGTTTCAAGTATCAGTATCTTCCGGCTGTATAATTTTAAAATTGTTAGATTTCTTGATGGGATAAACATATATATTAGTTTTTTTAAAACAAAGATTTTTTTATATGTCATTCTTTTGGTTGAAAAGGGAAAAGGCTAATTTTTCTCTATTTTGTTCTCTGAGCGGGAGAATAAAATTAAAAATAGATATATAATATTATTGATTAAACCCCGGAGGAATTTATTGTTTCTTTTGTTACTTTTGCTTGTTCTGTTCCTTTTGTTTCATACTCTGCAAGCCTGGGGCGTGCGAGAGCGATCAGGACTTCCTGTCCTCTCCATGAACCTCTGCTGAATCTGGTTTCAGCAAAAATCTCGCCCCCTCCCCTGGCAACAAAGGGCACGCTGTACAGGGATGTTTTTCCTTCGAGTATTTCAGAGAAGTTTTTTGCGGCTTTAAGGACCTGGTTCTGGGGATGGAAGGAAAGGATATTTTTTCCAAGGAGTTCTTTTTCCGTATATGAAAGGTGCTTGCGGAAAGCGGGATTGGAATGGACAATGCAGCCTTCATGGTCCACTATAAAAATAAAGTCCTTTATACTTTTAAAGAGCCCCTGGAAATCACTGCTGGTTTGCTGGAGTTCTGCTTTTTCCTTTATTCTGCCGATTTCGTTTCCTAGTTCAAGAGCAATGGTTTCAAGCTGTCTTCTGGAAATTTCGGGAATTTCGTCTGCCTTATGGGAACTTAGCTGCATGACTGCAGCAAGACGACTGCCTGAAAAAACGGGAATAAAAGCAGCTGCTCTGAGCTTTTCTTCAGGTGGTGCCTCAAGAGAAGCCATATTTTTAATCTCAAAATAGTGCCTGTAAACAGGTTTTCCTATCCTGAGCAGGTTTGTCAGCCCCTTAGCTTTCCCAAAACCGGACGCTGCTTTCACAAAAGCAGGGGATAATCCCTTGCAGGTCTTTAGTTTCAGTTCCCAGCTGTTCTCATCCGTAAGATAGATGCAACCTGAATCCAGAGGCTCAACTTCAAGAGCCAGATCAAGGAGCCGCCTTAAGATTTCCTGAAGCTCATCTGTGGAAGTAAGGGCAGTGCCGATATCGCGGCGGAGACGCAGGAAGTCAGAGCTTTGCCTTTTTTCAGTAACGTCTATAACTGTCCCATAGAGGTATTCGATATCCCCTTTTTCATCGGAATGAATAAACGTCTGCTCATTAACCCAGCGGACCTCTCCGGAAGCTGTAAGAATCCTGTATTCCTGGAAAAAGTCTTTTCTGCCTTCGTTATAATTCCTGAAAAGGTTCTCCCTTACCTTTTCAACATCAAGGGGATGAATAATGTCTTCATATGTAAGTTTCCCTGAGGTAAAAGCCCCTGCAGGATAACCAAAAAGGATTATGTTTTCAGTCATGAATTCCACAGGTCGTTTTTCTCTGGGACTGCTCAGAAAGACAACTACAGGGCTGTTGCTGACAATTAATTCCAGGACTTTATTTACTTTTAATGAGTAATAAAGGTCTTTTTTTATTTTCTTTTGCTTGCTGATATCTCTTGCAACTGTAAGAACTGTGCTTTTGCCCTCGTAATCCATTAAATGGGCTTCTACTTCTACCGGGATAGAATTCCCATCTTTTTTCAGATAGGTAGTCTCAAAAGTAATTTTCCCTTTCTGGGATATTTTCTTAACTTGCCTGGGAAACTGGTTTCCATATCTGGTATCGATGTTTGCGGGAGCAAGTTTAAGGAGTTCTTCTCTATCGTACCCCAGGCTCATGCACGCCCCTTCGTTTGTTTCCAGGAATTTTCCATTCCTGTCCAGGATAATTAAAATATCGCCGCTTGAGTTAAGCAAAGAGCTGAATTTTTGCTCCTCCTGCCCCAGCTTTTCTGCAAGCTCCCTGCAAGTGGTTATGTCTGAAACAATCCCGAAGTAACGGCTTATCCTGCTGTTTTTCCCGTACTGGATAAGAGTCCGATCCTCAACCCGGCGAACATCTCCACTTTTTGTAAGGATCCTGTATTCTAGGGTATAGTCTGTAATCCCTCTCTCGGAATTACTTATAACTCCGAAATTAAAAGCTTCAAGGTCTTCAGGGTGAACTATGTCAGCATATAGAATTTTTCCCGCCTTAAAATCAGAAGGTTCATACCCAAAGCATGAAATGTTTGCAGAAGAAAACTCGACCGGAAAGCCAGCTTCGGCTTTTCTTATAAAAATGACCGGTGGAATACTTTCGAGGAATATTTTCAATTCTTCTTTGGATTCAAAAAAGTCAGGCAGCTCCTTTTCAGGAAGCCATTTACCTGTGAATTTGTCCTGAAGGCTTTTTTCCGTAATACTGATCCCCTGTTTAAATTAATATAGGCTGACACCTGTATCTTTAATTTATTTATATAACTGTATATTATAATAATCGAGTCTATTAATAAAACTTTCTTTTTCCTCAAGGATTTTTTCATCACGGTGAAAAGATGTATAAGGGCAATGTAGTTGAACATCAGGAATATGGCTGAACTTTAAGGCTTGAAAGGGTGTTTTGAATGTTAAATTATATATAAAAATCCTTTTAATAACTCTTGTTATGAAATAAACACAATTGGAGGAGTGAAATATGGCTGATAAGACCGATAAAGTTGCGGAAAATGTTCCCGGACCTTATTATGTAGATTATGAATGTATCGCATGCAATTTATGTGTGGATACATCACCAGAGAACTTTAAAATGACTGAAGAGGACTCTAACGCTTATGTATATAAACAGCCGGACACTGATGAGGAAAAGGAAGCCTGTAAGGAGGCATTGGAAAGCTGCCCGGTTGAGGCAATAGGAAATGACGGCTAAAATGGTCTTTTCGATCCAATCCAATTTCCTTAATTTTTTTCTGTTTATCGATTTTTTATTTAGAGTAATTTCTCTAGCTGTTTACAGGTTTTCTACAGTTTTTATGCACAGGTTTTTATGCATCTGTTTTCTGTCCATTATTCTATCAACCCGATTTCCGAATAGATCCTGGAAAGCCCCTGAAGAGTGGAATAACCTTTTCTTGTGATGATATAGTCCCCACGTTCACTCCTCTGTAAAACCATGCTTGTATCAAGTAATTTCTGTAGGTGGAAGAGAAGGTTTCCACCGCGAAGCCCGGTGAGTTTGGATAGTTCGGAAAAGGTCTTACTTTCTCCTGAGAGGGCTTTTAGCATAATGAGGCGTTGTTTGTTGGCAATGGGTTCGCAGATTTCTGGAACCATTTTTTCAGGTTTGAGTTCACTGATGTCAGCATGCTCTGTGCCTTCTGTTTGATCTTCGTAGATCTGGAGGGAACGCATTAGCCTGACCTGTTTTTCAAAAAGGGTAGAAGCTTCCGAAAAACACTTGCTGCACTTTTCGGTTTTTGCATGCTTTTTCAGTTCTATTAGCTTTTCCCTGTATATTTTGATAGTTTCGGAGCTGACTTTCTCTTTTCCGACAAGACCTGCAGTTTCCTGTAAAAGATCCCGGAAAGCGGTCTCACAGAGTTCCCGCATCTGACAGTCCTGGGTCATCCCGTTCTCCATGCGCTCGCCAGCTTCCTCGCAGAGGTAGTTTATCATGGGTTTCATGAAGTTTGTCCTCATCTCGGAAAGCATAAGATCTATATGTTGCTGGTTTGCCCGTTGCAGGAAACGGGAAAACTCATTTCGAAGGGAATTAATTTCTTTTTTTATGGAGTGCAGTTCTTCAAAGTAGTTGCTCTCAACATTATATTTTAAAAAATAGTCAGGGACATTTTCAAGTGAATTTATGGGTTCCCCGGTTACTGACTGTGTATTCTTTCCGTTTAGGTTTGGGCTTTCTGTCAGGGTTTCGGAGTTCATGTCGGGTACCTTCCTGTACTACAGTTTACATTGAAATGGTTTTTATTTTTTCCGCAAAATAATTCTGTTTTATTATGAACTCTTCCTATTAAGGGTCATTTTTCTGTACTGAGTGTTAATTGTACATAATCATGACGCTCAAATATATATGTATTCAACACTTTTTAAAATATGTAAACTATATATTAAGTAATATATGGAGGTATATATAAACGGATCTGATCGAACACCATGCCGCATGGAGGCGTTTTTGCCGCCCATCGCCATATGAAACTGTACAGTCCCCACAAAACGAAGAATACGAAGCACCAAGTTTCGTCGATATGGCAGACTCTTCAGACTATACGCACCCCATCACTGCTTTTGTTTTGAATGCCAGTGGAGAACAGCTTGAAGCCTTCGGCTACCTTAACAAATGGATGCAACACTACGGAATCAGGTTCTGCAATTCCGACTCTTGTGAGTGCGAGCACACCGAGGCCTTCCAGGGAGCTTTACAGTTTGCAGGTCAACGTCTTAGTATGGCAGATCAACGCCCTGACATAAAGTAAGTAGATACACCTATCTTTTCATAGTGCGATAGACCTTTGCCGCTTTTAAATCACACACCACCATGCGGCAAGTGTGTACCTACTTTATTTACATAGGGCTTATGTGGCCTGGAGATAAACTGTCATTTATTCTTCAGGCAATGAGCCCTAATGTTCTTAAATATGTTATCTTATCAATATTTTGCTATATCGACTCTCTTTATTATAATAATCATTATTATTTTTTCTATATATATATTACGGTTGGGTTTTGCCGGATTAGCCAGGCTTCTATTTTTTAATTTCGTATTCTGCTGTGCTTACACATATCTTTTTTACTATTTCACTGTTCTTTTTCCGGCTGTAAAATTTGTCTGAATAGTCAGGCTGCCGTCTTTTTAAATAATTGGGTTTTTATTATTTCCAATAAAATTCCTTATTTTTTTCAATAAAATTTAATAATAATACTTATTTTGTAAAAAAATCTGTTTAAATTAATCTAAAAGTCATTTAATGTAATAATATATCGATTATCTTGAATAAAGGGATTTTTTACCGGTTAATAATGAAAATAACTACGTTTTAATTTTAAACATATTCTCAATATGTATACTTTCAAGCAAAAATACAAAAAGTAGGGATAAAAATAGGGGTAAAAAGTAGAGGTGAAAGTAGATTAATTTGGCACAAATGTCCTAATTATTAAATTTTTAAGGTCATATTTGTGTACAAAAAAACAGATTGTGCAGAATTATGACGCTTAAGTATATAAATCTGTAGTTTAATTAACTGATTGGTGATAATTCATGGAGTTAAAAGACATTAACAACTTCGTAGAGACTGCAAATGAAGAACAGCTCAAGGCTTTCGGTTTCCTCGGCCAGTGGATGATGGATAATGTGCCAAATTACTGCAACTGTCCATCAAAGTGCAACCAGAACTGTGAGCTTGCAAAAGCACTGGGCGGCGCACTCCAGGCTGCCGGGCAGAGACTTCAGGGCCAGTAATTGAAAGAGTAAGCAGAATTCTTACTAGAGTTCTGCTGCCCCTTTATATTCTCCTTTATGTTTTTATTTTTTTGGCTTATGGACCAGGGGTTCACAACACATTTTTTACATGAATGATATATAACGCATAAAATCAAATTATGAATCTATAAGTATGAATCTATAATTCAAGGGGGAATCTAATATGGAACCAACAGCCTCAGATTGGATTAATTTCTGGAACGCAAACAATTTTGCAGTGATTACCGACAATACAAAGCCAGCCATGAAATGGACCGTCTCGGAACTCAAAAAACGGGGCAAAAATGTATATGTCGTTGACCTCTCCGAAAAACCTGCTCCCGACTCCTTGAAAAACGTTTCCGAACTTCCGACTGGCTTGGACCGCGTCGTCATAGGCATAACGAAATCCGACCCCGGAGACCAGATCTCCGTCCTGAAAGAAAAAGGCACAAAAAAAGCCTGGATTCACTGGAGAACCGAAACCGAAAAAGCCCTCAGTGCCTGCAGAGATGAAGAACTCGAATACCTGGCAGGTCGCTGCCCCATGATGTACCTCGGAAGCGGGCTCAGCATACACGGATTGCACAGGACGATTGCAAAGATGACGGGGAAATATTGAAAAAAGGATGGGTTTGATTCGCTATTATGTACTTTTTTGTGTTCAGCTTAAGAGGACTTAAAACAATTCTTATTCTATTTTTTGTTTTAAACGTTTGCTCGTAAATCATACACTGTTGCCTTGATGGGACTTTGTAAATAAATTATTAACCCTTATTTATATATATCATTAAATCAACTAGACTAGTGGGCATCTGGAAAGGTCGTTAAAGACTTGTTTTTAACTCTTTTTTTAACCCCCCCATACCCCCCACTCTCCAATACCCGGATGCCCAATCCCCATATTATCAATATCACTGACAATTCTTTTTTATCCTGGGATTTTTAAAGTTGTGATTTTCAGGGTATCGATGGTGTTATTCCAGAAGCCATGTTATTATCGGCTTTATGAGTATTATCCTGCCCTGCTTTTTCGGACTGGGCTGAGCGTTCGCTCGGTGAAAAGACAGGTCCGAGATAGTGAATATGGTTTTTCGGGAAGATTTTCACAACTCTATTTATTATATTTTGGTGGCGGCTCCTTCTAACAAACCCCTGACAACCGTTTCCATAAGTTTCTCGCTATCTTCCTGAGACTTCCTTAACTTTTCCTCAAGTTCATCACACAAACCCATGAGTTGCTCGACTTTTTCAACGATGCGTTTTTGTTCATTGAGGGGTGGGAGAGGAATTAAAAGATTTTCTATTTGGACTTGGTTTACTGAAGCCTGACCACATGTCTGCTTTGCATCGCCTTCAAATGTTTTCCTGATTTCTCTTGTTTGAAATAGAATATTTATTAGTCATGAAGAGTTTCCTTCATTAATAATCTCACTCTGATATTCTTACTTTCAAAAACTAAAGGTTCACCAAAATCTCGGATAACACCAGCTTTTCCAACAAGTTCCCTGCTATTCACTCGATTAACTAACAGGTCTCCACTTAAAAGTTGATAATTTTTAAGCTCGTCTTCAGTCAAAATCATTCGTTTTAAATCTTTGAGATTGATCTCCCCACCATTGATATTATACATTCTAAGACAGCCGATTCCGTCCTCTGAATAATATTTTGCATGTTTGTATATACCGTTCATCATTGATTCGACAATCTTACCGAATCTTATCCATTCCCAACTTGTAGGTACTTCATATGGTATTTCAATAGTATCTACAACAGGTAAAGGTGAGAATTTTTTAATTTTCCCTTCTTTAACTAGCTGTCTTTTTTCCGCTTCAATCCTCTCAATCAAAACACTTGCCGGCTCATCCTCTGGATTCTGCTCTACAAGTTTCCCCTATACCGCAAGCTGAAGAATCGCCTGCTTTAGTTTTCCAACATTTTCAGGGTTGTCGTAGAGAAAATCAAAATTTTCGCAGATGCGCTGCCAGTTCTGTTCGAATTCTTCCTGATTTTCTGCGCTGAACATTTTGTCAAGGGCGGCGCTGTTGAATTTGCTCTGGATTTCCTGTTTTTTCTGGTGGCGGGCTTCGAGTTTATCGCAGAGGGACATTAGTTCGTCAACTTTAGAGACAATGCGTTTTTGCTCGGCGAGGGGTGGGAGAGGGACGATCAAAGACTTTAAAGATGTTGCATTTACATTTGGCTGACCAGTTACAGCACACTTAGAATAGAGTTGATCCCAGTAAAGTGGGGAATCCGCATATAATTTTAAATACTTAGGGAATATCAAATTATTTGGTACTATTCTAATGAGGTATGAGGCAAAAACCGCATTTAAAGTTAAATTTTCGACCAAGTAGGATTTCCCTATAGTTCCTCCTGTTCGAGCAATGAGTAGGTCATTGTTGTTTAGAGCATAAGCGCCTAACTTATGCTTATCAATTTCACAACCTGGAACCGTTTCCCAATTAACTTTGTTATTTTGAATATCTGTGATTCTAAGCAGTCGAACATCTTTCAAAGTGGTATTTGCAGAAGCTGTATATCCATAATGAATAGCATTTGAAACATGATCCATACGAGTAAAAATCCAGCCTTTTGGAGAATCAAATGGCAGTTCATCTTCTCGCACAGATTGTAAAGGTTTAGTATTTTTTCCGCTCAAAACCGAAGCTGTTTCATCCTCTGGATTTTGTGGCACGAGTTTTCCCATCACCGCAAGCTGCAAAATAAGTTCTCTCAACTTCTGCACCCCATTCGGCGCATCTGTAAGCAGTTCAAAGTTTTCAAAAAATACGTCCGGATTCATGCGTTTTTCCCTGCCAGCGCGTCCATGAGTTCTTTTTTGAGGGCGGTTCGGGTTTCTTCTATTTCGGAAAGGAGGGTCTGGTATTTTTTCCAGCAGTTCTTCAGGGTCCCCGTGGTCGTTTTCAACTGTGTTTGGGTTTTTGATGTCGAGGTTGTAGTTGCTGGCGATTATGTCTTCTACTTTTACTTTCCAGGCGTTTTCACTTTCTTCGCGCTTGGTCCACCAGGCTTTTTCCGGGGCAAATTCTTCTATGCGCATGGGTTTTGTTTTGGAGTAAGACTTGTAGCCGGCGGGGTAGGGGTGTTCGTAGTACCATACTTCTTTTGTGGGTTCGCCTTTGGTGAAGAAAAGGAGGTTGGTTTTTATGCCAGTGTAGGGGCTGAAGACGCCGTTTGGGAGGCGGACAATTGTGTGCAGGTTGCACTCCTCAAGGAGTTTTTCTTTAATGCGGGTCTTTGCGCCTTCGCCAAAGAGGGTGCCGTCAGGGAGGACTATTGCGCAGCGGTCTCCATCTTTTAAAATGTGCATTATCAGGACTAGGAAAAGGTCAGCGGTCTCGCGGGTCTGGAAATTGGTTGGGAAGTTTGTCTCTATTCCGTCTTCTTCCACGCCTCCGAAAGGCGGATTTGTCACTATCATGTCTACGCGGTCTTTCGGGGTGTAGTCACGGAGCGGGCGATCGAGGGTGTTGTCATGGTGGATGCGGGAAGGGACTTCTATTCCGTGGAGGAGTACGTTGGTTATGCAGAGCAGATGCGGAAGCTGCTTTTTCTCAACGCCGGAGATGGATTCCTGTAAAATGCGGTGGTCTTCCACGGAATTCACGTATTTTTCGTGGATGTGTTCTATTGTGCTGGTCAGAAAACCGCCTGTACCACAGGCAGGGTCAAGGATTTTTTCGCCCAGCTTCGGGTCAACCATGTCCACCATGAACTGGGTGACGGCTCTCGGGGTGTAGAACTCGCCTGCATTGCCTGCACTCTGGAGGTCTTTGAGGATTGAGGTCTTTGAGGATTTTTTCGTAAATTGAGCCGAAGGTGTGCAGGTCTTTTGAATTCGTGAAGTCGATATCGTTTATCTTGTTTATGATCTGGTGGATCAGGGTCCCGTTTTTTCTTCTTTTTTGAATCCATTTATACTACCGATTAACATTAAATTGTCAAAATAAATGTTAGTCTGGTTCTCTAACTATTATATTCATGTATTGTAAATTATACATTAAAAATAATATATACTCCGAGTTCATAGTATAACTTACGTTCTCATCAATTGAAAATCCACTAGTAAAAAAGCACCTATTCCAAAAAGATTAACCCCACTAAAAAGATTAAAAAACGAATAAATCTCAACCCACAAGTCAAAACCTCAAACCTCTTCCCAAACTAAAAAAATTAAAAAATGAAAAACTTTCAGCCCACAAATCAGACACTTCAACCCTCTTCTCTATATAAATAAGAAAGTAGAATGTTCTAAAAGCCATTTGGAACTTCCAGGTTCTTAGATGAGAACGTAACATCTTTTTATATAAATTTAAAACAAAAATAAAATAATTCAAAATCATTTTTCAAGTCATTTTTCAAGTCATTTTTCAAGTCATTTTTCAAGTCATTTTTCAATTTTATCACATTTCAAGTTTCAATTCTATCACGTTAGTCGGGGAGTAATTTTCAGTGTAGTTCACACTTTAACTATTAAATGTCTTGTGTTTTTGATGTTCTTGCATAGATGACCCTTTTTCAGCACATTTTAACCTTTTTTGTAATCTTTGAATTTTGTTATACCATCAATATAACATTATATTATTAAGCTAAAAGTTAGTATAATTCGCTATCGGTTATAGGTCTGCATTGTGATTATATGTTAAAAATAATATATACCCTGAGTGCATAGTATAACTTGCGTTCTCATCAGTTGAACACCCACTAGCAAAAAACCCTACTCCACAAAGATTTACCTACATTAAAAAGATTATAAAACAAAAAATCTCAACCCACAACCCACAAGTCAAATACCTCAAACCTCTTCCAAACTCAAAAATGAGAAACTTAAATTTTTTTAACTCCTTTCGGAACTTTCAGGGTTTTGAGAACGCACCTCTTTTAAAAACAAAATTAAAAACAAAATAATTTTTTGTAGTTTTTCAATCCTTAGAACTTTTGCTTATAACCTTTGTAATTAACTTTTGCTTATAACCTTTGTAATTTGCTTTTGCTTATAACCTTTGTAATTTGCTTTTTAGCCTTCGTCGATCGTTTTCACGTCTCCTTCTACCCTTTTAAGCTCTTCTTTAATCTTTTTCATAACCCCTTCTGCAGCCATAATTCCGGTTGCAGCGGCATTGACTATGTCCCTTGAGAGCCCGGCTCCGTCTCCTGCTGCAAAGAGGTTTTTGATGCTGGTTTCCATCTGGCGGTCGACTTTCAGGTGCATGGCGTAGAACTTTACTTCAGGGGCGTAAAGCAGGGTTGAGTCCGAGGCAACACCGGGAATGATCTCGTTTAGGGTTTCAAGACCCTCGATTATATCCATAACAATCCTGTGTGGAAGAGCCATCGAGATGTCGCCGGGGGTGACGTCTTTTAATGTGTTTATAACCAGGTTTTTGGCAAGACGCTCCTTTGTAGAACGGCGCCCGCGCCTGAGGTCGGCCATGCGCTGGAGGACAGGCTTTCCTCCACCGATTGTTGTTGCAAGCTTTGCTATTGAACGGGCGTATTTGGTTGTGTTTTCCATGGGTTCGGTCAGTTCTATATGGACAAGAAATGCGAAATTGGTGTTTTCTGACTCCGTGTTTGCCATCGAATGCCCGTTAGTTGCAATAAAGTCTTCATATTCTTCCTTTACGACAAAGCCGCGCCGATTTGTGCAAAAAGTCCTGACAAAGTCATCATAGCGGCGGCTCTGGATATGGAACTTGGGGTCCCGGTTGATTTTCGTTACAGGGTCCATAATAATTGCAGGGACTTCCACCCTGACTCCTATGTCAATCCCCCCGTAACGGGCTTCTATATCATGTTTTTCAATCATATCTGAGACCCAGTTGCAGCCCCTTCTCCCCGGGGACAGGACCACGTAACGCGCACGGATAACCCTTCCGCCTGAAAGTATAACTCCTTTGCACGCTCCGCCCTCAACAAGCAGGCCTTGGACTTCAGTCTCGATCAGGAAATCCACACCTTTATCAACAAGGTCCTTTTTGAAGCGCCCTATGACTGCAGGAGCGTTGTCCGAACCTATATGCCGTTGTTTGATCTCTATAAACCGGGCTCCGACCGAAGCGGCCCTGCGTTTTAGCTCCTCTATTTCCGGGCCTTCGGTAAGGAGAGCTTCTCGAGGCGCTCCGAATTTTAGGAAAACTTTATCAACCCTGTCCACCAGTTCCCAGGCTTCGGTCTGGTCTCCGGTAAGGGCTGCAAGGTCTCCTCCGATGTCAGGTCGCAGGTTCAGGGTCCCATCAGAAAATGTCCCGCATCCCCCAACTCCGCACATGATCTCACATGGAGTGCAGTGCATGCAGTAGCCCCGGTTTTTCATGGAGCAGAGGCGTTTGTCAATGTCCCTGCCCATATCAATAACAAGAATTTTCAGCTTCCCGGCTGCAAGCTCGTAAGCTGAAAACATCCCAGCAGGCCCTGCCCCTATAATTACGACATCATATACAGAGCCTACATTTTCTATCTCAACAGCCTGGTTTTCGTCACCCATAGGCCACTCTCCTAAAATTTTCAACGTTAATCCCGGAATAACATGTGAATTTCTTTAAGCCCATTAATATGAACTTCTTGATGACCTTCGGTAAATTCCCATAGTTCCTGGTATATTATTATATTCCCTGCTTGTATTTACACTCAACTCCAGGCTACACCTACCTCCGCTGAATAGGGTCTCGAGTTTCTTCGGAAAAGTTACTTTCTTCAAACATTCCCATGATTCAGGACAGTATTTACTCTGAGACCCTCCCATTGGCAGGCATTGTGTTCATTTTTTCTGGATTACCTGTATGATTACCTGTACGACTACCTGTACTATTCTCAACCTGCACTTTTCGGTTCTTATACTGTTTTGGATAACTTATGCTACTCTGGTAAGCGGCAGTTTTTGGGATAACCTCCATTTTTCTTGAGAACCTTTAACCGGTGCTTCAGGAAACTATACCAAGCAGTAATAACAAAACTACAAGCCTTACAATTATACTTAGTGTCGTAGAATACACAACAATCTGTACTCCAAGGCGTGTCCCGAAAATAGCTACTTTTTTTGGGAGCTGGCTGCGGATGGCAAAAACCGGGAGCATGAACATACTGCCAAGCATAAGCACGATCATTGCCTGCACATTTGTTATCTCTCCTGAATGGAGCATGGGACCAAGAAGTGAAATTCCGAGTATAGGGCTCGCAACGTAACTTGTCAGGGGGACAATTGTCTCCGGAGGGATTTCAAAAAGCTCGGCAAGAGGAAGTACACTGAATATCTCGAAAGCTCCGTGATCCTGAAGGACAAAGATGACGGTGGTTGCCAGGAGGTAAATTCCTGCAATCTTCAGGAAAACCTTGAACTCTTTTTTTAATGCACGCTTTAATGCGGTCTTCAGAGCCACTTTTTCCGTGTTCCGGGTCTCTGGGGCTTTGCAGGAGTTGCCTTTAAGAAAAAGCTTGCTTGCAACCGCAATTACCAGGATCTTGAACACTGCAGTGATTACAAATACAAGAGAGTAAAAACCCCCTACCACAAGCCCGAGTGCAGGCAGCACGATGGGGATCTGGTAGGTGAAGAGCTCCCGAAAATAGGCAGGGGTTGCGTTCATCATTGAACAGAGCACGACCTCCTTTTCATTAATGCAGTTTTCCTTTTTTGCCTGAAAAAGCATACTGTTTGAAGCAACAGCAGATCCTATTGCCACAACGAAGGTTGAAGCACAGGTTTCTGGCAGGTTCGTGTAGGCAAAAATAGGGCTTACAAATTTTGAGATTTTTTGCATCAAGCCGAGTTCCACAAGCACGCTGGTACCTACAAGCCCTACAAAAATCATTACAAGTATCGGAAGAGCAAAATCCAGTACACTGAGGAAAAGTTCTATCATTGAAGTTTATTTGGGTCGGGCAGGTAAATCAATCTATCCAGTAAAGGTTCGGGACTCCTGTCCTAAAAACTTCCTGTTTTTAAGGTTAATAATTTAACATTTAGCGTTTGTACATAGCGTTTTTACTTAGTTTTGAATTTATGGCTGGGACATCAGATTCAATCTTATTCGGCTTCCGTTCCTCTCACTACGAGTACGGCTTTTCTGGAATGTCTCGTTACATTTTGAGCCACGCTTCCCAGCAAAAACCTCTGGACTCCTGTCCTGCCGTGTGTTCCCATCACGATCAGGTCTATATCATTTTCTTCTGCAAACTCAATAATTTCATGCGCTGGATTTCCTTCAAGGATAACGGGTTCGACCTCAACATTCGCGGCTTTTCCTGCAGTTTCTACATAAGCTGCCGCTTTCTTTCCTTCGGCAGTTAGGTGCTCTTTCATTGCTTTATCCCATCCCATGTCTCTTGGATGAGTCAGGGAAATACTTCCTGATTCGACTACGTGTATAGCATAGAGCTTTGCCCCGCCCAGTCTTGCGATCTCAATCGCCGTATCAACCGCTTTTTTGACGAGTTCCGAACCATCCGTTGCAACCATTATCTTCCCGTAGATATTACTTTTCATACTTGACTCCCCTTCTATTCTATATCCATTATTATCTGTAATGTTTATGTTTTTATCTGCTACACGTCCGGGCTCAAGAGGTGCGCCTTTCCCACCGGATGTCCGGGTTTTGCTTCCAGGGCGGAGGTTCAGAACTGTCTTGTCATGAGCAATGTTTTCGCCTCTTTTTCTCTGAAAGTACCCCTCCTGCATCCAGGGCAGAGTTCCATCCAGAAATCTTCTCCGGAAAGAAGGGGAACTTTTTCGGAAATGGCTCTCCTTACTTTTTCAAGTTCCTTGAGAGTTGCAAATGTGGCTCCGCACTTCCTACAGGGTGTGAGTTTGAGGGAAATAATCCTGTCCGGTAGAAGAACCCGGTTTTCACCTGCCTTTTTTTCCCCTTCCAATTTTCCTCCCAATTTTCCTTCTATATTTTCTTCTATATTGCTTTCTTCTCTCAAAAGAAACATTATTGCGTTTTCAGGACAGTTCAGGGCGCAGAGTTCACAGTTCAGGGTACAGCTTCCAGGGAACTGTATGTTCCTCATGCCTCCTTCTTCTGAAAAATGAATTATTCCCTCAGGACAAACCGATGTACAGGCCCTGCACCCTATACACTTTTTCTCATCCGCTATAATCAACCTTATTCTTTCGTTCATCTCCGGGCCTCCCTGCCAGCGGCAATCGAAGGATCAAGGATTTTTTTCATTTTCTCCACATTTCTATGCCTTATATTTTTTCCAAAACTTTCGGCTTCTGCGCAGAAAAGGGCTGCTGTAGGGCAGGTGGCTACACAGACAGGAATTTCTTTTTCCGGACAGAAATCGCAGCGTTCAATAACTCCTCCCTTCAGGACTGCAGCTCCGAAAGGACAGGCAAGGATGCATAGCCCGCATCCCGTACATTTTTCAGCATCATATTCGAGTCTGCCGTTTTCGTACCTTAGAGCTCCTCCGGGACAGGGAACCGTGCAGAGCGGGGTCTCGCACTGGCGGCAGGAAACCGGAACCGGAGCAAGTCCTTCCACGACTTCTAAGGATATGCGTGAGGTTTTGTTTTCTCTCTGGCAGGCAAGTTCACAGGCCCTGCAGCCAATACAGCGGGAAAGGTCACAGTATACTGCGGCTGGCATTTCTCATACCCTCCTTACCCGACAGGCTGAGACTTTGAATTCGGGAATTCCGGCTTCTCTGTCAAGGGCGTCTCCTGTCAGCATGTTTGTCCCCGAAAAGTGGAAAGGCATGAAAAATACTCCCCTGCTTACCCTTTCGGTCAGCCTGGCTTTTGCTTGTGTGCTTCCACGCCGGGTTTCCAGTATAATGTTGTTTCCTTCTTCGATTTTCATGGTCTGTGCATCCGAAGGGTTGATTTCCACAAAGAGTTCAGGTTCTTTTTCTAGCAGGAAACTGCTCCGCCTGCTCATAGAACCTCCGTTATAGTGAAGCCCTGTCCTGCCTGTTGTAAGCAGAAAAGGGTAGGCTGGTTCGGGGCTCTCGGCAGGAAGCCTGTATTCCACCGGAATGAGCCTGGCCAACCCGTCAGGGGTGTTGAACCTTTCCGTGTGCATTATAGGGGTCCCTGGATGCCCGGATTCGGGACATGGCCAGCTTACTCCGTACGCTTGCAGCAGCCTCTCTTTTGTTATGCCACCGTACATTGGGGCTGCCCGGGAAATTTCGGCAAGCACCTCTCCGGCATCCCTGTATTCAAGACCCAACCCTAGCTTTTCTGCAAACCCCTGAAGGATCTCAAGGTCGGCTTTTGCTTCTCCCGGTGGGGCAATAGCCCTTGAAACCCACTGGACCCGTCTTTCGGTAGAGGTAAAGCTTCCTTCTTTTTCCGCCCAGGCGGCAGCTGGCAATATCAGGTCGGCATATTCGGCTGTATCTGTCATGAAAATGTCCTGTACTACCAGAAAGTCCAGTTTTTCCAGGGCTTTTCTCACATTGAGAGAATCTGGATGCGAGTTTACCGGGTCTTCTCCGAGCAGGTAAAGAGCTTTAAGCTTTCCTGCATGAGCAGCCTCACTCATTTTCGCGGTCGTAAGGCCGGGTTTTTCCGAAAGTTTTTCAGCTGCCCAGATTTTCTTCAGCCTTGCGGCTGCTTCCTTATCCCCAACTTTTCCGTACCCTGGAAAGTATTCGGAAAGGGCTCCCATATCGCAGGCTCCCTGCACATTGTTCTGTCCCCTCAGGGGAAAAATACCTGCTCCCTTTTTCCCTACCTGCCCGCAGATCAGGGCAAGATCCGAACAGGCTATAACGTTGTCAGTGCCCGATATGTGCTGGGTGATTCCCATGGAATAGAGTATTGCTGCAGCATTTGCCTTTGCATACTCCCGGGCTGCTTTAATTATGTCTCCTGCAGGAACGCCTGTGATTGCGGATGCGGCTTCAGGGGCATATTCGGAAAGGATTTTTTCAAGCCTTTCAAAGCCCAGGGTTCTTTTCCGGATAAATTCCCTGTCCTGGAGCCCTTCGGATACTATCACATGCATCATCCCGTTTAACAGGGCAACATCCGTGCCCGGCCTGAGCCTGAGGAACAGGTCCGAAAGCCAGGTGCTGGGAGTCCGGCGGGGGTCAGCCACAATCACAAATGCCCCGCGTTCCTTTGCCCGCAGAATCCAGCGGGATATGACAGGATGGTTTTCGGCAAAATTTGATCCCACCACGAAGATGCAATCGGAGTTCTCAAGGTCTGAGAGCGGGTTTGTCATGGCTCCTGCCCCAAGGCTCTTTCCGAGGCCTGTCAGGGTCGACGCATGGCAGAGTCTTGCACAATTGTCCACATTATTTGTCCCGAGCAGCCTGGCAATTTTCTGGAACAGGTAATTTTCTTCATTGCTGCACTTGGCAGAGCCCAGAAATGCAAGGGCATCAGGGCCATATTCCTTCAGGGTGGAACCCATTTTTGCCGCCGCCAGGCTCAGGGCTTCTTCCCAGCCGATTTCTTTCCAGCCGTTTTCAGTCTTCAGGAGGGGGTGCAGCAACCGGTCAGGGTGGGTCAGGACCTCCGTAGAAGCATTGCCTTTGGGGCAGAGGCTCCCTTCATTTACCGGATGTCCGGGCATATAACTGAGTCCTGCAATTTTTCCCTCCTTTATCTCAAGAAAAAATCCACAGCCCAGACTACAGTAAGGGCAGATTGTGGGATACAGGTTTTTTTCTTCCATATCTTCTGGCTCCCGGTGCTCTTAGGAAAAGGTTGGGGTTTTTCAGAGGGCTTTTCCCTGCATTCCCCTTGCCAGTTTCAGGGCAGCTTCCGTGCGTTTTACCCCCGAGAGCTTCTTTACCTCTAAAAAGACAAGGGCATTTGTGGGGCAGGCCTCCACGCAGGCGGGGATTTCCCTATCCGGACAGAGGTTGCATTTCACGGCTACTCTTGCTTCTTTCTGTCGGCCTATCACGCCGTAGTTGCAGACCATAGAACAGGTCCAGCAACCTATGCAGAGGTCCGTGCTATGGGTAACCACCCTGGTGATTTCATCCTGTTTCAGGGCTTTTGTGGGGCAGACGGTTGTGCAGGGGGCGTCCTCACAGTGCCTGCAGGTCATGGGAATGGCTGCATTATATTCGGGGACATATTCAACATATATCCGTTTCTGAGGTGTTGGTTTTTCCATGACGGCTGCAAAAAGGTTCTTACTTTCGGAGTGTTCAACAGCACAGGCGATTTCGCAGGAACGGCAGCCCATGCAGAGTTCCGGTCGGATCAATACTTCTTTCATACGGCTTCACCTCTCAGGGTTTAAGGCCAAGATCCCTTCTTTTTCCTTCGATATGTTTGAGCATCAGGTTTGCTGCCTTGAAGGGGTCCGTTTCAACGGCAAAAGTGGCTCCCACAACTTTGTCCAGCCCCTCTGTGAGAAGCTTTGTAACCTCGGAGCTTCCAAGCACAGGAGGGACTGTCCCGAGTACGGTATAGACCCCGGAGGCGACTACGTATACCCCTATGCTCACAGCTTTTTCACTCATCCACTCAGGAGCTGCTCCGGCAACGGGCAGGTCACTGATGTCCACGCCGAGAGTCTTTGCAACGGCTGAGGCGAGCAGCAGGATGCGGCTTATGTCCACACAGGAACCCATGTGCAGGACCGGGGGGATGCCCAGGGCTTCACAGACTCCTTTTAACCCATCCCCTGCCATGGCAGCTGCTTCCGGCACCAGAAGTCCGGCTTCGGCGCAGGCTATGGCATTGCAGCCGGTGGTGACTACCAGGACGTTGTTCTTGATAAGTTCCTTAACAAGGTTGACATGACCGTAGTTGTGCTTTACCTTGACATTGTTGCAGCCCACGACTGCTCCGATACCCTTTACGGCTCCCCCTGTTATGGCGTCGATGAGGGGGGCAGGGGTCCCTCCGAGGGCAGCGAGGATGGCTTCGGCGCTGAAACCGACCATGCATTCCTGCTTCTCGTCCGGGATGTTGACTCTTGCAGGGTTCCTGTTCGGGTAGTTTTCGACCGCGGTCCTTACGATCTCTTTTGCGATCTCATAGGCGGTTTCTTCGTGGAACTCCATTCTCACGGTTCCTGGGAAATCGGCTTTCGGGGAGGTGGAGATGAATTTCGTGTGGTAGCAGCTAGTAAGTGTCCCGAGGGCCGGCATGATGCATTGCACGTCCACGACCATGGCCTCCACGGCTCCGGTTATGACGGCAAGTTCCTGCTGGAGGAAGTTTCCTGCTGTGGGGATCCCATGGCGCATGAGGGTCTCGTTTCCGGTGCAGCACATGCCTGTAATGTTAATTCCTTTTGCTCCTTTTTCCTTTGCAAGCTTCAGGATTTCGGGGTCCTCGGAAGCTTCCAGAATCATTTCCGAGAGGATGGATTCGTGCCCGTGTATTACAAGGTTAACCTTGTCTTCGGCAAGCACCCCGAGGTTTACGGTGGATTTGATCGGAGTCGGGGTCCCGAAGAGCACGTCCTGGACGTCAGTTGCGATCATGGATCCGCCCCAGCCGTCCGAAAGACTGGTCCGGAGCCCGTGCAGGAGGATATGGACCGGGTCGTTGTCCACACCAATATGTGTCCTGTGCATGCATTCCACTATTTCCCGGTCAACGCCTCTCGGGTCAATCCCGACTTTCGTCCAGAGCTTAACCCTTTCTACGGGAGCCCGGCGGGTAAACTGGATCGGTCCTTCCTGCTTTCCGAACTCGACAACAAGGGCGTCTGCCAGTTCGGCTGCTATTTCTTCCTTGCTTCTTTCTTCGACCGGAATTCCATATTCGGCTGCAAGGGCTTTCAGTTTTACCTCGTCCTTTATGCTGTAACTTCCGGCTTCTCCTCCGGTCATTTTCTTGAAGGTCAGTACGGCGTCCCTGGCGTGGTCGGAGTGAGCTGCTGCCCCCGCGGCAATCATCCTGAGGAGGTTTCTTGCGACTATGATGTCTGCGGTAGCGCCACATATCCCTTTATCTGCTCCTTCTCCAAAGGGGTCTATCCTGCAGGGGCCCATATTGCAGTTCCGGCAGCAGATTCCAAGCTGCCCGAAACTGCACTGAGGCAGTTGTTTCTCATAGCGGTCCCAGGCGGTTTCGATACCTTCATTTTCTGCTTTCCGTAGCATGGCCCTGCTGGCAGGGTCGATGCTTCTATCATATGCTTTCGGTTTCATTTCATATCCCACACTTTTTTCTTTAAGTTTTTGGATTTTTTCACAGAGTTCTGATTCCCCGGTTGAAAAGTTGAGTTCTAAGAACCATTGTACTGAAAAAAATAGAATCAGTTTTCTCTTTTATTTTAGATATTCTATTCTAAAACTAAAACTTTTAAAGTAAAATATTCAAATTCATTAATGTTATTTTTTATAAACTTTCCGAAAAAATAGTTTCTGTTAATATATTTTTAAAGTTGTTTAAAGTTGTTTTTTCTGGAGATAATGGATGAAAACTCAAATCATAAATAATTTGTAAGTACACAGGCAAAAGTAAAGCTCAGGATAAGATAAAATACGATTATAAGGGACACCCTGGAAAATGTAAAATCTGATAAATAAGGGATACCGGAAATAAATCCAATCAAAGGATTTAGGAATCCGGGGATAAAATAAAATCCAATGAAGGGATATCAGGGATAAAATAAAATCATGGGATGAAAAGTACCCGGGACAAAATAAAATCAAGGGTTAGGGAGCAGAGAATAAGATAAATACTCTGAGTGAACAATACGAGGGTTAAAGGTAAGATTAAAATGGTTTTGATGGTGAATTTTTGTGAAAAAAGATCTTATGGATATTCTGGCCTGCCCTATGTGTAAGGGCGACTTGATTTTGAACGTTGTTGAAGAAAATGAAGAAGAGGTCATATCCGGAACTCTCTACTGCCCTGTCTGTAAAGAGCATTATCCCATAGATGAGGGGATTCCGAATTTGCTTCCTCCAGACCTCAGAAACTGATGTGAGGGTTGAACTTGGAGCAGATATTCCAGAACGTTATCATTAACCGGCAGGAAATAAACTCTATTGAGTTTGAAAAAGAAAACATTGAGATTCCTCTTTATCCAGGTGGAGAGCAGACTTTCGAAATTCTGGTTACAAACTACGGGTCTCCAACTCATATTCACCTTTCCGTGAGTGAAGAACTAAAAGGTCAGATCACTTTTTTGCGGGACAACCCCTATGTGCTCCAGAAAGAATACGTTTCCGCAGTTGCAAGAATCCCGCAGGATGGCAGGGTACTTACAAAGGGTCAGATCTTCATCACTGCAGGTTACGGCTCTAAAAAGAAAGGTTTTCCAGTCCAGATCGGAAAGGTAGAGGAAAAGCCGCAGGAGCCCTCAAAAGACGAGCCTAATAAATGGGAAAAGGATACGGATGAATTTATTCCCTCAAGGCCTTCCGTGTCAGAGCCTGTAAAGAAAACCTCACGTCCAAGGACAGGAGGTGGCTCTGGTGGGATTTCATCTTCCGTCTTGAGAAGCTTTAAAGGAGGGCTTTCCTCCTCAGGAAAAAGTACCCGAAGAGGTATGGGGCAGAACGAAAGGCTTCCACTGGCCCTGGCTTTTGGAGGTTTTTTTCTGCTTGTGTGTTTATTTTTCCTTTACTTCGTTCTGCCAGCTGGACTCCAGTTCAGTGTCAGTTTTGCTCAGGCCCTTTTGTTTTCAATCCTGTTTGTGACCTGTACTACCTACATCCTGCTAAAAATCATGGAAGAAGGTTAAGTAATCCCAGGAAACCGGGCAAATACCTTATTTGATTCTTTATCAAGTTTTCTGGGTTCTTTTTTTTAGCTGTTTTGTAATCTTTCTATGGTTTTCGTTTGCCGTAAGCTTACTTTGTTTTTCGTTTGCTATTTGAGATTTTTTCTTTCCTGGAACCAGAGAGTAATTTTTATATCATGAAGATATTGGTATTGTGTTCGTACTTAATAATTGAAGCAGATAATTTGTATGTGTTATTCATCTGATTGCTTTTTAGTCTAAAGTTCACAGGAATCTTTTGATCTAAAACCTTCTATTAGAAAAATTATAGAGGAAGCTTACCCATGAAATATATCGTAGTTACCGGTGGGGTGATGAGCGGGCTTGGGAAAGGCATCACCATCGCGTCCATCGGCAGAAACCTTAAAAACAAAGGTTATAAAGTTACGGCTATCAAGATCGACCCTTACATCAATATTGATGCAGGCACCATGAGCCCCTACCAGCATGGGGAAGTTTTTGTGCTCAGGGACGGAGGTGAAGTTGACCTGGATCTCGGAAACTATGAGAGGTTCCTTGACACGGAACTTACCAGAGACCACAACCTTACAACAGGCAAGGTTTACCAGGAAGTAATTTCCAAGGAGAGAAGAGGAGACTACCTTGGAAAGACTGTTCAGATCATTCCCCACATTACAAACGAGATCAAGAATAGAATAAGAAAGGTTGCAGCCAGGAGCGGGGCTGATATCTGTCTTGTTGAGATCGGGGGGACTGTCGGAGACATTGAAAGCATGCCTTTCCTTGAGGCTGTCCGCCAGATGCACAGGGAAGAACCTTCTGAAAATATTGTCTTTATTCATGTTACCCTCGTTATGGAAGACCTTCAGGGCGAACAGAAAACCAAGCCTTCCCAGCATTCGGTGAAGGAACTCCGAGCTCTTGGTTTGAGTCCCGAAGTAATCGTTGCAAGGTCAAAGACTCCTCTTCATGAAAGTGCCACGGAAAAGATTGCCCTTTTTTGCGATGTGCCACAGGAACTGGTTATCAGCGCTTATGATGCAGACGATATTTATGACGTGCCTCTTGTCATTGAAGAGCAGGGACTGACCACTCAGCTCATGAAGCACCTGAAACTTGAGTCCTGTGTTGAAGATAACGGGTGGAGGGAGATGGTTGCAAGGATGAAATCCACAACCTACGAGGTCAAGCTGGCAATTATAGGTAAATATACAAACCTTGAGGACTCTTACCTCAGTATACTTGAGGCTGTCAAGCACGGCGGAATTGATAATGGGTGCAGGGTTGAAGTCAACATGGTTGAGGCCGAGACCCTGGAAGAAGATCCTGCAGAGGTCGAGAAGCTCATACAGGTTGATGGCATCCTGATTCCCGGAGGCTTTGGCGAACGTGGGACTGAAGGAAAGATGCTTGCAATCAAATTTGCAAGGGAAAACAATATTCCTTTCCTCGGGATCTGCCTTGGCATGCAGCTTGCTGTAATCGAGTTTGCAAGAAATGTGGTGAAGCTGGAAAATGCAAACAGCACGGAGTTTGATGAAGACACTCCTTACCCTGTCATTGATATCCTCCCGGAGCAGACCGGAGTTGCGGATATGGGCGGCACCATGCGCCTTGGAGATTACGAAGCCATCCTTAAAGAAGGATCTATTGCCACAAAGCTCTACGGCACCAATTACATTGTCGAGCGCCACCGGCACAGGTATGAAGTGAATCCCGATTTCGTGGACAAACTTGAATCCTTTGGCATAGTCTTTTCCGGCAAAAACAAAAACAGGATGGAAATCGCCGAAATTCCTGACAAGCGTTTCTTCTTTGCTTCTCAGTTCCACCCGGAGTTCAGGTCAAGACCGGGAAGGCCATCTCCCCCGTTCAAAGGCCTCGTCAGGGCAATGTGCAAATACAGGAAGGAAAAGGAAGAACAGTAACACCATCAGAGGGATCGAAGAAAATTATTTTTCTCTTCAATCCTCTTTTCTGGCTCCTTTTTATCCTTATTGGAATCTAAAAAGCCAGTTTTTAGCCCAATAACTCATACTCAAGTCAAAGAGTTCCCTTTTCGCGGGAAAATGATATATACTTCTAAAACTGAGAATAATAGATTACGATGGTATCTGTTTCGGCACTGTACTTCAGTAGCATGTACAGGTATTGTGATTTCACCACATTTTATGAAGGTATATACAATGGCAATGTCTAAAAAAGATATGGATAGGAGAAAGGCCGCTAAGAAAGGAAAGATAGAAGAGCTGGAAAAACTGGCTTCCGCAGGCAGCAAGGACGCAAAGAAAAAGCTTGCAAAGGAAAAGAAGAAAAAATAATCCTTTTATACTTTTCCCTTTTTGTCTTACTTTCGTTAGAGGGTCCGGGAATTTCTAAAACCAGGCCCCGTAAATTTCTTCTCAATTACTGTGCAATTTTAAGAATTTTCCCTCCTGGTAAGAATTTTCCTTCCTGGTAAGAATTTTCCCTCCTGGTAAGAATTTTCCCTCCTGGTAAGAACTTTTTTTATATTTCTGCCTCGTCCCTTGTTGTTTATTTCGGGACATTATCTGAAATGTTTGCGGTTTCTTCCAAAATATTTTGTTTCGCAAGATAATCTTCGATCATCAGTCTTTTTAATTCTTCTGGATAGTTTTCCGGAAGGTGTTCCAGATCTTCAAGACTTTCGATCCGGACGGGTTCAAGTTTCTGGTCCTCTTCAAGCATTTTTCTTACCGTCTCGTTCTGCTCGGCAAGGGCACGGAGTTCTTCACTGCTCATCCTGTTTAATTCGTCACCTTCTAAAAACCAGGGGTCGCCTTTTCTTCTGCTATTCGCTTCTCGTTTTTCTTTTCCCTTTTGCATACTTTAACTCTTTACTTCACCAGTTTTTGAATATAAGGTCTATTTGTCTTTTTCTCTTCATACTATCTAACTAAATGGAAAATTTAAATTTTATTTCACTAAATTATTTTTTAATTTTTAACTATTTTATTTTTTTACAGAAACATTATATGATTTAAAATTTCTTTCTTATTTTGTAATGTACTTAATTTCTTGTATTCAACATTGGCCATTGGAGAGGCTTTCATGAATAAAACATGGATAGCAGTAATCGTATTTTTTTTGTGTATCGTTGGAATTCTCGGAACATTTCACAATAGCCAAGTAAAGGCAGTTGCTGATATGGTTCTTACCGGCTATCTTAATTATACGGACGAGGAACTGCAGGAGATGTATAAAGAATACGATATTACTGAAAATGACCTGAAATTTGCCAGGGGAGAACTTCCGCATCATCTTGAGGGCACTGTTCTTCAAAGTAACTCAAGAGTTCTTGTCACTGAGGCAGGTGAGCCCCCGGAGGGTTCGAAAGAAGGTGTGGATTATGATGTTGTGATGAGCGAGCAGGAAATGTTAGCAGTAATAGAGGAAGCAAGGGCAACTTATATTGAAAAATACGGAGTAGATCCCTCAAATCCCAAAATTGATGAGGTCGACGGTTACCTTCTCCCTGTAGATGAAGCAAGAAAACTCGTGTTTCTTGACATGGTAAGGAAAATGGAATAAATTTGGGGGAATCCGTGATGAAAAGATTCTGTATTAAACTATTTTTGTTTGTTTTTTTATTTGCTTCCGTTTCAACTGCTTCAGCATCTGAAATAGTTCTTGACACTGAACCCCATCACCTTGGGGATAATTTTAAAGAAAAATTGAATCCAGATGATCCGGAAGGTCCGGTTTATACGGCAACTTTTACTCTGGGTTCAGTGGATATCAGAAGTGCGGAACTCCGAGCTACAGTCAAAAACATAGTTCTGGGGCCTACTGATGAATTTCTTGATAAAGTTTACCTCAATGAAATAGAAATTGGAGCCATTAATAACTATATCCCGGCAGGAACCCCGGATGACGCTGAAATGGATATTGAAATTCCGGTCCATCCAACTCTTTTCAATCCGGGGAACAATACTATCAAAATCAGTTCTGGGAGTAACGCGGATGGCAGTAATTACGACGACTTTGAGTTTTACAACCTCACACTCCATTTGAGTGAAGCAGAGCCCATAACCTTGGAGCCGCCTTTGAAAGTTGCCTGGACTTATGAGTTGCCCTGGAAGCTCGGGTACGAGATACCTCCCGGGGTAACACTTGCTGCGGACGGAATCCTTTACATTGGTAGAGAGGATTTTGGAGATGCTATCATTATAGCCCTCGATGCGGAAACTGGTACCTTACTCTGGAGTAAAGAATGGAGTGATGGATTGAGTGTTGACATGGGGTATAAGGATGGGGTCTTGTTTGTTGTTTACTCCTCAAACATTGATGCACTGGACGCAAAAACCGGAAAAATATTGTGGAGTAAAGAATATTCGGATATCTGGTGGGGTAATCCCGTTGCATTTGGAGATACCCTATTTGTCAACACGCCAAGAGACAGATACGTGTCTGCTATTGACACTGAAAACGGGGCTTTGAAGTGGGAATATGAACTCAATGTAAGCGACGCTGGAACCAATGGTCGTGTTTATGAGCTTTCAAAGGCTCTGGTGAATGGAAATTGTGTGGTGTTCGGATATAAGGAATGGCCTGACGATGAGGGCATAATTGCACTCAATGCACATACGGGAGACATGGAATGGGAATTTGTATATCCGGGCAAGATTTTAAATCTCGAACCTTTCCTTTACAAAGACCTGATTTATGCTTCGAGACCGAGAAGCATTATTGCATTGTCTGTTGAATCAGGAGAAGAAGTTTGGAAAACAAACAATTGGGGGTTTGAAAATGTCATTGAAGTAACAGATGGCAAATTATTTGTTGGTTTTTCAAATCCTAGTGTCCTAAAGCCTGAAACCGGTGAAATTCTTAATGAGTACTCCTATTCAAATGTGAGTTTTTTCAAAGCTGTGATTGGTGATAAATTCATATATTGTACGAATTCGAGCAGTATACAATTTTTTGATTCCAGCACTGGAGAACTCGTATGGGGCAGCAGTAGAATAAAAGGATATGATGTCTCGAAGCCCTTACTTTACAAAGACAAATTATACCTGGTTTCAACTGAGGGTACACTGTATGCTTTTGAGCATGGAGAAGAAGGTATGTTCTTTACAAAGGGTCTCGAGAGTTCTGCATCCTATTATTTCCCCCAGGTCGCCATCGCAGCAATGTTAATCCTGCTGGTAATACTTCTGATAAAAATGGATAACAGGGTCCTTGTCTTTGGTTCCTGGTTAATAGCTCTAACGGGGGTTATTTTTCTTTCTATTAAAGCTATAGAACCTTATAATGCCGGGCTTGGATTCGGATTCTTTGTTGTTTTTGTCTTCTTGTTTATGTTTGTAATCTTTTTGTTTGGCATTGCGTTTCTTATGTATGGGATCCGAAAGAGGAGGCAGCTTTGAGAATCTCAAATATTGCCGCTTTTTCTTTAATTTGCCAAATTAATTCAATTGTACTTGGCTGCCGATATCCTCTTTTTTCTTCTCTTTTAAGATCGGCTTTTACTGTTTCTTCTTGAACTTCTTAAATCCCCGATACATCCTGAAAAGCACCCCGGTTGAGGTAGGAAGAATCAGTTTTCCAGGCAATAATAGCAGATTTCGGCTCGAGAAGCTTATTTATTGAACTTTATATACATCTGTAATTTTATATTTACGCGGTTTTATATACTTGATAAATAAAACTATATCTGGTGATTATTATAGAAACCATAAGTTTTTCTGAAGCTGTTAAGTATCCGTTCAAAGTGCCGCAAAGGCTTCTTTATATACTCCTGTTATTTATTCCCATTATAGGATGGCTTGCACTTTTCGGTTACGCTGTAAGGCTTGTTAACGAATTTATTGAGGGTATGTATGAAGGGCTTATTAAACTCGATTTTATGGAAGACCTGAAACTGGGATTCATGGTTTTTCTGAAGGCTCTTCCATTTTACATTGCATATATGGTGATACTGTTTGCTACAACGTATGTTAATGAAACCCTGGGGAACCTTGTCAATCTGCTGTTAGGGTTCTTTGTGATCCCTCTGCTTGCGGTTAATTTCTTCAGGAAACAGACCATCGAGTCTTTCTTTGAGTTTGATGTACTGAACATCGTCAGGGACAATCCTGGAGAATATATTGTTACAGTACTGAAACAGTATGCTCTTGTCATAATATTTGCAGTCCTCTCAATTGTACTTGTGGGCATACCTGCAATGTTCTTCACAAATTCGATATTCGTTGCAAACCTGTATGGAAGGTTAGTGGAACGGAAAGCAGGCCATGGTCTGTAAAGGTTAATTGAAAAATTAATTAAAATTCCGTCGATCGCCTAAGTTATCAGTCTCAGTTTCTGGCCGGGATTTCCTGGTCAGGATTTTCTTCTTTTTGTTTGCTTCACGGCCCTCAAAGGTTGTAGAAATCTTTTCTCGGTGAGATTTTATGCGAAAAATGACCTCAAATTTGCCAGGGGATAACTTCCAAATTATCTGGAAGGCACTATTTTTTACAGCGATCTTAGAGGCTGTCTTAAAATTCCATAGGTCTTCGGTTAAGAGAATAATCATTCTAAATTGCCCTATTTCTGCAACATAGTTCAAAAACATATATTTATATGAAGTTGGAACAAGGTATCAATTTTAGTTTGGGTGTTTGAAATTCGAGAATCATTTTTGCTCTAAAATCGATAGCATACAGGTAAAAAAATTCCTAACTGATGACCAATGAATAGTATTTAATTCAAGTACAGGTGAACCTGTATGGAGCAGCAACAGAATAAGAGGTACCTCGGTATCGTACCCGGTGATCTACAAAGACAAATTATACCTGGTTTCAACTGAGGGAATATTGTATGCCTTTGAGCACGGGGAAGGAGGGCTGCTCTTTACCAGGGGACTCGAGAACTCTGCTACCTATAATTTCCCCCCAATTGCTATTGCTGGAATGCTGCTTCTGCTGGCAGTACTTTTGAGAAAAAGCAATAACAAAGCCCTTGTATTTGGCTCCTGGCTGATAGCTTTAGTGGGAGTTCTTTATCTTTTCCTTAAAGCCATAGACCCGTATACCTGTGCCTGGAGTTTACTTTTGTTTCTGTCTATTCCGGTATTCTATTCCCTGCCTGTAATCCTTTTGTTTGGAATTGCGTTTCTTGTTTCCGGGATTCGGATGAGGAGAAAATGAAGGAGAAATGAAAAAATTACCTGGTCCTGAAAATGGAATTAAACTGTGATGAAAAGTCTCTCGCCCACTTTGAGCGTGATTTAACCGGCTGGCGGGAAGTCGAGGGCTGTTCTGGCTAAAAAAAGCATATTGCGGCATGGAATAGCCCTTTTTTCCTGCTGCATCATATTCCTGCGCCCTTCCCGGTTCGAGTTCTCAGCTCATCTGCAGCGGGTCCACTTTCATATATTCCCGCAGCACGGTTGTAGCATAACTTCCCTTGGGGAGCATGAATTTCAGAACCGCTTTTGACTTTCCGGGATTCAGCTCATCTTCCGAGACCTCGTACTTCGGTTCCACATGCAGGAGGACTTCCCTTCGGGTGCCTTTCGAACTCATTTTCGGGAACTCTTCTATATTGAAACCTTCGAGAGAAACTCCAAGTTCTTTGAGGACCTCGCTTTCGATTTCTCCCGGTATACCGGATGCGAATTCAGTCTTAAAGCCCGGAAGGGGGGCGGTTATGAAAGCTCTGCCATGCTTAATCAAGCGGTTCATGGCGTTTACGGTTTCGGAGGTGACTTTTTCAGTCTTTGAGGAATCAGGGAGGCCGGCTTCGTTCCTGAAGCAGACGAGATCTCCGTCCACTGCCTGGTTTAAGGGGATGCCGCGTTCAATCCGACGGCAGAGAACTATGTTATAAATATAGGACTGATAGCCGTGTACGAACATCCTGTAGAGGTTCTGGGGGAGCACGCGGAACGCTCCGGAATAATCTTCCGGGTTTGCTATCAGGTGGTTCATCATTGCCCGTTCGTGGCCCAGGCGGAGGGGATAGGTTTTCAGCCCCTCTCTATAATCGCGGGTGTCTTTTACAAACTGGCGGGCTGCTTTTGTCTCTTCCGGTTCATCCGGGAAAGGTTCAGCAATATAGCGGAGGGCTGCCTTTTCAAAGTTTCCTTCAACAATGTCTTTTCCTACCAGATGAGTCACAGGGCGGACAGAGCCGAAACGCTGGACCCCAAAGAAGTTGGGAACGCCGCCCTGAGCAAGGATTTCTTCAGTTGTCTTTTTGAGCAGAGAGCCTGTTTTTTCTGGAGAACTCTCAATGCCCCGGACTGTGATAATGAAATCATTTCCCCACAGGTCTCCAAGTTCCACAGACTTCCGGGAGCGGCCCAGCACTTTCAGCTCTATGTCTTTTAAGTGGATTTTTTGGATTTCAGATGCATCGGTATCAAATATGCTGATCTTCTGGGTAGTGAGTGCCCGTTTATCTTTTGTACCTGCAACGCTGATTCTTTTCTGGCTTACCTGGAGGATTTTTGCGAGGGTCCTGGTGAAATGGTGCGTATCCCAGTCTCGTTTTGTAAGTTCGAGGATGAGGTATTTTCCTTCCTTTCCTTCCTCCCTGTTTGTGACCTCTTTTACAATGAAATCCTCTATTTCCTGACGGAGCTGCCCTCCAAGCCCTTCGGTATCAGTAAAGTAAAGATTCATTCCTATCTGTTTTTCAATTTCCGGAACTTCCATAGGTTGCCAACACTCCTTATATAAATTAGATCAAATTTAACTGGGTAAAATTTACGGCTGGATTTATTGAAATTCTTAGCCAAGACTAAGAATTAAAGGATAAGGTCTGCCGATTAATTGTGCAGATCAGCAGGTTCCAGGGAAGGGTTTTTCCCCTGTGTGCTGCTGGGGTTAATAAACGGGACTTATTTAATTGCTCCGGTGCTGATGTCAATCACTTTTACTGTGCTTGTGTTTATGAAGGTCCAGCTCCTGTATGTTTCGTTTTCTCCGACGGTCTGAACCTTTACCTGAGCCGTTTTTCCGGGAAGTCCGCCTGCATAAAGGCTGGAAGTGGGGTCAAGCATGAGCCAGGAACCGTATTCGTCAGTCAGGTAGTTTACATCAACATTTCCGTAATAAGCCCTTATTCCTTTAACTGCGGCATCAGTTGAATCGGTTCCGTTGCCTATATACGAAGCTGCGAAAGCATGGTTGTCTGTCAGATAGACTCGAGTTGTACCCCCCACAGCTTCAAGCATGGACGAGAGGAGAATTGCCTGATCTTCGCAGTCTCCTGCTCCTATCCTCAGAGTGACGTTGGCTGGCTCCCATACGTCGTTACCTCTCGGGTCACTTACATATTTGATTTCCTCTTTTACCATGTCAAAGAGGGCACAGACCTGATAGATATTGTAGGCTCCAGGATATGACCGGGCTATTTCGGCTGCTTTGCTCCTTACATCAGGTTCGGCTGGTTCCACCAGTCGGTTTATTATTCTAAAGTAATAAGTTGGATTGTATCTGTATTTTGGAGTAATTTTTTCAGGCATTGGCTTTAGATCGGGAGCAAATCCATTCATAAAATAGGGCTCATATTCATGCCATTTGCCTTCCGATGTCGAGGCAAGCAGCCAGAGGACAATGCTGAAGCTGGCTTTTTCTTCTTCAGGTACCTGAACTGCGATTAATCCGAGACTCTGTTCTTCTCCTGGGATAAGTAAAGCTCCGCAATCTTCGGAAAAGACCTGGTTTTCGGAGGCGTTAACAGAAACTCCGTACCTATCAATAAAAATTGGGTTTCGGCCTTCGTTTTTAATGCTTATTTTAAAATAACTTATCCCTCCCTGGTAAAACTCTGAGGTCTGGTAACTGCTGCTCAGGGAAAAACCAGGCTGCAGTGGGGTTCTCAGGACAGGGGTAAGTTCGTTTTTCTCAGTGGAATATGAGGGTATTGCCGGGAAAGTAAAAGAACCCGTATCAGGTACGAATACCTCTTCAGAGCTTTCAGACTCCGTACCCAGCTCGAGATAATCTCTTAACCCATGTGTAATATTGCCAACCGAGTCCGAAAAGAGAAATCCAGTAATTGTAATAAGTACAAGGCATATGAATAAGATTGCAATTATTGATAGTGCATTTTTTTCTGAAAACTCCGGTTTATCCATTAATGCCCTCCTGAATAGAATTACAGGCAGAACTTTTTTCTGTCAGTGAAAGCATCTCTCCAGGTATCTTCTGCTCATTTTTTAACGTATCCAATCCTTTTTGCAGGGCAATTAAACAAGTTTAAGATCTCGCGTGACCTTATCTATAATCTCTTCTTTTGCCGGTCCGATTCCAAGCACCGTGACTGTCCCTGGGGGGATTTCCGTAAGTCCTGCATCCTGTATCATGGCTGTTGGAAGACCTTCCCGTCTTGCTTTTTCCTTAAGATCATAAAGGTCCTTAAGGGTGGGAACTTTCAGGACAACTTTTTTTTGTCCTCCTTCCTTCCATTTTTCAAGGTCGCTTTTGCTTGCCCATTCTGCTGCAGAAAGAGCAGCGTGAGCCACCTGTACAGCAAACTTACCTTTGGAAAGTTTCAGGTCGTCCCGGGTAACTATGCACTGTTTGTATTCACTCATCCTTTTCCTCGGGCTTATCCAAGGTTAACCTATATCTTAAATGTTTTCTGTGCAACCTTTCCGAATTGAGTTTCACAGGTCTGATAGTTTACAGGTTTGAGAATACCTCTATCATACTTCTTCCTAATATATTTTATACAATTTTTGCTAACATTTATAGTTAATTCATAAAATATCTTGCAGGTATTCCAGAATATACTCGGCAGGATTTATTCTCCATGCGTCAAAAATCCCTTTTCCTGAAGGTGTTCCATTAACTTCAAGTATCCGGGAACCCTGTTTATTTCTATTGCCTCTATCTTCAATTTTTTTATTTTTATTTTTATTCTCTTTTTCATTTTGATCTTCAGGACCTTCTATAATATCAATACCTGCAAATGTCGCGCCTACTGCAAGGGAAGCTTTTACTGCAATTTCCTTTTGTTCATCGGTAAGTACACATCGGTCTGCACTTCCTCCCTGACTGAGGTTGTTCACCCAGGAACCTGCTGCAGCTTTTCGGTAAATTGCGCCTATGGCAGTGTCTCCCACAACAAAAGCCCTTATGTCCCTTCCCGGATTTTCTATAAACTCCTGGATATACAACATCCCCCTATCTTCAAGCAGACTTTCAAGAGCCTCTTCCACAGGTACAGGCCCGGTTTTTCTATCTGAAAACCGGATTTCTCCTTCCTTTATCCTTGCAATATCCTTTCCTTTATAACCATAAACAGGTTTTATGACAGCATCTCCGAACCTGGCTACTACCCTTAAGGCTGCTTCCACACTCTGGATGGCTATAGTTTCAGGTATCGGAAGGCCGGCTTTTGCCAGGAGGTAAGAAGCATGGTACTTGTTCGCCGCGTTCTGGATAGCTTCTGGAGAGTTTATAACCGGAACCCCTCCTGCTTCCAGTTCCCTAAGGATATCAAACCTGAAAGATACTCCTTCAAAAGCCCCTGCCCCTGCATCTCTGACAATGAGGGCATCAAGGTCCGAGAGCAGGATTTTCCCTGCTTTAAAAAGAGCTGCTGGCTCGGAAGTTTTTGAACTTATACTGACTTCTGCTGTCCTCAGGTCAAGAACAAAAGGAGAAAAGCCTTTTTCCTTCGCAGCATTGACGAGTGCCCGGGCTGTCCAGTCTTCCGGGTCGGTAATTGCGATCCCTATTTTTTTCATAGGATATGATCTGGTATCCTTATGATCAAGTTTACGATAAAGATATTCAGGAGGCTTGCAGGAGTTCACGCAAGATGATTTCTCTCAAGCCTGCTCTGCAAGAGGCTCAAGCCCCTGTTTTTTGCGGTAATCATTGATTGCCCTGTGGGTCGCTTCCCTGGACACCACCGAACACTCCAGTTTTCCCGGAGGAAGCCCCTCAAGCGCTTCAGCCACGGTTTCGTTCGTAAGCTCCCAGGCTTCTTCAAGGGTTTTGCCTTTTATCATTTCAGTTGCCATGCTGCTGGATGCGATTGCTGCTGCACAGCCAAATGTCTTGAACTTTACATCCTCAATCCTGTTGTCCCGGATTTTAAGGAAAATTTTCATCTGGTCCCCATGGGGGTTTCCGGCTTCTCCGATACCGTCAGCATTCTCTATTTCCCCCACATTTCTAGGGTTCATAAAATGGTCCATTACCTTTTTATTATACACAAAACTCCCTCACTTTTCACACTCGTTTTCTGGCTTGTAGAATGGAGATATCGCTCTCAATTTTCCAACGACTTCAGGCAGCACTTCGAGGACATAATCAATATCTTCTTCGGAATTTGCATCCCCGAGGGTCAGGCGCAGGGAACCCTGGGCGGTTTTTGGAGGCACCCCTAATGCCCTGAGCACATGTGAAAGTTCAGAAGAACCCGAAGAGCAGGCGCTGCCTGTTGAACAGCAGATCCCCATCTGGTCAAGCATGAGCAGCAGGGATTCCCCTTCTATATACTCAAAACTGAAGTTCAGGTTCTCAGGAAGGCGTTTTTCCGGATGCCCGTTGAGCCTGCAGTAAGGAATTTCAAGGGTTCCGACCATAAGGCGTTCTCTCATTTTCCTGAGCTTTTCATTATGTTCCTCGATATTTGAGGTTGCAAGTTCTATCGCCTTTCCCATGCCTACGATCCCTGCAACATTTTCTGTCCCCGGGCGTTTTTCCCTCTCCTGCGCGCCTCCGTGCATGTAATTGTCAATTTCTGTCCCTTCTTTTATGTAAAGGGCTCCGACCCCTTTTGGCCCGTAGAACTTATGCGAGGAAAGGGAGAGCATGTCCACATTCTTATGTTCCTTTTGCATGTCAAGGGGAACCTTCCCTATTACCTGTACGGCATCGGTATGAAAAGGAATTCCATGTTCCCTGGCAACCTTCCCGATCTCTAAAATGGGCTCTATTGTCCCTATTTCGTTATTGGCATACATGATCGAGATCAGAATGGTATCCTTTCTTATTGCGGTTTCCAGGTCCGAAGGGTCTACAAGCCCGTATCGGTCTACAGGCAGATATGTTACATCAAAGCCCTGCGTTTCCAGATACTTGCAGGGGTAAAGCACTGCATGGTGTTCGATTGGCGTGGAGATAATATGCTTTCCTTTCTTTTGCCTGGCAAAAGCCGTGCCTTTGATAGCCCAGTTATCGGATTCGGTTCCCCCTGAAGTAAAATAAATTTCTTCGGGCCTGGCTCCAAGAGCCTTTGAAAGCTTTTCCCTTGAGGTTTCCAGGGCTTCCCTGCCTTCTCTGCCTATCGAGTACAGGGAAGAAGGATTCCCGTAATTTTCTTTCAAAAAAGGCAGCATAGTTTCAACCACTTCCTGTTTTGTGAATGTGGTAGCTGCGTGGTCCATGTATACTAAGCGCTTCTCTCCCATCAGAACACCCAATGAAAATAGGAGTTTTCTCGATATGAATTTATTGTGCGCCCTTCGAAAACTTTCAGTTTGTACCTTTAGATGTGAAAGTGTCGGAAGTGTGAAAAGTATCTAGAAATTAGAAAGTATCCGGAAACTCGAAAAACATCTGAAAATTTGAATGTATCCGAAAATTCGAAAGCTTCTGGATATGTGGGATGTTCCGGCTATGCTGTGGTCTGGGTTACACTGTAAATAATTTCCCTGCATTAAGAAGGTATTTATAACCCGATTTCTTTAGTCCAGTTCCAGTCAACAGGAGGCAAAAGAGGTTTTGCTAAAACAATTTTCGATTATTCTTGGCATATATTTTCTGGGTGAGTTCCTTCAGGAAGTCTTCGAGTTGCCTGTTCCTGGCAATATTCTGGGCATGTTAATCCTTTTTTTCGGCCTGTATTCGGGTGTAATAAAGTTTGAAATGATAGACCGAATCAGCGATTTTCTGCTCGAAAACCTGGCTTTTTTCTTCCTTCCTGCTGGTGTCAGCCTTATAACCTGTTTTGCTGTGCTTGAAGGAAAATTGACTGCAGTCGTCGGGGTTTCCGTTATCTCAACAGTGGTTATTCTGGGTGTAACCGGGCTGACAGTAGAGCTCGTCAAAAAGTTCCTCCAAAAAAGGCCTGAGAATGTATCTTTTTCCGGAAAAGGAGAAAATAAGGTAGGGAAAGTTCCTGATAATTCACAGGCATGCGAGATAAAGACGAAAGAGGTGAGCTGAAATGCAGGCTGGTATTCCGGATGCATTTCTCAGTACGCCCCTTTTTGGAATTCTTCTTTCTTTAGTTGCTTTTCAGATAGGTACCCTGCTCTATAAGAAGACCCGTTCTTCGGTCTTTAATCCTCTTCTTGTGAGCCTTGTGCTCGTGATTCTTTTCCTCCTTTATTTCAGGATAGATTTCGAGACTTATAATGTGGGTGGAGACTACATTTCCTTTTTCCTCGGGCCTGCAACCGTTGTCCTTGCTGTGCCCCTCTACAAAAAAATCCAGCTCCTGAAAAGCGATGCCCTCCCCATAATTACAGGCATAAGTGCAGGTTGCATTGCGGGTATCTCAAGCATCGTTATCTTCTCCAGCCTTTTAGGGTTTGACAAAGTGATAACCAATTCTCTTGTCCCGAAATCCGTGACCACTCCCATAGGAATAGAGATTTCAAAACAGATAGGCGGCCTGCCTGCAATAACCGTGGCTGCAATTATAGTAACAGGAATCATAGGGGCTGTGCTTGGACCTCTCATCTGCCGCTGCTTCCGCATAAATGACAGGGTTGCAATTGGCATTGCAATCGGTACAGCTTCCCACGCTCTCGGGACAACGAGGGCAATAGAACTCGGGGAAACCGAAGGAGCAATGAGCGGACTTGCAATCGGAATTGCAGGCCTGATTACGGTTTTTCTGGCACCAGTGTTACTTTACGTGTTCGGGCTCTTGTTCTAAGAATCTTAATTTCCAAAATTTTACAATATGCGATATGCAAAACCGGAATGGATACTCTAATATTATAGACCTATTGTGACTTTTGTATTGATGTCTTCATAAAAACCAACGCGTTCTTGAATTAAAAATCATCCTATCCATAAAGAATGACGAAGAGCCAGAGAGTTAATTGAGAATATTTAATGATGTTCTAAATTCAGCGTTCTGAACTTGGGTTATTCGGAACTACTGTATATTTAATATTTATATGTTTATTAGAAAAATAGATAAATTTATTAGACACCTGCGAAAGGTCAGATAATAGTACGATATGGAGTAATTGAACTCTTGAAGAAGTATAGCCCGGTTTAATAAATACTTATTCTGGCCACTAAAACTTTTTTTAATCTAAATTTTACTGGATGCCCCCGCCAACTTGTCTAGCGACCCTGTAATAAAGCAAAAAAGAAGTAAATAGTTATCAGTTTCCCTGGTCACTTTTACAAGCTAGTTCCTTACAGGTGTCACTGGCTGTTTCTACTTGATGGCTTGTTTCTTCCTTTCGTCTTCTTTTTTCTTAGTAAGACCGCTCTCCTGCGTCGAGCTTGAAGAAATATTTAGGTATAGTTAATATCCCACATTCCGCAGTATTTTTTCAAAAATCAATATTTTCCCTGATAGCATTTTTGAAACAAATCAAATTAATTTGGACTTTTAATGGAACCTGGTGAAAATTGAATGATATCGTTTTTTTGTCTTTATGATACACCATATAACTGCTTTACCTCCTGCATAAAAGTCCAATAAATCCACGTTTTATTGAAAATCGATAGCAGGAAAAATTGTGAATATGCAAAAATTTACTGCGGAAAGTGGGTAATATGGTTGTACGGGTCAGAAATATTGTAATCGTGGTCGCTTGAGCAAAGATTACTCTAGAACTTATAGATTTGTCATATTGAGCAAAGCTCACTGCTAAACCCCATCAAATAGTCCTCTTGAGCGCAGCGTGGATAAACCCCATCAAATAGTCCTCTTGAGCGCAGCGAAAAGGACCTCGTGCTGTTGCGCTTGCAGTGCAACTCCCAGAAAATCTCCTATTTTCTGTGATCCCGAAGCGAAACTCGGGAAGCGAAACTTCGGGGTCACCTGAAATCCGTATACATCCGCATCTGGAAATTGCCCTGTTCTATCTTTTTCTTTATGATGCCTTTTGCTAACCCCACATAGATTTCTCGAATCTGGGGAATTAGCATGGAGAAGCCTATGGCATCGGTCAGAAAGCCGGGAGTCAGGAGGGCAAAACCTCCGATCAGGACAAAGAGCCCGTGCAGGAGTTCATTTCCCGGCACATATCCCTGTGCTGTTGCCTCCTGGATCTGGCGAAGCACCCGAAAGCCCTGGCTTTTTGTCAGGTAAGCCCCAAGGGTCGCAGTAATCAAAATAATAAGTATGGTGTTAGTAGCTCCGATTATACCTCCTATCTTGATCAGGAGATAAATCTCCACAATGGGAATAATCAGAAAGAGGGAAAAGAGTTTGAGAAACATGGTGGTCAGTTTCAGAGATCCTTAAATGGTTATTAAGCGTTTATTAATTTTTATCAGTAATTAACAGTTCATTTCAAATTTTTAAGCAATAAGAAGAGTATAGTTCTTATATATTGTTTTTTTGGAGCTATATTGTTTTTCGGAGCTTTATCTCGTAAGGCTCGGGGTCTGGTAGGGCAAAAAGAATCGGAAATGGCTCTTTTTTATCTCAAATTTAATACTAAATAGTAATTTTTCAATGTTTGATTTATGCTTTATTCGAAATTTTTTTAATGCTTTCTCCTATGAACAATACTTTCATTCGATATGCTTTTCTATTCTATTCGTATTTCTATTACTCTAACTTTCACTTTTTTATCTCAGTCAATCGTATTATTTTTTATGTTTTTATGTATTCTTATATATTTATTTAATCTATCCTGTCCTACTTCCCTTGTTTTTTATCCTGCAAAATCTATTTTTTTATGAAAACGCTGTCGTTCAATGCAATCATCTGTTTTATTTTGTGTAATAAAGGGATAGAGTGTTATACGATTATTGTAATATTATACTGGTTCTCATATGCACTATTCAAACACTAATATTATGTCAAATAGTCTTACGCACTATTCACTCACTAATATATTCAATTAATTGTAAAACTATACTCCGGATGTTACACTGACAACCCCCCTAATCAATTAACAACACTCAGTCTTCTGAGGTGCCGGATAATGGACTTTGACGCAATTGACGATTTCGTATACGAAGTAATTGGAATAATCGGATCAGACCAGAAAAACCTCCCCTATGCAGCTGATTTTGCTCTGAAAAGCTCTAAAAAGAAATCTTTTTCCCCAGAACTCTTACTTAACCTCTCCAGGGCATGCAGGCAGCAAAAAATGCATATGGAAGAATACGTTTTTGCAAAGGTCTGCTTAATGCAGGCCTCCGGGAAGCTCCGTGAAGATTCTTGTTATGCGCTGGGCACTGCAGCACATGTACTGGGCTTTTTCCCTGAAGCCGAAGCAAGCTACCGTGAAATTCTGAGCGAAAACCCTGAAAATGCAGATGTAAGATGCGCTTACGCTGAACTTCTTTTAGAGCTCGGAATGATTCAGGATGCAGAAAATGAGTATAAAACCGTACTTGAAAGCTCGCCTGGAAATGTAAAGGCAAATGCCGGGTACGCTTACCTCCTTACCGAATACGGGAATGGAGTTGAAGCAGAAGAGTGTTACTTAAGAGCTCTTGCTGGCAACCCGGACTATGTCCCTGCCAGAGGCGGGTATGCAAACCTGCTCTTTGAGCTTGGTAGGCTCAGGGATGCCGAGAAAGAATACAGACTTGCCATGAACCTGGACCCTGAAGACCCCAGCCTCCACCACAACTTCGGTGTTTTACTCTCTTTTCTTGGGCGCTCCTTGGAAGCCGAGGTCGAGTACAGGAAAGCTCTTTCCCTTAACCCCAGGCACAGGAGAACTCTTTTCAACTATGGTAACCTTCTCGCAAGGGAAGGCAGAGTCTCGGAAGCTGAAGAACAGTACATGGAAGCCCTTGCCCTTGACCAGAACGATGCAAAAGTCCATTCCAATTATGCAAACCTTCTTGCCCGCTTTGGAAGAAGGTACGAGGCTGAGCTGGAATACAAAAAAGCTCTCAGTCTTGACCCTGAAAGCGCTGAGGGACACTACAGCTACGGAAACCTTCTTTCGGAACTCGGGCGCTTTCCCGAAGCAGAGGAAGAATACAAAAAAGCCCTTTCTCTCAATCCTTATTACCCTCCGCTCCACTACAGCTACGGACTGCTTATGAGAAAAATGAATCGTTTTGACGAAGCTAAAATACAGTATATGAAAGCAATGCAACTCGACCCGGATATAGGAAGCAAAATGACAGAAACCTGGATTATTCTGGATTGAGAGAAATTAACCAGATGATATAATCAAGATTTAATCAGTAAATATAACTGAAAGATCCGAATCCAGAAGATCCGAATCCAGAAGATCCGAACTAAAATATTCAGGCATTCAAAAACATCTATCGTTATCAATGGATATCTATATTCACGGCATAACTCTGACATCCGTCTTTATATTCTAACTTTTTATGTTTTTTTTCCCAGGATATAAACTATCAAAGGTCCGGCATTATATAGAGACTTTGGTTTGAAGTAGTGATTCAGGCTGGAGCAATTTTTTTCTTTTACTTCAACTAATTTTTTGCTTTAAATAGGCGGCGTCTTTACTTATTCAGGCTAAATTTTCTACATTACTGAGACCGGTTTATAAAGGTAATAATTTTTAGCTCTCCTTTATCGATCAAGGCAAAAGCAGCAGCGTTTCCGAGCCCCACGTAATCCGGGCATGAAAAAAGGGAAAGCAGTTTACCGTCGAACCACCATTCATATCCGGTCCTGAGAGCTGTGTGCCCTCTCACAATTCTTTTAAAACCATTTGTCTCCAAAAAGCCGTCAACAATATCAGGCCCGAATTCCTTAACAGTTGAACCCCTTGATGAAGTGCTAATCCCCGGACGTTTTGAAGGGTCATTCCATAGATAAGGAAAAGCGCCTTCTTTTGTGATGGCATCAACACTTTCGATTCCATTGATTCCTCCGTGTACGCAGAAGGTATTCCCCGAGATTACTGCTGCTACCGGCAGCCTGTCATATGTCCTGCTGACATTCAGGAGAAAACCTCTGTCAAAGCCAATTTCCTCAAAAAAGCCGTAATATATGTTCATATCCACGGTTTCGTGGTTTCCTCTGAGCAGGAAAATGTTTTGAGGCTCCTCAAGTTTCAGCCGGAAAAGCTTTATAAGGACTTCTGTGCCCTGTATCCCGCGGTCCACATAGTCCCCCAGAAAAAGCATGGTTTTGCAGCCCAGTTCTTCTCTCATTCCCATTACAAAGTTAAGGGCATCAAGGTCCCCGTGGATATCTCCGATAAGTATAATAGACTCCGCAGGCTCCGGGTCAATCCGGAGCACAGCAGGTTCGGACTCAAGTACGTTATTTATCTTCTGGAGGAGAAGGCTAAGTTCTTCTTTCATTTCTGCTTTTTCAAGGTTGTTTTTTGATGTTATGGAACCACCCCGGTAAATCCCCTTAAATAAAGTCTTAAGAGGTTTTAAAGGCCGCCTATCGGAAGGTTTTCTTATGAGATAAAAGGGATTTTTACTCGATAAGCATTTCTGAGCCAGATACCGGAAGGTCAGTATGAAGCTCATATTCAATAATAAATCCCCGCACAAATGTGCAACTATTAAACTTTATTATCCGCATATACTAAAACAGGAAAAATCAGTTCAAGTCGAAAAGATGATTGTCCCCTGCTACATGGTTGATATTTTGGAATTCGAGCCCCTGCATAGCTACTGAGTTCGTTTATATTTCCGGTACGCGGGTGGGTTAAAGTGGAGTGCGGCGCGTGAAATGAAAGAATGTGAGATGTCATTTGAGGCCATGCGTGAAAAGAAAGAGCTTGATATGTCGTTTGAAGTCATTTTGGAATAATACCAACCAATTAATCAGGGACCACCGAAAAGATCAAAATTAGGAAAAAGCGGTTAAAGAACAAAGAATAAGAAAAAAGAGATATGCAAAGTTTAAGGATCTGAAAGGGAGTACAGGACAATGGAACTTGATATCAGTGAGCAGGACCCTGAAGAAATGGATCTTGCCGATGTTGCGCTTGAGTATGAAGAGCTTGTCTCTGCAATATCTATTCTGGAAAAGAGGCGGGAAGAACTTAGAGCCCGAATTATGGATACCTTTGCGGAAAAAGAAATTGATGTCCTGAGAGTAGGGGATGTGGAGCTCAGGCGGCACAGGGCGGATTGGAAACTCTGGCACATTAACAGGCTAAAGCCTTATCTTGTGGAACGTGAACTCTGGGATCTGGTCGAATCAGTTGACAGGAAGAACCTCAGTAATCTAATTAAGAAAGGTTTCCTGACTGAAGAAGAACTCAAGGGAATGTATGATGTGGAGACAAGGTATAGTTTGCGTGTGAGCCGCGTTTAATTTAGTGATCGGATCTTTTTGAGACCATCTTTTCTAATTTATTCTAATGATTTTATATGGCTAATATTCTCTAACCTGTCCACAGACACAATGAACCCGCTGGGAAACGAAATGGTTCTTATGCCCAAATACAATCTCACGCAAAATGTCAACGCCAGCGGAGCTTATTCACGAACTTCTGAGCAATTTGATTATGACAGCAAGATGTATGCCTATTATGATACCTCTTCGAATGCAAACGTCAGCATTTCCATCTACCTGAACGGACGTAATGAATGGTGGATCGGAGGATGGCAATATAATAGCTATTAGGAAACTATGGAAATTATGTTGTCCGGATCTCAGGATGGATGGACAACAGTAAGTGGTCAGGTTGTTACAGGAGAAGGAACGTACGATATATAATATGAAACATCGCCTGTCAAAACAGGCGGTTTCCTGATTCATTGTCTACTGTTATTATTACGACAAGAACACCTTGATTAATCCTAATACTCCACTTATTTAATTTACTCTATCAGTTTCAGAACTCATGTTAATTATTTTTATTGGATTTCTATCGTATCATGCTATTCTGACTTCAAAACATCATAATATTTGCTACTTTTTATTAGCCTTAGTGTGGTCTTGCAAAGCCACATGATGCAGAAAAATAGTATATAGGTGGATTTGTGGGTGTTGCTGTGGGCGCTATGCAGCAGCCGCAAAATGAGCTGTATCGCCTACGTTGACGGCGAACAAATAAACATATCTTAAAATCCTGAACCTATTCGTTTTGAAATCAATAAAGTAAAACCACATTTATTTATACTGTATTCCACAAATATAATAATGTTTTTAAGTAAAACCAAACAACTGCGCGTATAATGGCCGGATGAATATAAATGAATATTTATTTATAGCCAGCCAAATAAATTCACTGTAAAGGTAAAATTTAGGAGGTTTTTGCATGGAAATGGATGCCATAGACAAGCTGGTTTTTCATGTAATCGAAAAGGTTGCAGAAGATGAATGTGATCTCGATGAGGTCGTTGAGTTTGTCCTTTCTTTTTCACGTGAGCACTCGCTTTCGCCAGAGAATCTGCTGAAACTCTCCTTTATTTTCGGCAACGATGAGATGTACAGGGAAAAGTACGCATTTTCCAGGGCATGCGCCTTAATTTATTCAGGGAAAATGCGGGAAGAAGCCCACATGGAGGCGGGGAAAACAGCTTCTTTGCTGGGGCTTGGGGATCTTGCTGCCAGGGAATTTGAAGAGGTGCTTGAGGAAAACCCGGGAAATATAGAAGCTCTCTGTGGATACGGAGCCATGCTCGCCGAGTTCGGGAAACTTGATGCTGCAAGAGCCCAGTATGAAAAAGCCCTTGAAATCCATCCATTCCATATTGATACTTTCTGCAATTACGGTTGCCTGCTTTACAGGCTCAAGGACCTGGAAGGCGCTGAAGAAGCGTACAAAAAAGCCCTTCTCCTTGATCCGAGGCATGTGGGAGCTCACTGTGGGTATGGAATTTTGCTTTACAAAAGAGGGCAAAAAATCGAAGCTAGCTATCATTATATCCGGGCGCTTGAACTTGACCCCGGACATGTGGAGTCCAATTTCCGCTACGCCCGCCTCCTTGAAGAAAAAGGGGAGGCCCTGGAAGCTGAAACCCACTACATAAAAGCCCTCAAAGCAGATCCGGAAAGCCCGAAGCTCCACCTGTTCTATGCCCGCCTGCTTGCAGAACATGGAATTGTTCATGGGGCAAGGGTGCACTTCAGGTATGCCCTTAAAATTGACCCTGATGATGTGGAAGCACACTGCGAATATGCAGGGCTGCTTTCCAGGTTCGGGCACAGGCACGAAGCCGAAGTTCAGTACAAAAAAGCTCTTGAACTCGACCCCGGGCATTTTGGAAGCCTTTGCGGATACGGAGATCTGCTGAAAGAAAAAGGGCAGTACGCAGAAGCCGAAGAAATTTATAGGCAGGCAGAATATTCCAGACGGTGTGCCTGGTAATAAATTAATGAGCCTTACCTGCCTGATCAAGTGAAGTCTCAGGTTAGTAGAACTTCAGGTTAGTAGAACTTCAGGTTAGTAGAACTTCAGGTTAGTAGAACTTCAGGTTAGTAGAACTTCAGGTTAGTAGAACTTCAGGTTAGTAGAACTTCAGGTTAGTAGAACTTCAGGTTAATAGAACTTCAGGTTAATAGAGCCCTAATTTAATACAGCCTAACCGGCTCAATTCCCATTTTTTCCATGAGGCAGGCAGGGATATCAAGTACCTGAAGGACTGAGTCAATTACTATTCCGTCGGAGGTTGCAACAACGAGGTTATTTTTGGGATTTCCACCTTCGGTTTTCAGATCGAAATCCGTAGTTTTTGAGGTCCGGACCTCACCTGAAATCTTGTGTTCCTTAAGTTTGTGGCGGATAAAGCCTGCAAGTTCTCCGCTCCGGCTGATCTGTACATCAAGAAGGAAGGTCACCGACTTCGGGCGAGCTTCAGATATAAATTCAAGAACAGAATCCAGAGCTTCCTCGATATCTTCAGCCTGGTGTGCCTTACTGAAGTAGTAGCGGGTGTCCCTGATATATCCATCGTCGCAGAACCACATGGGCTCATTTTTCAGCAGGCTGTCCACGCTGAGGAGGACATTGTACCCGTCAAGGAGGAGGTCCCTATCTCTTATTCCGTTGCAGGCTATTTTTTTCCTGACTCTGGATACGATTTTATCCGGAGGCATGATCACCCTTGTGAGAATATGCCGTTCCTCGACACTAAGCTGAGAGTGGTCGGCTACGAAGCGGATGGTTGCAAATTTAGGATAACCCCAGCGCAGAATGCTTCTAATGTCTCTGGCAGGTTTCAGCAATTTTTCTTTCAGGTCGGGTCCGGGAAGAGCAGTAGAACTCTCTTGCATAATTTCTCCTTTCAGGAAGGAAGTTCTTTAAATGAGTGAAGATATTATATGTTATATATACATATTTGCGTGAATAAAAATGGCAATTTGTGCTGCCAGGCAGTCGATGTGCCTGTGTGCCTGCCGGTTTTTATTCTGATTTTATTTGATTTAAGCCTGGTTTTCAGCCTGAAGCCAGCTTATGGTTCAGATGTGAGGAAGGTCTATGGTTCCGGTGGAGGGTTCTGTTATGGAAGTATTGTGGTTGGCTCAGGAAGAGGTAAAAAGCGTTGTGGATATGCATTCTGATATGCTGGTAGTGGAAAGAGCTTTCAGACAGCATGGGCTTGGTAAGGTGCAGATGCCTCCCAAAGCCTATCTTTACTACAAGGCTTACAACGGTGACCTGAGGACAATGCCTGCATATCTTGAAGAAGAGGACATTACAGGTGTAAAAATCGTAAATGTCCATCCCGGAAACCCCATGCTTAACCTTCCTACAGTGATGGCGCTGATTATACTCATCTCCCCCGAAACCGGTGCTCCTGTGGCAATTATGGACGGGACTTATCTGACTGACATCCGGACAGGAGCAGCCGGAGGGATTGCTGCAAAATACCTTGCAAGAAAGGACTCTAAAGTTATAGGCCTTGTAGGTGCAGGAAACCAGGCAAGGACGCAGCTTGAAGCCCTCTGTGAAGTTTTTGAGCCCGAAGTTGTGAAAATCAATTCCAGGACAAAAGAAAGCTGTGAACAGTTTATCCGGGATATGGCAGATTTCGTGCCCTGTGAAATCCGTTATGAGGAAAGCATTGAAAAAGTGTGCGACTGCGATATCCTTGTCACGACAACCCCTACTAGAAAACCAATCGTGAAAGCCAGCTGGATTAAAGAGGGGACCCATATAAACGCAATAGGGGCAGATGCGGTAGGAAAAGAAGAACTCGACCCCGAACTCCTCCTCCGCTCCAAGATCATTGTCGATGATATGGTACAGGCGCTCCATTCAGGGGAAGTAAACGTTCCCCTTTCGAAGCACTATATCTCGGAAAATGACATTCATGCCCAGTTTGGAGAAGTTATTGCTGGCTTTAAACCTGGCAGGACAAGTGAAGAGGAGATTACGATCTTCGACTCCACAGGGCTTGCGATTCAGGATGTCGCAACCGCTCACATGGTTTATGAGAGGGCAGTCCGGAAAGGACTGGGCAGGCAGGTCCGTATGTTCTGAAATCTGTTAACTATTTTCTTTTTTCTACTTTTTGTCCCCACACTTTTTTAATTTTATTACTTTTTCGCCAGTCTCTGATTAACTGGTTTATCTATCCGGAATCCAGATAAGGAATACCTCAGTTTTCTTTCCCTGCGCCGCGTGGGACCGAGACCAGTCGCCAGCCAGATAAAATATAATCTGTAAAACAACACCGCAATTGAGATACACAAAATATATTTAAGAAATGTCCCCCGGTTCAAGAGGATATTTCCCTTTATCCTGAAAACCGATTTTCAATTTTAAGGTAAATATGAACGTCTCTACCAGCTTGTCTGGCTACTCGTGTGGTGATCTTAGATCAGTAAGATTAATTCGTAAGGAATAAATACTTAACAGCAAAAACAGGTATTGTTGAATGGTTAACTTTCTGGGATTTATTAGTCCTCTACGAGCAAACATACCAGTCCCCCAAATGGTATCAAATTTTCTTTCCAAAATAACCCCCATATTCTCCCCCTCTAACCATTCAACAACTCTTTTTTAGGCACAGGATTTCAATACAGAAAAAAATAGAAACTATGTATCTAGAAGCTATGTATCTCATCAAAAAATTCTAACAGACAACTGTACTTTATTTAATGCTATATTTTTTCCTTAAATCTCGTTGTCTGTATAAATAGTAACGGGCCTTCTTTCTGATTGTCTTGTTTCTTAATCTAATTAAGTAGGACAAATTCACAATACATAAATAGTTAGCGGTAAAAATTATTAGACGTTGAGCGGGTTCTGGGGAGCAGTTATACCTCCAAGAGCATTGTACTTTACCCCAATAATATCATTTTTTTAGTTCCGAATTTCCACCATGTTCTCTCCAGAATCTGCTCAACACCTGTTTTAAAACTTATCTCAATTCCAACCCGTTTCAGGATATTGCAAACCTTAAGGTGGGTACTATAAGTAACAGGTAATAACAGGTTCAGGTACTGCAGGAAAGCAGCACCTGTCGAGAGTGTTTTCAGTACTCAATTTCTCTTTGTGGGCCCGGGTATTTTCAGATCCCTGCAATTTCGTAGAGCTTTTCCATGTCAATGTTTTGCTCAAATACCCTTGCGAGTTCCTCATAGGCGTCGTTTTCGCTTACGATTTCTTCAGGCCTGTATTCCAGCCCCTTTTTCTTGAAGAGGTACTGAACAAGGGCATTTCTGATATTCCCATTGTCAAAGAGCCCGTGAAGATATGTACCGATCACCAGGCCTTCTTCATCAATGGCTCCATCGTTTCCGAAAACAGTACGGTTTGAATCCGTAACTCCCATGTGAATCTCATAACCTTTTATTTCTTCCCCATCTATGGATTTCAGGATAGGACCATAGCCGTTAACTTTCTTTGTTACCTGGATTGTCCTCTTTTTATACTCCCCGAATCTGGTTCCTATATTCAGAAGCCCCATACCTTCAAACTCAGCTTCGACTCCATTTTCCACTCCTGAGTCAAAGATAGTCCTGCCAAGCATCTGGTAACCGCCACAGATCCCGAAGATCGGGATTTTTCCTTTGAAAGCCTGGATTTTTTTTTCCATCCCGCTTGCCCTGAGGTCGAGAAGGTCATTGATCGTGTTCTTCGTGCCAGGGATCATGATTGCATCAGGGTTTCCGAGTTCTTCGTCAATGTCTACGTAACGGACTTTTACGAGTCCCTCCAGGGGTTCAAAGTCCGTAAAATTTGAGATTCTGGGAAGGCGGATTACAGCGATTTCAATTTCTTTCTCGGTCTTTGAATCTTCTTTATCTCCGAGTGATACTGAATCTTCCGAGGGGATGCGGAGCTTGAAATGGGGAAGGACTCCGAGCACAGGGATTCCGGTTTTTTCCTCAAGCTGCTTAAGTCCAGGCTTCAGGATTTCAGGGTCGCCCCTGAATTTATTGATTATAAACCCTTTGACATTCTTCTTTACATCCTCGGGCAGAAGGGCAACTGTGCCGTAAAGGCTTGCAAACACGCCTCCCCTTTCTATATCTCCGACAAGAATTATGGGAGCCTGAGTGAGCCTGGCAGTACCTATATTTACGATATCCCTTTCATAGAGGTTGATCTCTGCAGCCCCTCCGGCTCCTTCCATAACAATAACGTCGTGTTCTTTCCAGAGCCTTTCTAGAGCTCCTTTAAGGACTTTATGCATCTCTTCAATGGAATCGTAATACTCGCCTGCACTCTTGTCAGCATAGGGTTCACCCAGCAGGATTACCTGGGAAACACGATCCCCCTTTGGCTTCAGGAGGACAGGATTCATGTCTGCAGTGGGTTCGGTGCATGCGGCTTTCGCCTGGATTGCCTGTGCAATCCCTATCTCTTTTCCGTCTTTTGTGATCCAGGAATTCAGGCTCATGTTCTGGGCCTTGAAGGGGGCAACCCTGTAGCTTCTAGACAGGATCCTGCATATGGCAGTCACAACTGAACTTTTCCCAACATGAGAGGCGGTTCCCAGGATTAAGAGGCTTTTCTTCTCCATTTTTACCATACCTTCTGCTCGAACACGTATTTTTTATATAATTCAGGTAAAACTAAAAATTTCAGTAAAACTGACAGTGAGATTTTTGTTCCCAGAGCGATAAATCAAGTAAACTTGCTTTGATTTAATAATTGTCATCTTATACTTCAACTAAAGAATAAATACTTTCGGATTCACTGCAGGTTTTGTTTATTTCATTCAATAAATTATTGATTTCTCAAATTTTTTTATCTTCTCAACCTCCGGTGATCTCTTATTAATCGGTTGGTTATCCTGAAATATTCGAAGATGGAATTTTCACTCCTGTTCATTTTTTCTTACATTTTTTATCCTGTTCCCTGTTCCTTTCATGTCAATATTTTCTCCTTACTTTTCCTTTGTTCCGTTTTTACATGTATCTCAATATCGTTTTTTCTAGCTCCTGGTTTTTTTTCTCTGTTTCTCCTTCGGCAAGGGGTAAAAATAACCTGTTTGTCCGGCTGCATTTCTTTTAAATATGATCCGAACAATCTTTTTGTTATAGATTCTGGGAAAAAAGACTATGAAAACCGTTCTCTTCTTACTTATCTCATTTCTGATCTCAGTCATTCCGGCCTCTGCGGCAGACACTTCTCAGGTCGACGGAACAGGTTCAGCCCGCATAACCGAACTCTACAGTGACCTCGAGTCCTTTGATGTAACCCTTTACTCAAACCAGCCGGAAGAGAACCTGACCCTTGAGGTATTTCTGGTCAGGCCGGATAGGGGAAATGAAGAGGTTATTGTTGCACAGGCATTCTCAACTGGCAGTTTTCCTGCGAATACGAGGGTCACGAAAGTTGGCTTCTGGAATATCAGGAATGCCGAACGCGGGGCTTACACTTTGAAGGCAAGGCTTCTTAAACAGGGGAAGTTACTTTCTGAATCGGAATATGGTTTTGTTTACGGCAGCAACTCCGCTTCCAAACTTCAGGTCGATGATCTCGTCCCCAACTCCGAAGGAATCACTGTTGTGCTTTCCCCCACTCAGGCTTCACTTTTTGATCTAGAGTATATGCTTGTAGACGGACATAATGTCCTTTACAGTACAAAAATCGAAAAGGCATCTCTAACCAGCGTTCCAGAAGCTTTTTCTGCGTCTTGGGGGACTCTTCTCGAAAACAATAAAGAGTACACAGGGAGAGTGAAGGTTCAGGTCTATTCCCCCAACAGGGGGTTTATCGCTTCAACAGAGAATTTCACTTCTGTAGACGATGCAGAGATTACTGACATCTACCAAGATGAAACCGGAGCAAGTGCAACTGTTTTAGGGCGTTCCCAGGTGCCTTTTGAAGGAAGCCTGGTTTTTTCCGTATATGAACTGCAGGAGACTTCGGAGCGTGGCAGTTCTGTGTTTGTTGAGTCCATCCGGGAAAGGGTTCCCGTACTGCTGAATGATGACGATGAGACGGTTGAGGTTGCCTGGAAAGAAAGGCTCACAGAAGGAGTCTACAGGCTTGAGATCGAACTTTTTGGCAACAACGGAGATGTTATCGAACGCAGGGAAACCATTATTGAGTCTGATCTTTCCCCATCGAATGCGAGTGAATTAAGCCCTGGCACAGGGAACGAAACCTCAGGTGAAAACGGCGGAAACGGCATCCCGGGCTTTTCGGTTGCTTTCGGAGTCACAGGACTTGCAATGGTTTTCACCCTTTTCAAAAAGCTGCATTAAAACCCTTCCTGCGTAAAAGAACTGGTACAAATCAGGAAAAAATTAGACTGAAGTTCAAAAAAGCCGTGAATATCATGCGTTATGAACTCTTTATTGCCCTCAGGCAGATCCGGGCAAGAAAATTTCAGACTCTCCTGTCGGTAGGCGCAATAGCCCTTGCTGTGATGTTACTCACGGTTTCCCAGGCTCTCATGGTGGGTTTTACAGGGGAGCTTTACAATACTACCGTTAACAAGCTCCCTCACGTTTCGGTCTCTCCACAGGAAGGTGAGGATCACATCTATCTCTACGGGACTCTCATGGAAGAGATCAGTTCAATCGAAGGAGTTGCTGCAGTTTCCCCTTTCCTGACGGGGCAGGCTTCTTTCAGGTTCAAGGACAATTCCCTCAATGCCGAGCTTAAAGGTGTGATTCCTTTACAGGAAAATGAAATCAACTCTATTGAAGAAGATATTATCGAAGGCGGTTTCCGTGAACTCGAGTTTTCAAGAAATACGGTGGTTATCGGCTCAAGGCTGGCAGACAAACTTGAAGTTAATCTGGGCGATTCTATAGACGTGTCTTTTCCGAATGCAAATCCTCTTTCGCTCCGAATTGTGGGAATCTTTCATACGGGTTCGCCTCTGGATGAGTCCCTGACCTACACTTCTCTGGATACTGCTCAGGATTTTTACGACGTCTCGGATGTGGTTAATGGTATTTCAGTCCGGCTCAGGGATTTCAATACGGATCGGGAAGTTGCAACCGAGATCGAGGAAACCGGTTATAAGGCAAAGGGCTGGACAGAGACCAATCCTGCAATCCTCCGTACCATTGCTATTGAAAGCACTTCAAACAATGTTGTATATGGCCTTATTATTGTCATAGCCTCTTTTGGCGTGGTCAGTACCCTGAACCTTTCGGTTATCGGTGCAACAGGCCAGATAGGCATGCTTCGAGCTATGGGTGCCTCGGTCTCAAGCATCCAGAAGATCTTCATTCTCCAGAGCGGGATTTTCGGACTGCTGGGAGCCCTTGTCGGTACTTCTATTGGAGTCCTTATAGCCCTGGCAATAGGCGGATATGAAATCCCGGCAGCTTCTTCAGATGTCTACAGTGGTATTACCTTTATCCCGATTGTTGTCCGCGCTCAGGACATCGTGTTAATTGTTGCTGCAGTTTTTCTGTTGAACCTGATTACTGGAATATATCCTGCGCAACAGGCGGCGAAGCTGGACCCTGTAAAAGCAATAAGCACAAGGTGAAATTTCTGGAGATTTGATTCACACCCTTAAATGAGAATATAACCTGCAGGAAGCAACACTTAAAAAAATGTAAAACTTAATACAAATAATGGTACAGATATAATGATACAGATATGTATAAATCAGCACATAGCTATGTTGAATAAGTATATTCTACAAATGGAAAGACCTCTGTTAAAATAGTAACTTCCAGGTTTCTCCTCTTTTTATTGTTTCATCCAAATTAATTTGTAAAAGTAATAAAATTAGTACTGCTCTTAAAAAAATTAGTAATGCTCTTATAATTATTGCTGGCATTAAACATTTCAATGTGAGCTAATATGTAGCATGGATTGAAATTTCAATGCCGGTAATTATATATCTTTTTTGAAGAATTATTACTTATTTCGCAAGCATAGCGAACAAAAGCGAACAAAAAATACTTTGTGCAGGAATTCTCATCAACTGATCATTGCGTGGGAATTCTACTTTCATATTTTTTTATCCTCTTAAGCCTGAAACATTTTTTTTTATAGGGATTTATATTTTGATTGCCCTGACCTCTTTTTGATTATCCTAACTTTTTTTGATTATCCTAACTTTTTTTTCAAAATGATCTTTAATTTTTTAGATATATCAGAAGTTCTTAACGTTTATTGTCCGAATACTTAATCGAAATTCCTAAAATTGTCCTGTCAATTGAAATATTCAATTGCAATCTCTGAAAGTCTCTCGAAATTATTCTGGATATCACTGTTTTTTACACCAGATACAAATATTTATATTCTTTGGTAGATAATTTTTCTTTAATGGACGACAGCAAAGAATACCAGCTTTATCTTGAAGCTCTTGACGAAGAGAATTCTGCGTGGAAAAGAAGGACGGTTGTAAAGAAACTCAGTGAATTCAAAACTGAAGAGTCCCTCTACTATCTGAATGAGCTTGTTGTTGACAGGTACTGCGTAGTTCCGGATTGGCTTAAAAAGATTGCAAGAGAGTATTACGTATGTCTGTGCCTTGAGTTTCTTTAAAAACTTAATTTTCTAACCGGCTAATTCCCTCAGGCTATATTCTCTCTTGCCACGAATGCTATAGCCGACCTGTCGTAAAAACTTGAGTAAAAACAGTCTTGTTAATGCATACTTAATCCCTTTTTTTATATTCATGCCGATTTTTTTCTATCATATTTATTATTTGTTCTTTATTATTTGTTCTTTATTATTTGTTCTTTATTATTTGTTCTTTATTATTTTCTCTTTTCATGTCTTTTATAATAACTATTTATTTTTATATCTGACTATCGACAGTAATGGTTATATATTAATCTGTAACTTTTTTTGGATAGTGAATATCTATTAAAAACTAAAGCTCCGGTTTCTGGGTATGTTCAGGCTTATTTTCCATCTTCGGGTTAAAGGGTCTGAGGAGTCAAATCTACGCATCGCTATTTAACTCAATAAATACTGGATTTTTTTGCTCAGTTTCGTATCCATTTAGTTTCGACCCCTTCAGGATTGACCTTTACATTTTGCTCGATTCCGCGGGACAATATCCAGATTTGAAATTTGAGGAGGTACTTATATGAAGAAGTTTCTGGTTTTGATATTACTCGTTTCAGTAATCTTTGTATCTGGCTGCGAATCAACGAAGTCTCCGGTTGATTCTGAAGATCTGGATGTAAGCACAGAACCCCTGGTTATCAAGGAGTTAATGAGCAGGATGTTTCCGTGTCCGTATTCAACAACAACAGCGTCCAGGCGATTGATGCGGTGTCTGTAAGTTCATTTGATCTTTTTACGATTGTCGGGTCAAGCTCACAGGTGAATATTCCTGCAGGTAAGCGGGCTTCTGTTAGTTTCAGGGTTATAGCTCCTTCTTTTTTCTATCCGGGAAACTGAGAAAGGCGAAAACGTCACTGTGTAATTTTCTGTTAAGAATGACCAGAACACTGACAGTTCGATGCTTTCCGTTAAAGTCAAGATTATTGATCAGGAAACCCGGCTGATTGTGGCGGAAAAAATATCGACATGGGTTATATCAAAACCCATTCCCTGGCCTAAAATAGCGTTTCTCTGGGGGTCGCAGACCCAGGGGATTAAGAGGTTGAGGTCCAGCTTTTCAAGGAAGGCCAGCTTCTTGATTCGGGAGGCAATTTTGTTACCATAAAGGTGGAAACCTTTGCGGACCAGCCGGTCGATATCCTGCTTCAAAGGTTCAAGCCGGCTTAGAGGACATGTGCGTTTTGTACTTCCCCGAAGGGCCGAATATACTTTTTCGGTTACTGTGGAAAAAATGGCCGGGAAATAGTCACGTCCGAAGTTCCCGAACCAATTATAATGGATGAAATCGAGTGGAAAGTTACCATAAATTACCCGCTTATGGAAGAAAACATGCCTGTTGAAACCCCGGAGGAAGAAAGAGCTCCCGGTTTTAAGGGTTCGATAGTATTTGCAGCCCTCTTGCTGACAGCATGTGTTATGCACAGAAAACGCCTGAAGAGTAATTCAGTACCAGCATCCATAAAACAGGTTTTCTAAAATACATTCCCTGGTTTTCAAAATCAAAAACTATAAATTTATTTATAACTTAGAAGGTTGTATATACCTGAAGCATATATTTCAACAATCCGGATTTTTTATAAAATCTTAAGAATAGGCATACATAAAGTTATAGAGTTCCCCTTTACTAATGAATTCTTATCTCTGGTTACTGTAATGAAGTAAAATCACTTCTTTCCGGTAGAAAATGTAATTACTGCTTAATTTCGTCATACTCAGGTTTTTAGAAGTATTAAAAGGTCCTTAAAGTGGATAACTAAAGAGTCCTTAAAGTGGATAACTAAAGAGTCCTTAAAGTGGATAACTTGAAAATAATAATTTGAAACAATAATTCAGAACTATAATTTGCTGGTGAATAATCTCAGGAGGGACTGTCTGTATGAGCAAGAAGGACACCGAAAAGATTTTGGGAGGACCGGCAGTAATCTTGCTGCTTGTTGGATTAGCGTTAAGTGCTGTTCTCTTCCATTTTATGATCAAATTTGCTAATGAACTGAATCTTTTTATGGTTCTCTTAACTTCGTCATTGATATGCATAATTGCAATAGCTATTGCAAGGGGTCTGGTTTCCATATCTAAGTACAAATAACTAAACTCCAATGCATACGTCATCGGTTAAGCGTTAGGGAATCACTCTCGTATGTGTTTTTATAATAATAATCTAAATATTAGTGCATCTATGTCTCCTCGTCCCCCACCTACTCTTGAAGACTCTCTTCGGGAAATGTTTCCCGAAGAGTGGTTAAGGCAAACTGCCAAAGAAACTGACCTCATAGTACGTGAGCGTAAAATTGACCCTGTCATCATCTTTTGGGTTTTAACTCTTGGTTTTGGTGTACGCTTGCAGCGTACACTTGCCAGTTTGAAAAGAGGATATGAAAAAGAATCAAATAAGACATTAAGCGACAGCAGCTGGTACTATAGATTCACTCCAGAACTTGTTGAGTTTCTTCATCAGTGTGTTATTCACGGCATAGAAGAGCTTGCAAAAGAACCTGGTAGAAAACTTTGCAAAAAACTCGAAAACTTTCAGGATGTTCTCATTCAAGACAGCACAATTGTTCGTCTTCACTCATCTTTAGCAGACAAGTTTCCAGCAGCAAGAGCAAGAACAGTATCAGCTGGGGTAAAAGTGGGAGTTATGGTAAGTGCAGTTGCTAATGGGCCTAAAACAGTTGCTCTGTACTCTGAAAAAACAGCTGAGATCAAAACATTGAAAATCGGCCCATGGATCAAAGACCGTATTCTTCTTGTTGATCTTGGATTTTACAAAACTCAAATGTTTGCAAGAGTTGAGGAAAACGGAGGATATTTTGTCTCAAGAATAAGGAAGAATATGGATCCTATTCTTGTTTCTGTTGAAGAAGGACTTTCTAAGACAAAAAGCAAAGAGTTCGCGGAAAAACCTGTTAGTGAGTGTATTAAACAACTCTCTGGAAAAGATATTGATGCAGTTGTAAAAATAGCATTCAAAAGAAGAGCGTATAAAGGCAAACAAAAGCGGGATGAGATGCTTGTACGTCTTGTTGCGGTATATAATGATGAGGATGAAAAGCATCACATATATATCACAAATATTCAGAAAGATGTTTTGAATGCAAAAGACATTGCAAAATTATATGGAGCAAGATGGGACATAGAACTGCTGTTTAAGGAGTTGAAAAGCAAATACGCTCTTGAAATTCTTGAAACAAAGAATGTGCAGGTAATTGAGGCTTTAATATGGACAGCAATGTTGACACTAATCGTTAGCAGAAGAATTTATTCTCTCGTAAGAAACTCGACAGCTCATCCTGAAAAAATGGCTCAATATACGCAGTTACGTTGGAGCACAATATTTGCAGAGAATGCATCAGATTTGTTGACAGTAATTCTGAATAGATGTGGAATTCAAAGAACTTTTGAAACAATAATGAGTGTATATGAAAGTCAAGCATTGGACCCGCATGTAAACAGAGAAAGGTTCAGAGAAGAATTCTTTTTATGAAAAGGTGAAATGAAAAACACTATTGGTAGATGGAAGTAAGTTCTTAACCGATGACCAATGAACTCCAATGTGTACCTATTTTTTACCAATATACCCCTTTTACCCTCTTATTTTTTATATCCGTACTTTTTTCTGACTCTCGTTGAACCACCCAAATTGTGCCCTGGTATGGGTGCAGTTCTGTAGTGTGTTGTCGTTAAAGGACGATGACTGAAGGTTCTGGATTAATAAATTACAGGGTTAGAAATAGTAAACCAGGGTTAAGGTATACTAAACTGAATATCTGGAAAAAGAAGGTTGTGGAATGCAAAAACGGGCATATTTACTGATTGCTGCAGGGGCGGTCCTGTGGGGTACGATAGGGATTTTTGTTAGAGGTTTTTATGGTTTCGGATTTTCCCCTCTTCAGGTTGTAACTCTGAGGGTTTTTTCAGCTGCTGTTATCATGCTGATTTACCTTCTTCTTACCAGGCCGGAACTGCTGAAAATAAGGGTTCAAGATTCTCTTTATTTTGTGGGGACGGGCATCTTCAGCCTTGCTTTCTTTAATCTCTGCTATTTTTCCACAATCAGGGAAACTTCAATTGCAATTGCCGTTACTCTACTCTACACAGCCCCTGCATTTGTTGCAGTCCTTTCCAGAGTTTTTTTCAGGGAAAGCCTTGCAGCAAAAAAACTTTTTTCTCTGGGGCTAACCCTTGTGGGATGCGCTTTTGTGACCGGTTATCTTCCGGGGCTCGGGGATTCTCTTCCCATTTCCCGGCCAGGGCTTCTCACAGGGTTAGGGGCAGGTTTCGGATATGCCCTTTACAGCATATTCGGAAAAGCTGCCCTTAAAAAGTACCATACAATGACAATTGCAGCTTATACTTTCATTTTCGCAAGTCTTGCTCTCCTGCCTCTTAGCAACTTTAAAAATTCGGCAGGAGCTTTTTCTACGGGCAGTTTCTGGATCTACCTTGCAGGACTGGGCTTTTTTCCCACTGTACTTGCCTACCTGCTTTACACAAAAGGGCTTGAGGAAGTCGAATCAGGCAGGGCATCCATAGTAGCAACAGTAGAGCCGGTTGTGGGTACCTTTGTAGGTTTTTTCTTTTTCAGGGAAATGCTATCAGGCTGGCAGCTAGCAGGGGTTCTGCTTGTACTTGTGGCAGTTGTACTGATACAGGAACGAAAATGAACCTTTTTTCTTCCTGCAGTCTTTCTTCCCGAGGTTCTCTTCTGCTACCAAAAGGTTTTACGGAACTATTTAAAATAATATGAAGGTTAATATGTTAGCTCAGTTTAGTATTGATGGTCTGAGATCTTATATGGTCTGATATCTTACCTGAAATCTTACATGGTCTGATATCTGACCTGAGATCTACTGTATCTACTCTTAATCTCCATATTTTTTCAGACTTTCTGTTGGCTTCCGGGTTTGAAAGCCAGCCGAGGGTCTAATTCAGGCGAAATAAATTACAATGACAAAATCATAATTATATTGAGAAAGAAAAGGATGGTGTTTATTCAATGCAGTTGAAGCTGGAACATTTTGACATAAAAATAGGGCAGCATAAAGCGTTATTTAATATTGCCGATGCGAAGGAGCTGGGAATTAATCCGGGAGATAGGGTCCGCATCCGTGGACATCAAAGCCTTTCTGTTATTGTGGACACAACTGACAATATGGTTCCTCCGGGTACTCTTGGAGTTTTTTCTGAAGTTCACGAGCACTTCCTGGACTGGGATAAGCCGGTTGAAGTTGTCCCGGCACTCCGCTCAAAATCGGCGAATGTAATAAAGAAGATGATGGACAAGAAACCTGTTATTCAGGACGAGATTAAATTGCTTGTAAATGATATCGTGGAGGAAAACCTCAGTGATGTCGAACTTTCGGCTTTTATAACATCTTCTTATATCCACGGGATGACTGATGACGAAGTCGAATGGCTTACAAGGGCTATGATCGACAGTGGAGACAAGATTGAATTTGATACCCATCCTATTATGGACAAGCACTCGATAGGAGGGGTGCCCGGAAACAAGATTTCTCTCCTCGTTGTCCCTATCGTCGCTGCAAACGGACTGATGATCCCTAAGACAAGTTCCAGGGCAATCACAGGTGCGGGAGGCACTGCAGACCTTATGGAAGTGCTCTGCCCCGTTGAGTTCAGCTCTCAGGAAGTTAAGGAGATAACTGAGAGGGTGGGAGGCGCTCTTGTCTGGGGTGGAGCCACCAATATTGCACCCGCGGATGACAAGCTCATCAGGGTTGAGTACCCTCTATCCATTGATCCTTACTGCCAGATGCTTGCCTCAATCATGGCAAAAAAGGGAGCTATAGGGGCTGACAATGTGGTAATGGATATCCCTGTCGGGCCAAGTACAAAGGTTCCCACTGTTCAGGAAGGACAGAAACTGGCAAGAGACCTTATTAATCTCGGGCACAGGCTCGGAATGAACGTTGAATGTGCCATTACCTACGGTTCTTCTCCTATTGGAAGAAAAGTTGGTCCGTCGCTGGAAGTAAGGGAAGCCCTGAAAGTTCTGGAAAGCATGGAAGGTCCAAACAGCTTAATTGAAAAGAGCGCTGCCCTTGCTGGTATTCTGCTTGAGATGGGAGGGGCGGCTCCAAGGGATCATGGAAAAGAAGTTGCAATGGAAACGCTCAGGAGTGGAAAAGCTCTTGAAAAGATGAGACAGATCATTGAAGCCCAGGGCGGAGATCCGAATATTAAATCCGATGATGTACAGGTAGGGCAGTACACAGCTGACATTTTTGCTTCTACGGATGGATATGTTATCGAGTTCGACAACAAGTGGATAATTGAGATTGCCAGGCTTGCAGGGGCTCCAAGCGACAAGGGAGCCGGGGTCGCTATCCATAAAAAAATGGGAGAGCAGGTTAAAAAAGGAGATTCGATTCTTACTATTTATGCTGAAAAAGAGTTCAAGCTCGATATTGCATTGACAACAGCCCAGAGAACAAATCCGATAATAGTTGAAGGCATGCTTCTGAAGAGAATCCCCGGAATTTATGGGTTACAGTGATACCCATATTTTTTCCTTTTTTCCCTGTTTCATAAAAACTTCAGTGAAACCCTTTAATACCTTGTCAGGGTTTTAGCCGAGCATGAAGAGAATTGTATTACTGCGCCTGGGGCATCGCCCTGAGAGGGATAAGAGAATTACCACCCATGTTGGTTTAACTGCCAGGATGCTGGGAGCTGAAGGCATGCTTCTTGCTTCTGATGACCCGGGGATTGTGCAGACTCTTGAAGATGTGGTCAGGCGCTGGGGTGGGCATTTTTACATTAAAAATAACGTTAGTTTCAAGCAGGAAATCAGAAACTGGAAAGAAGAAGGTGGAAAAGTCTGCCACCTTTCCATGTACGGGATCAACCTGCCAGATGTTACTGACGAACTCAAAAAGTGCGAAAAGCTCATGATCGTTGTAGGTGCAGAAAAAGTCCCCCCCGAAATTTACCAGCTCGCCGACTGGAACGTAGCTGTGGGCAGCCAGCCCCATTCAGAAGTTGCGGCAGTTGCAATCACAATGGATAGGATCGCCGAGGGTGAGCCGCTTGAAAAAGAGTTTTCAGATGCCGAACTGACAATTATTCCCGCAGAAAGAGGCAAACACGTTATAGAAAACATCAGGGATTAAGCCATGCTATGAAAGTAAGCCATGCTATGAAAGTAAGCCATGCTATGAAAGCAACACATATTAAAAATAATGTTGAGGAAGTTGACGATTATGTCCCATTAAATTAAGATTTCATGGGTTTTACGCTTCTTCCTATAATTTATCCATGCTACAAATTTTCATTTTTACATTTTTTCGAATACAGATAGATCCCTGAGATTTTAAGTTTTTAATTAGGCACAATCTCGTCTATTATTACGAATTTTTAGATAAGTGTTAAATATAAGTTCTACATAGGATAACTGTCTATATGCAGACTATTCCTCCTGCTAATGGTAGTATCCGGATTTTTCCGTCTTCGTTCCCGCCAGATGGGGCTGACAGGTATGATTTAATTGCGGTTCCGGAAAATTGAGGCAAGGTCCGGTTACAGGGGTGCAGGCAGACAAACTTTTCTGGTCGGACACTTTATTTGTCGGGCATCCCTTCCGGTTTTCTTCATTTTTTTTCTGATAAACCTTCCCTGGAATGAACTTTAAATGGGAAATTATAAATGGGAAATTATAAGTTTCAAGCTGCTTTCAGCAAATTTCCGGTTGATATGAATTGAAAGCCGGACCTTAAAAAAGATTAAATTCAAATAATAGTGAGAAGTAAAGGTTAATGAACCATATGGACTTAATAGTGCAAAAAATAGATATGTTAACGGGATCCGTGCTTCTTTTTATAGTCCTGGCTTTATTTTTGCACTTTTATAATATCAGACTACTCTCTTATTCCCTCAAGCTTTGCAATTGGGTCTGCGGGCTGGCTATCAGTTCGGACAGTCCCTGGGTCAAAATGCTTGTGCTTCATCTTGTATTTTTTATCCGGCTTCTCATGTACCTTGCAATTGTATCCCTCGAACAGGTGGATAAGCTGACGACCCGAAGCCTTTTCAGACATTATATCGCTGGCAACAGGGTAGTCTTTCTGGAGTATATGTCTGCTTTCATGCACTCCTCTAAAGAGGTTGAAAAATGTATTTGCAGCTTGAGCTCTCAGCCAGTAAACAGAAAAGAGCAGCATATCAGAAAATAGTCTCTCAAAGTTCTATAATCATAAAAGTTGTCCGGGAAGTTTCTGATTAGACTGGAATATTCAAGACGTATCTCATAATTTTGCCTCTTTTTTTAAAATACTCACGTTGCACATTTTATATAGCAGAAGATTATATTTTGTCCTATATCTACAGACTGCCGACCTCTCGTCCTGGGAATTTTCGGCATGTTGTCCTTGATTTTTGAAGGTAGGAGGTGTGGGCAATGAACATAACATTAATTGGCATGGCAGGAGCGGGGAAAAGCACTATAGGAAAGGCACTTGCAAGACGCCTGAATTATACTTTTATTGATGTCGATAGCATGATCACGCAGAGGACGGGAATGCCCCTTCAGACTCTGATTGATAAACAGGGTGATTGCGCTTTTATCAGGTTTGAAGAAGAAGCTATTCTGGGGCTTGGACAGGTGGACAACTGCATTATCTCTCCCGGTGGAAGCGTGGTTTATTCCGAAAATGCCATGGAGTACTTAAAAAAAATATCTAATGTAGTCTTTCTGGACACTCCTTTCAGAAGTATCGTAAAAAGGATTCCGAACGCAAGAAAGAGGGGTATAGTAGGGCTCAGAGACAGAAGCCTTAAAAAACTTTTTGAAGAGCGGTTGGTTCTGTATCATAAATATGCTGACTTTTCAATAAAACTTAAAGGAAGAGAAAATATTCAGGGGCTTGTTGATAAAATTATCCAGCTCTGTCTTGAGAAGGAGACCTGATTTGAGGAATGGCTCTTCATAGATAACAGGTTAACCGACTTACATATTGTTTTATTTCCAGAATCGTTTTCATATTGTTTTATTTCCAAAATTTTTTTCCTTTATATTATCCTTTCAAGATTTTTAGTTATAGCAAGATCAAAACATATCCTTCAGTATCAGAGGATTTATTTCGGGACTGGAGCAGTTTACTTTATTATCTATCAGGTATTCAATTTGAACAAAATTTCCTTGTTTACAGCTTTCGTGTATTAATCTGCAGAAAAAAACAGGATCAACAGGAGATATTTCATGACATCAAGTCGTTTCATTATCACGGTTATTGGCAGCGACAGGGTAGGGATTGTTGCCAGGGTCACCACGGTGATGGCCAGTTACAATGTAAATATTGTCGATATCAGCCAGACTATTATGCAGGGCATCTTTACCATGATCATGCTTGCAGAAGCCCCGAAGGAAAATTTTGACCTTTCGGCTTTCCAGCAGGCTATGGATACCGAAGGAAAGAGTCTTGGAGTTGAGATCAAGGTGCAGCATGAAGATGCTTTCCGTTTCATGCACAGGATCTGAGCTGTGAGGAAGCAGGAGGATTTTTCATGCTTATAAACCCGAACGAAATACTGGAAACAATTCAGATGGTCAGGATGGAACACCTGGACATAAGGACCGTCACCATGGGGATCAGTCTCAGGGACTGTAGCCACCCTGATCTTGAGGTTCTCAACGAGAATATCTATGAAAAAATAACTTCCCGGGCAAGGGAGCTTGTCAGGATAACGAATGAAATCCAGAGCCTTTATGGGATTCCTATTATCAACAGGCGGATTTCCGTAACTCCCATAGCTATAGTAGCTGAAAGCTGCAAGTCTCAGGACTTCGTTTCCGTTGCAAAGACAATGGATGAAGCTGCAAAGGACTCAGGTGTGGACTTTATCGGAGGGTTCAGTGCCCTTGTCCATAAAGGGGAAACCCGGGGAGATCTCAAACTGATAAATTCTATTCCTGAAGCCCTTGCATCTACTGAAAAGGTCTGCTCGTCCGTAAACGTTGCGACCACAAAAGCAGGTATTAACATGGATGCAGTCGGCCTGATGGGGACAATAATCAAAAAGACTGCGGAACTGACCGCTGACAGGGAGGGGATTGGTTGTGCCAAACTGGTGGTTTTTGCAAATGCCCCTGAAGATAATCCCTTTATGGCAGGAGCTTTTCACGGAATCGGTGAGCCAGAGTGTGTTATCAATGTGGGTGTAAGCGGTCCGGGAGTGGTTAACGCAGCTGTTCGCGAACTTGAAAACCCGAACCTTACGGAAATTTCCGAAACGATCAAAAAGACAGCTTTTAAAATCACACGCATGGGGGAGATGGTAGGAAGAGAAGTCTCGAAAAGGCTTGGTGTGGAATTCGGGATTCTAGACCTTTCACTTGCCCCAACTCCGGAAATCGGGGACAGTGTTGCCGCGATTCTGGAAGCCATGGGGCTTGAACGCTGTGGAGCCCATGGGACGACTGCAGCTCTTGCGCTTCTTAATGATGCTGTAAAAAAAGGTGGAGCAATGGCTTCTTCTTCAGTAGGGGGCCTTAGCGGGGCTTTCATTCCGGTTAGTGAGGATGCGGGCATGATCGAAGCAGTTAAAGTCGGAGCTCTTACTCTCGAAAAACTCGAAGCCATGACTAGTGTCTGTTCTGTCGGGCTTGACATGATAGCAGTTCCAGGAGATACCTCTGCTTCTACCCTTTCCGCAATCATTGCTGACGAGATGGCAATTGGGGTAATAAATAAAAAGACAACTGCAGTCAGGATCATTCCCGCACCCGGTAAAAGAGTGGGAGATTCCGTGGAATTCGGCGGGCTGCTTGGAAGTGCACCTATTATACCGGTAAGCAATTTCAGTTCGGAGACTTTCGTAAAGCGAGGAGGAAGAATTCCGGCTCCAATCCAGTCGCTGACAAACTGATGTGTTATCCTTGGAAAACATAGCCAATAGCCTTTAATTGGTATAAATGGGCGTTCTGAAAGTTGTCCGTTAATCCTTTAAAAAAGTGGCTATTGAATTGTTTTTCCTCCTGGATTGTTACAAAATGGATCGGGTGGTTAAAAGACGGGCATGGCTCTCTCTTTTTTGGTTTTAGTTATTCAGGTATTTTGTTCTTTTCGAAGTTCTTTTTCTTTAAACCTTTTTTGTAATACCTTCAAAAGTACACTATTATAAAAAAATCATTCCATATAGAAACTTTTTTTAACATTTATACTGTTCAGTTTCCGATGTTATTTTTAGTATCCTCTTTTTTTGGAAGTCGTTGGGACGTTTCAAAGGAGGCTTTCAAGAATATGAGTTATTAACAGAGGAGAGAGTCATTTGGACCAAAAATACTTGAGAATAATGATTTTGCCGCTTCTTTTAGTGTGCCTTATAGGCATATCAGGAGCAGAGCCGAACAGTAAAACTTCAGGAAATGAAGCAGTCATAGACTACACGGAAGGCGGGCACTATGATACCGACTTCAATTCCAGCTTCATGTCGGAATGGTGGTACCAGAACGGAGACATGCGGCTTGTTGGGAAGGGCGGGGAAAAGAGGAACCTTGCATTTTTTGTCACGATGGTTCATCAGGAGTCCCCAACACTTTTTAATGATCCAAACACCGGGGAACAGTTTTCTAATATGGTAACTTTCTATGGGCTTTATCCATATGGGGAGGATACTTCTACCAATTATACAACGTGTTTTGTGCCAAGGGGTGAAATTGAAAATTACGTTGGATTCCATGTTCCTTACCTTGACTTTACTTATCCGGAAGGTTTAAGGAAATTTTACGGTTCAGCCCTTAAAGGGTACCGACTGAATTATGCTTACGACAACATGCAGTTGAACCTGTTTTTCAAGCCTCATGCCGAAAAAACAATCGATAGTGCCGCAGATCCGGTCAATTTTACCACATATGAATACGCTTATGGAAAACTTAAGGGTAGTGTGGTTCTTGACGGTAAGAGATATACGGTTACACAGGCTGATGGGTACTTTGACCACATGATTCCTTATACCACTGACAAGCTTGTGTGGGAATGGGAAATGCATGGGTGGAGCTGGTCAGAACTTACAACAAATAGTTACCAGACCGTGTTCTATGGGGTTAGAGGACCTGATGATGGTTATGATGATTATACGTATAAACATCTGACTTTGATAAACAAGCATACAGGGAAGGTAATTGCAGAATACTCTGGGGATGAAGTGAGTATCACCCAGGGCGACTGGCAGCATCCAAATGTGAATGGAGAAACCGTGGACAGACCAGCCAGCCTTCAAATCTCGGCTCCTGACCTGAATATCTTCATAAATGCTGAAAATGTTGTCCAGCTTGATAGGTCTTCCCAGGAGCAACCTGTAGGATTTGTTGATTTCATGTCCTTCCAGCCCGATGAAGCAACAATTAGGTATAAAGGAAATATTGAGCATGGAAGTGCATTTTACGAGTATATGGTCTCTGATTGGGTTATATTCCCTCCCCAGAAAACATTGCAAGTTGAAGAGGAATAAGCCTGTAGATTCAGACCTGTAAACTCACCTGTAGATCTATTTTGCAGGAATATTTCCTCTTTTGCTTCCGAAAAGTAACTTAATTGTGAATGGCGTATTTCGGATCACTTTTGCCTTGTCTGCTTGCAGTAGCTTTCTGGCTTTTGAAGGTTTACAGGGCATTAGTGGTTTTTTGTTTTGATTGATTACGAAAATTTCCCAAGCTCTTAATCGGTGATCTGGTCAACCAGGGCTTTGGTCAACCAGAGCTTGTTAGACAAACCCCTGAGTTTTAGCTCAGGGATAGTTGACGTTTAAGTCTAAAGTGTTTTTCCCATCCTTCCTTTATTTTGTATTTACCCACAATTCTCTCATCATTTCCCTGATTTCTTCTATTTTTTTGATGTGGTCTTTATCGTTTATTATATCAAATTCGTTAAAAGATTCAAGCGCAACCTTTGCCGCAATAGAGGCATCATTCAGGTATCTGTTCCCTGCACTGCTCATTATTGTCTGAAGGGCGGATGCAGCCTGGAAAACAGCATTTTCCATTTCTTCTTCCGCAGCGCTTTTTCCTATCTCCTCAATAGAAGCTGTGATAATTCCTGCTGCGCTCTGAAGGTTTTCTTCCATGGCTAATGCAGCCATTTCTTCTAACATAAGTTCTGCTCCTATTGCAGCTTTTTCAAGGGTTTTCTGAGCAGCCAGTTTTCCGTTTTCTCCAAGGCAGGTGATACATATAGCGGCATTTTCTGAATAATCAGGGAGTTTCATCCTGGCGACTGCTTTTCCAATTTCCCCAAGCCCGATTGTAACTGCAAGGGTTTCTCTTTCCCTGTTAAGAAGAGCTGCCGTATTTCCGCTTTTTCCAAGAATGGATGCTGCAAGTTTGGCTACCGTCTCAAGTTGCTGTTCGGTGGCAATTTTTCCAATAGTTCCGAAAGAAAGCAGGACCCTGACAGTTGTGCTTTCCATGTTCTGCTTCATTGAGCACTGGAGCATCTTCTCCAGGGATCTTATAGCATTGACTGCTGCATTTTCCATTCCCTGAAGGGCAGCAGCCTTTCCTATTTCTTTTATGGAAGATACCGTCTTCTCTGCTTCCAGTTCCTTTCTTTCGCTAAGATAACCTTTACCTATCACTGTCAGAGAGGTAAGAGCCTGGCTGACTCCTTCATCAAACTCCTCATCTACGGAAGCCAGCCCTTTATGCATTTCTCGGTTGTTTTCTTTTGAAAGCATAGCTTTGAAGCTCCTTTATCAGTTATGCTTTTTATTAGTATAAATGCTCATGTTTTTCTTTTTGTAAATTTCTAAGACGCTTGTTACTGATTTAATTTGTTATTCCTTTTGGTCTTTCCATTTGATTTGTTTTTTACCTATAGCTCCGCCATAAAAATGGCATATATAATAAAGTGTCAGAAAAACGAGAATTGCAAGAACAGCTTTAAAGACTATCCTTTTAAAAAATCCTTTATCCCATTAATCCCCTCATCTTTTGTTTATTCTCCGGATTTGCTTTATAATTATTTGCTTTATAATTATGTTTTCCCTAGTTCAAATATTTTCAGGATAAGATGAATTTTCAAGTATATTGATGCAATCTTCTACAGCATTTATAACACAAAGAGTAAAACCCCTGAGTCTTTAGCTCCGTGGTAACAGAAAATGAAGCGAAAGAAAAAACAAAAGATGGCAAAAAACGAGTAAGAGTACGATTAAAATCGAATTAAATATACTTTAAATATTGCCTGGAATAAACTCTTTCCCCAGCCTTGTTTCCATAGATCCTGGGATTTCGGAAGAACTAGATATTTTCAACAGTAACTTAATATATTTAGTAAGTCTAAATACGGCAATCATACTTAATTGCAATAATAATATTTTTATGGAATTCCTCGCATTGCTTTTCTTTTTCTTTTCAGGCAATGGCTCCGTTGGAAAAGTGATATATCCAGTAAAGAATGCAAAATACAAGTACTGCAAGAACTGCTTTGAAATCCATAACTGTTATCCTCCTTTTTCAGATATTTTCTCAGGCTATAGCGCCGGCTGAAAAGTGATATATCCAGTAAAGAGTGCAAAATACAAGTACTGCAAGAACTGCTTTAAAGTCCATAACTGTTATCCTCCTTTTAATAACTATCACGAAAAATCCCTTTTGTAGGTAAAAACAGTACTGGAATGCAGGTATATAAAAATACCGTTTTTTACCGCTTTTGGAGCTGATTTCCGTATTTTCAGTCGAGTTATTTTTTTATCTCTGCCTATTTTGGCTTTTAAAGTTTTCAAAACATTGAAAAAGTAAATCTAAAGGTTGTTTTAACTTAATAAAAAGGAGGAGATCTTTACTCTTTTGCAAAAGTAACCTTATATATTTTCCAGTAAAATTATAATTGGGGGATCAAAATCGGGAGATGTTTTTCAAATATTAATTTTACTTCTCTTACCTCCCGGAACCCGGTAAAAGGATGCATTTTTTATCCGGGCTTCTGCCGACTACGGGAAGGATAAGTTTCTCATTCACTTTACGGTTTTATTGATGAATATATACAGACAGAAGGAATTCAGACAGAATGAATTCAGGCAGGAAGAATTCAGGCAGGAAGAATTCAGGCAGGAAGAATTCAGGCAGGAAGAATTCAGGCAGGAAGAATTCAGGCAGGAAGAATTCAGGCAGAAAGAATTCAGGCAGAAAGAATTCAGGCAGAAAGAATTCAGGCAGAAGGCGATTTATCTGAACACTGGAACAAAAAAAGCAGCCCGACAGTCCAGGTGCTCTCCGGCAAAAAAGAGTTTTTTCAAGTGCGAGCTCATGAGCTTTGGAGAAGTTTTTCGCCTTTCCAGGTTTCTTGCCCGGCAAATCAAAGCTTCGGGTTATCAGCCTGACTTGATCGTTGCAATAGGGAGGGGAGGCTATGTGCCTGGAAGGCTGGTTTGCGATTTTTTGCTTTTCAACGACCTGACTTCTATGAAAGTCGAGCACTACATGAGGGGGGCGGATATGCAGGCAGAAGCGAGGATAAAGTTTCCCATCTCCGTGGACATAAGCGGGAAAAAAGTGCTCATTGTGGACGACGTCACAGACACCGGAGAGACCCTTAACCTTTCGGTTGACTACGTGCAGAGCCTTAGACCTGCCGAGATCAGAACTGCAGTCCTCCAGCACAAGACCTGTTCTTCCTTCACCCCGGATTTTTATGGCCAGAAGGTTGTCAGGTGGCGCTGGATAATCTACCCATGGGCCCGTTATGAGGATCTGGCAGGGTTTGCGGAAAAGATTTTAGGGGACAGGACTCTTGATCTCTCCCGGATCACTGCTGAGTTTAAGAAGAGATACGAGATCAAGATAGGTGAACAGGAATTGCTTGAAATTCTGATCGATCTGGCTAAGAGAAATGATGTTGAGAGGGTTGAAACGGATAATCTGGTCGGATGGCGGGTCCGGAAGAAGTAGGTGTAATTAATTTCATCTGTGTTTTCAGAATAATAAAAAACAAAAAAGGAAGAAAAATTCAACGAAAAAGGAAATATCAATAGATTTTATATGAAGAAGCGTAAAACCCCTGAGTCTTTAGCTCAGGGGATATAAGCGTCAACTTCAACCCTGATTCCGTATGTAATATTCTGCCGCCTCTTTACTCACATTTCCGATAGTAGACGCAAAATAACCATCACTCCATAACGTATTCTCACCCCAATAATACTTTTTCAGATATTCTTTTTGAGTTTTCCATAACCTGTTAGTATATTCTTGTTTCAATTTTCTGACAATTGACAAAACGCTAACTTTCGGCTCACTCTTGATCAAGAAATGAATATGGTCTTTGTCAGTTTCCATTTCAAGGATTTCAAAGTTAGACTCTTTTGAAATGTCAATCCTAATCTGTTTGAGTTCTTCGCTAATTGGTTCAAGTATGACTTTTCGGTATTTGCAAACAAAAATAACATGATACATTATCAAAAATTTGCTATAATTCCGTGTTTCATACATCGTATTTACCAAAAAGTATGTATGTTGTTAAAGCATATTATGCCTTTGTATGATGCAAACGTTCAAATTTAGACTCTATCCTACAACTACACAAGCTATTCAATTGAATCAGCATATAGGTAGCTGTAGATTTGTCTATAATTGGGCACTTGACCAGAAAATTAAAACTTATGAGCAGACAGGGGAATCAATTTCCAGATTTGACTTAAACAAATTAATTCCTACTCTAAAGGCTTCTAATGAGTGGTTAGGAGAAGTTAACTCTCAATCATTACAGGGGGATGACTAAGCAGGTTGAATCCGCTTTCACTAGATTCTTTAGAGAGAAAACAGGGTTTCCAAAGTTCAAATCAAAAAAGAATCCGATACAGTCTTTCCCTGTACCTCAACACTACACTGTAAACTTTGAAAATAATACTATCAAGCTTCCTAAAATAGAACCAATTAAAGCAGTTCTTCACAGGAAGTTTGAAGGAGAGCCTAAAACGGCTACGTTATCAAGGACATGTAAAGGACATTACTACATCAGTATCCTTGTTGAAGATGGAAAAGAACTTCCAGTAAAGGAAGCTTTCACAGAATCAACAACAGTAGGAATTGATGTAGGTATCAAAGACTTTGCTGTCCTTTCAACAGGAGAAAAGGTTGAGAATCCAAAGTACTTGAAAAACTCTCTTAAAAGGCTCAAAGTATTACAGAAAAGAGTCTCAAGGAAACAGAAAGGCTCTAAGAACAGGGCAAAAGCTAAACGAAGACTTGCTGTACTCCATGACAAACTAACAAATCAGAGAAATGACTTCCAGAACAAACTCTCTTTTAGACTTGTTAGCGAAAACCAAGCTGTAGCTCTGGAAACTCTAAATGTTAAAGGCATGGTTAAGAATCATCACTTAGCACAGGCTATAAGTGATTCTGCGTGGAGTAGTTTTGTAATAAAGTTGGAATATAAGGCTCAATGGTTTGGAAAAACCGTCCTGAGAATAGGACAATTTGAACCCTCTTCTAAGCTATGTAGTGTGTGTGGATACCACAATAAAGAGCTTCAGCTAAAAGACAGAGAATGGATTTGTCCAGACTGTAAAACCAAACACGATAGAGACATTAATGCCGCTATCAATATCAAAAAATTCGCTCTCATAGATCAGAATCTAATTGGATTATGACACCGTAGGGACTACGGGGATGAGCTTGGGGACTTGCTCTCAATAGAGGGAGGAATGAACCAAGAAGCCACTCAGTCTTTAGCTGAGTGGTAGTTCACTTGCCCTTCACATTACGGTTTCTGTGACCAGTTCCAGATTCCCCTGCGGGAAAACCCTTGATATCCGGACGTTCCAATTTCCATCTGAATTTTCGTTTTCAGCCTGGATCAAATTAAAGCACTGCGTCGTTTTGCCTCTGGTCTTGGAAGAACAGATGGTGCCTGCATTTATAACAAGCATATTGTTCAGGTTCCAGACATGAGGAATGTGGCAGTGCCCGCAAAGCACAAGGTTTACTTTGCAGTGGTTCAAGAGGTCAAGGACATCACCGGCATCGACAAGGACAGTGTTTTCCCTGCCCGAAAGAGGGATCGGGACAAGGTGGTGGTGCAGGGCAAAGACCTTGAAATTCTCTCCGGAAAATGCTTCTTTGATCCAGCCGTAGTTTTCCCTTCCCAGGTGCCCTTCGTCAATGTCCGGCTGGGAGGAGTCAACTCCCACAACGGTTACATCTCCAAGATTCCTGGTTGAGAACCTGTTTTCGAAAAGGTCTTCAAAGTGCAGGTACCCGGCATTTTTGGAGTCGTGGTTTCCAGGGACAAGGACTCTATCTTTACATTCAATCCTGTCAATAAATCTTTTAACTCCATCATATTCGGCTGAAAACCCGTTTTCTGTCAGGTCGCCGGTAATTACCACAATATCCGGATCCAGCTGATTTATGTTCTGCAACATGGATTCTGCAATTTCCGGGACAAAATATGCTTCTGAAAAATGAATATCTGAAAGGTGTACAATCTGTATAATTTTTTACTCCCCTGTTTCTGAAATTTTATAATATTGTTTATATTCAGAACCTTCTAATTCAGTGCCATTATATATAGGTATCTGGGGAAAATACATATTTTTGCAAATCTAATTATAATTCGTTATAATAAAAAGGTTTTATAACTCAATCTCTTTTGAATTGTATTAATATTTATTTAATCTTCATTCATGAACAGTAGGCACAAAAATGAAGAAAATAATCTTTTCAGGTATTTCAGCCTCTTTTTTCTATGCAGTCACCGGACGTGCGCCAGGCCCGGACTCGCAGAAGAGGTTTTTGTCTCTTAAAAAAGATCCCTTCTTTTGGGTTTTGAACTTAAAATACAATTGGATTCCGTTTTTCAAGTTTTGTAGTTTATAAATAAATATTCTTCAAAAAATGTTCTACAAAAGACGCGTGTTCACTCGATCTTCCAGCGTACTTTTCCGATAGGTTAGAATATCTTTACAGAGCGCTGATATGTGATTATTTACTACACGACGCTTCTTATCAGCCTTTAATTCTTGCTGAGTTCATTTAATGAACTCTCTTCTTTATTCAGACCTCTACAATTACCTTCCCTTCCATCCAGGGGTGTATTGTACAGATATACTGGTACGTTCCTTCCTTCTCAAAAGTATAGGTAAATGCCTCTCCTTTTTGAAGGTACTCGGACTCAATACCCGAACCTACCACATCATGGAGAACAGTATCGTTGTTAGTCCACTTTACAGTCTGTCCAACTTTAACAGTAAGGTTCTGGGGTATGTATTTGTAGCCCTGGATCTTGACATCAATAATATCATCCCTTGTTCCTGTCGCAGCCTCTACGGTTCCCGCTATTTCCCCCTCATCTATTCCTTCGACAGGTGTGGAAAGTGCAGGTTTTTCTGAAGCTCCGTTGTCAGCACAACCCACAACAAAAAGCACACTTAAAATTATCAGAAAAATTATGATTTCCTTTCTCACGCTATTTTCCTCTCTAACTCAGTTTTTACACTTATATTTTTACTTTTACTCTTTCACTCTTATACTTTTTTTACTCTTTTACTCTTTTACCCTTCTACTCTTTTTACTCTTTTACTCTTTTACTCTTGTACCTTTTTTACTCTTTTACTCTTATACTTTTTTTTACTCTTTTACTCTTATACTTTTTTTTACTTTTTTACTCTTTACTTCTTTATTCAATCCTTACCTCTCTCGTAACCCGTTTGGAAACTCAGTTCAGTAAATCAGTTTCTACTATGTTTCCCTGTCTTTATCCGGTTGAGTAAAGTACAATTTCCACCGTCTATAAATCCTCCCTCTCAAGCGCAAAAAATAACTTTCTGGATTATAATCCATAGCTTCAAAACCAAATCGAAGTTTCAATAAACCCTTTTGATTGAAGCAATAGCAACGTTAAACCCATAAATTAGTCCTCTTGAGCGGAACGAAGTGGAGCGAAAAGGACCGAGTACTCTCGAGGCGCAACTCGGGGAACAAATACATTAATAATGAGTTATGACTATTCACCTACGTTTCAGCTTCATTCTTATATTTACGTTTAATTTATCTCCTAATTAAGGTGAATTTATGTCTTTAGCAAATCTCAGAACACATTATACAACCGATGTCAAGCCTGAAAAAGTTGATAACGGTCAGAAAATAACCCTTGCAGGCTGGGTCTATGAGGTCAGAGACCTCGGAGGGATCTGTTTCGTTGTTCTCAGGGACAGGGAAGGAAAGGCTCAGATCACACTTGTAAAGAAAAAAATTGACAAAGAACTCTTCGATGCAGCAAGAAGGCTTGTTCGCGAGTCCGTAGTTTCCGTAACTGGCTCTGTCAAATTTGAAGAAAAAGCTCCTAACGGTTATGAACTGCTCCCCGAAGAGATCACTGTCCTGAACATGGCAGCTTCCCCTCTTCCTATGGACACAACCGGAAAGGTAGAAGCCGAACTGGACACGAGGCTTGACTCCCGCTTTATTGACCTGAGAAGAGCCGAGACAACTGCGGTTTTTAAGATAAGGCATGAGTCTCTCCAGGCTATCAGGGAATATTTTGTAAAGCATAACTTTATTGAAACAGCAACTCCAAAGGTCGTTGCTACAGCAACCGAAGGTGGAACTTCTCTTTTCCCGATCACCTATTTTGACAGGGAAGCCTTCCTCAACCAGAGCCCCCAGCTTTTCAAGCAGATCCTCATGAGCGGTGGGTTTGACAGGGTCTTTGAAATTGGCCCCATTTTCAGAGCAGAAGAACACGATACCCGCAGGCACTTAAACGAAGCCACTTCTATTGATGTTGAAGTCAGCTTTGCCGACCACTTCGATGTAATGGAAATTCTGGAAAACCTGGTTGCTTACGTCTATACCCGGGTAATTGAGAACTGCAAAGCCTCCCTTGGAATACTGGGGGTTGAACTGAAGGTTCCGAAGACTCCTTTCCTGAAGCTCACTTATGACGAGGTAATTGAGATCATAAACAGCCGCTCGGAAGAGAAAATGCACTGGGGAGACGATCTCGGCACTTTTGGAGAACATATAGTCGGAGATTATGTCTACGAAACTACAGGTGAATCCCATTACTTTATTATCGACTGGCCCACAGAGATCAAACCTTTCTATGCCATGCCTTATGAGGACAGGCCTGAGTTCAGCAAGTCCTTTGACATGATGCATCGGACAATGGAGCTTTCTTCAGGAGCTCAGCGGATTCACATTCCTGACCTGCTTAAGAGCAGGATAGCATCCCAGGGCTTAAACCCTGACGGTTTTGAGTTCTACCTTAAAGCCTTCGAATACGGAATGCCTCCGCATGCCGGATGGGGACTGGGCTGTGAGCGTTTTGTCATGACCATGCTCGGAACTGACAATATCAGGGATACGGTACTCTTCCCGAGGGACAGGAGAAGACTTTCTCCCTGATCCCCTCCAATATTTTCTTTTAAGCTTGAAAGGACTTCCTGTTTTTGAAAAATATTTGCTAACTTTTTTAAAGCTGAAAGGCGGAACATAAAATGACGGAAAGAAATACTTCTACTGATTCTCCCGAAAAACGGGCAGCTGGGATTGCTGCAGTCAGGCTTGTTAGCCCTGGAATGGTTGTTGGGCTGGGCACAGGTTCAACAGTTGCATACACTATAAAGGAACTTGGACGTTGTGTGCAGGAGGAAGGGCTCGATATCCTGGGAGTTGTTACTTCTTATCAATCTGAGATGTTGGCAATTAAAGCTGGAATTCCCCTTACTACTCTAGCCCAGCACCCTGAACTGGACATTGCCATTGACGGAGCTGACCAGATCGACTCCGAACTCCGTGCTATTAAAGGAGGAGGAGCGGCTCATACAAGGGAAAAGATCGTTTCTTTTTCTGCAAAACGGTTTGTGGTTGTAGCTGACGAGTCGAAAACGAGCATGCAGCTTGATAAAACCGTGCCTGTGGAGGTTCTGCCCTTTGCAAAAGAACTTGCAGTAAGGAAGATCCTGGAACTGGGTGGAAAACCGCAACTCAGGTCTGCTGTAAAAAAAGACGGTCCCGTAATAACGGATAACGGGAACTTTGTCCTTGATGTAGAATTTGGTCTTATAAAAGACCCGGAAGCTCTTGCTCTTCAACTGTCTGCGATTCCAGGAGTGGTTGAGCACGGTATTTTTTGCAATGTGGATGAGCTTTACATAGGAAATAAAAACGGATCTGTAAAGGTTATAGTACAGCAGAAATAAATTGGATAAGCAGGCAGAAACAAACGGGATCAAAAATGAGTTAAACAGGATCATAAACAATAAAGGCAGAAGTGCTTCTTGCAAACATTTTCCTACAGTACTCTGTGGTAAGTAGGACAGGGTACTGCCTTTTTCATCTTTATCGCATAACAGGAAGCGGAAACAGCGTCCTTTTTGTAGAATCACAGGTCTTACCGATATATTTTTATAGAAGTATTATCAGTAGTTTTCTGATCAATTACTATCTGCAAGTCAAGTAAATTGCGTAAAACAAGGTTCTCGGGTTCGATACCTGAGATAAAGTAACCGCAAGCCGGAAAACAACTTCAAATTATCAATTATTTATCCTTCAATTTATACTATGTATTTTCAGGAGGTTTTGTTCAGATGGATAAAGGTGGCCAGCCAATCTACATAATAGATCCGAGTAAGGAACAAACAAAGGGAAAAGATGTACTCAGCATGAACATTGCAGCTGCAAAAGCTGTGGCAAACATAGTTAAGAGTACGCTTGGACCCCGGGGCATGGACAAGATGCTTGTGAATCCTCTGGGGGACGTTACCATCACAAACGACGGTGCTACTATCTTACACGATATGTCCATTGAGCACCCGACAGCCAAGATGCTTGTGGAGGTTGCCCAGTCCCTGGAAAGTTCTGCAGGGGATGGGACCACAAGCGCTGTTGTGTTCTCAGGGGCCCTGCTGGAAAAAGCAGAAGACCTTATTGAAAATGGAGTACATCCGTCAGTTGTTGTCAAAGGTTACAGGTTTGCAGCAGAAAAAGCTGTTGAGATTTTAGAGGACCTGGCAATTACTGCAGGTGAGGAAGACAGAGAATTGCTTATAAAAACTGCCAGAACCTCCATCACTGGCAAAGCTTCCGAAAAATACAGCCGTTTGATTGCAGAACTCTGCGTGGATGCAGTTCTTGCCATTCATGAGGACGGAAAAGCCGACCTTAAAAACATTATCCTTACAAAAGACATCGGTGGGCTTGTTGAGAAGACGGAATTTGTAGAGGGAGTTGTAATCGACAAGGTTGCACTCGATAAAAACTTCCCTCTCAAAATTGTAAATCCCAATATCGCGCTCATTGATGCTCCTATGGAAACCGCAAAGACCGCAAACAAGGCAAAGCTTCAAATCAACAACGTAAGTGATATCGAAAATTTCGTAAAGCAAGAGGATGCGGCCCTCTTTGAGATGGCAGATTACATAATCAGAGCAGGCGCAAATGCTGTCTTCTGCTCCAAGGGTATGGATGACAAGGTCTCAGCCTACCTCCAGAGCAGGGGTATCTACGCAACTCGCAGGGTGAAGAGTGATGATATGCAGCACCTTGCTGACGCTACGGGAGGCCGGCCTGTAAGGAACATCAAGGAACTTACAGAAAAAGAACTCGGGCACGCAGGGCTCCTTGAGCAGGACAGGGATGACGATCAGGGTAAAACCTACCTCAGGGACTGCAAGGGTGCAAAATCCGTATCAATCGTTCTTCGCGGCGGGACTGAGCATGTGGTGGACAACCTGGAGCGTGCAATTGATGATGCACTTAAAGTTGTGAAATGTGTGGTTGAAGATGGCAAGGTCGTTGCCGGAGGCGGAGCTTCGGAGATGGCAGTTGCACTCTCACTCCGTTCTTATGCTTCCAGCGTAGGTGGACGGGAACAGATGGCAATCACAGCTTTTGCTGAAGCTCTTGAAGAAATCCCAAGGACAATTGCAAGAAACGCAGGCCTGGATGCCATCAACACCATCCTGAACCTCCGCGCAAAGCATGCAGAAAACAAAAATGCAGGTTTAAACATCCTGACCGGTGATGCTGAAGATATGCTTGAAAAAGGTGTTGTTGACCCTCTCAGAGTAAAGGTCAACTCCATCAAATCAGGTTCCGAAACTGCGGCAATGGTGCTTCGTGTGGACAGTATGCTCCGCGCTCAGAGTGCCTCAATGCAGGAAGTTAAACCCGAGCATATGGCAAGTACCTACGAAGGCATGTCAGCACCTGCACTTAATATGCACAGGTAAAACCTGATACTTCAGTTTAATAATTGAAAAGAAGTAACTTAGTTTATTACAGAAAAAGCTGCAGATTTTTTTCTGCGGCTCTCTTTTTTGGAAGAAATGTCACCAATTAAGGTTTATTTCTTTTTTCTCAAATTCTCAGAAGTAAGCTCTCAGATTTCCCCGTAAAAACGGCGGTAATCTTCAATAGCTTTTCTTGCCTGCTCAGGAAATTCTTTTCTCAGGTATTCAACGAACTCATCCCTTGACTCGTTTTCTTTGAGGACTTCAAGCATGCTGGCAGCAAATTCTCTTGATCGGGGATTTCCTTTTTGGATCTCAAAAGAGAGGCAAAGGGCTTCTTTTGGAAAATACTTTCTCCTAATCCAGGGAGAAACCGAACCCAGTAATACTCCTTCTTTCAGGATGCTGTAGGCAGGTACTCCGATTCTTTCCAGCCTATCTTCCCCCGCAAGTTTTTCAAAGTTTTCTCTGGAATAAGAATGGAGCTCAATATAAATTTCAGGATTCAGGGCTTCAATGGCTTCGAGTATACTTATTCCCATTACCGGATAGTAAGCAGGGTCCAGGGTTGAAGTATATTTTCCCCTGTTGACAAGAGGGATTAATGCAAGGGTGCCTTTTTCAGGAGGCTCTATTTTCAGCAGGATTTCCGTTGTGTCCTTCCACTCATCTCCATGCAGCCCTGCAGCAAAGAGGCGAACAGGTTTTCCCTGCCCATATACCCTCAGTTCGGTCTCGTTAGTGTATTTATGTGTGGGGCACGTGTCTGTACAATTGAGGTTGTCCGGAGGGGATCCAGCTTTTTCAGTAACTTTCATCTGTTTTAATCCCTTTTGGTTTTTTTCTTCAGGCTGATTCTTGTTCTTCAAGCTGATTTATTTCTTCAGACAGAAGTTTTCTTGCAACCACGTAAATCTCCTGCTTTTCGGAACTGATAACCTGCTGGACTTCAAGCCCCAGGTCTTCGATCCTGCTCAGGATTGGCTTCGGGTTTTTCTTTTTTCCTATTTTTATTACCTGGAGCAGCCTTCCCCCTTCTTTCAGGAGAGGGAGCACTCTGGCAAGGGCTTTGATTGAGTCTTCAGGTTCAAGAGTCATGTCCGAGAGAATAACATCCACGGGTTCCTCAGAGAGTTCCTTGAGAGGTATGGTAAACACATCCCCGAATATTACCTCAACGTTTTCCCGCTCATATGCAATTTTCCCAAGTTCGCTCCTGAAATCCCGGCTGAACTCTATGCCTTTTACGTGGCTTGCAATATCTGATGCAAAAAGGAGAAAACCACCTGCACTCGATCCCATGTCAAGAACTCTGTCTCCAGGTTTAAGGATCTCACTTTCTTCCTGAACAAGCCTGAGTTTGAAGTAGCCCTGTGGCTGGTCAAGGCCTTCGACAACTTCTATTATGTCATCAACTGAGACGTCTCTGGAGACTTTTGTTACCACAGTGCCGTTGACTTTAACGTTTCCTTCATGAACGGCAGTCTTGGCTCGTCCCCTGGACTTGAAATGTCCCATATCTACAAGGTATGAATCCAGTCTCATGGGGGATTGTATCGGCAGAGCCTATATATATAAGTAGCAAGTGGACTTCCGGGAAATTCTGAGTTCACTGAGTGCCCTGAACGTTTAACAGGATGGTAGTTCACTGGTATGTAGTTCACTGATATCATTATTTAAAGTCAAATCAAAGTAAAACATCGATTTTCAAAGCAATTTGAGATCTTTATATAAAATCACCGAGTGGTAGAACGTTGTCAGTTATCGAATAATTTAGTTTGGGGGATTTTTGAGAGTGTTTTGCTTTTTTTTTTAAAACGTCAAATAAATCCATGTTGTGAACGGTATGTCAAGAATTCGATGAAACGAGAAAGGTATCCTTGATTTTGGGTTGATCTTTTCCACAATGGTTTTCATACTCTCATGTTTGTTCGTAATTATATGAACAAACACGACCCGGTTTTTTCGCAAGTATAGAAACAAATCCGACTTTTCTGGTTATACATTGCAAAAAAATAAAAACTTATTAATAATATCATTTCTTTTCTTTTTATAAATGCTTAAAACCTACAAATATCGAACATGTCCTACTAAATATCAAAAAAGAGTAATTATATCTCAGTTTATTTAATGACTCAAGTGTCAATTTGAAGAGACGGTGTACTAAAAAATGCTTAAAAAATTTACGTCATTATTCCCCCTGTGGGCGATACTCCTATCTGCAGTAGCGTATGTGTATCCAGGGTATTTTGCCCCCCATAATAATCTTATTGTACCCCTCTTGAGCCTGATCATGCTCGGGATGGGAGTCACACTTTCAGTGGGCAATTTTCTTGCAGTCCTGAAAAAGCCTTATGTGGTCATTCTGGGCACCCTCATGCAGTACACCCTTATGCCTCTGGCAGCGTGGATGGTCTGTCTGGCTCTAAAGCTTCCTGTCGACCTTGCCACCGGTGTGATCCTGCTTGGCTGCTGTCCCGGCGGTACGGCTTCAAATGTTATCTGCTACCTTGCAAAAGGAGATGTTGCACTCTCGATAGTGCTCACATCTGTCTCTACCATGGTTGCCTTTCTCGCAACTCCCTTCCTTACCTGGCTCTTTATCGGGCAGACAGTGGAGGTGGACGTCATGGGCATGCTTGTTAGTGTTGTAAATATTGTTATTGTGCCTGTAGTCCTCGGACTTTCAATCAATTATTTCTTTGAAAAAAGGATAACAGCAGTCAGAGATGTCTTTCCGGCAATCTCAGCTCTCGCAATCGTTGTTATCATTGCCATAATCATAGGGGCAAACAGCGAAAACCTTGAGCAGAGTGGTCTTCTAGTCCTTGTTGCCGTGATCTTGCACAACGGGCTGGGCCTTGCAGGCGGCTACGGGGTTGCAAAAGCTTTCAAGCTTAGCGAAACAGAAGCAAGAACCCTGGCAATTGAGGTCGGAATGCAGAATTCGGGTCTCAGTGTTGCTCTTGCGATAAAACATTTTACAGCTGCTGCAGCACTTCCGGGTGCAATCTTCAGCATCTGGCACAATCTGTCCGGAGCTTTCCTTGCAGGACACTGGTCAAAAACCAGCGTACCTGATCCCGATGAAAGTGAGATGCCCAGAATTAGCGGGCATATACATTAAGAAATTGGGGTAAAACCTTGAAGGGTTTTACAAAAGTAGAAACGAGGTTGGAAAGCAGGATAAAATTCGGGAATATCACAACAGATTTCCCGGATTTTTCCTGTATTCATCTATTTTTCTATTTTGCTGCTTTTTCTTCATATTTTTGATTTCTTTTTCTGCCAATCTTCAAGATTTCAATCAAGAAATGCAAAAATTACTGGATTTCGAAACTGAATTTATTTTTAGTATAATTAATTTTAAATAATTACGGGGATAATTGTATCCTATAACGGGAGCAAACGGGACAGCGATTGAGGAATAATCGTAGGGTACGGGGATAGAGAATTGTCTGGAAGATATTGATCCCGTTCCGCATAAATGCACTTGAATGGGTATATTGATATTATCTAAATAGGACTTATGCAGTTGAACTTAAAAATCAATTGCATTTAATTCAGGATTTCTACAGAGCCCAAATAATATATTATATGCTGCAGTGTTAGAGGCTCCTTAGGATCCATAGGGGTTGGGGAGCATGAAGGGGAAGGGAGTAATATGTCTGTTCGTTTTTTGCATCGCACTAATTAACGCTTTAATTCCTGTAGTTTCTTCTTCTGAAACTTCAATGGGTAGTACGAGCACCTCGGGACACGAGAAGGCCTTTGACCCCGGAAGCATGAATCTCTCAGTAAAACCCGGAGACGATTTCTATGAGTATGCTGAAGGAGCCTGGATAAAAAACCACCCCGTGCCTGCGGACAAATCCCGATACGGCGAGTTCGAGATAGTAGAGGACAGAACCTTCGACCGCGTCAAAGGAATAGTGGAGGACGCAGCCAACAATACATCTGCCCCTGAGGGAAGCATAGAGCAGAAGATCGGTGAGTTCTACCGGGTGGGAATGGATAATACCACTCTGGAAAGGCAGAGTCTGGACCCTATCAAAGACGAGCTGAAAATGATAGACGATATCTCCAGCACCTCAGATCTCCAGGCCGTATCGACGCACATGATGGACTACGGCATGGACCCCTTTTTCTCCATGTACGCGGCACCCGACAAGAAGAATAGCAAAGTCATGATCGCTACCCTCGCCCAGGGAGGTCTGGGCCTTCCGGATAGAGATTTCTATTTCAGGCAGGACAATGAATCTATCAAGATCAGAGAGCAGTACCTGATTCACGTTGCCAGGATGTTCGTCTTCCTCGGCGATAGCCCGGAGACCGCTGAGAATAATGCCAGAACCGTGATGAGGCTAGAGACCAGGCTGGCCAACGCATCCTTCACCAACGTGGCCGACACTGATGAGGTCAAAACGTATAACAAGATGAGCCTTGAGGAGCTTCAGGCCTTTGCCCCGGGCATGAACTGGTCCTGTCTCTTTGGCGTTCTGGGCTACCCGGATGTAGTCGAGGTCAACGTCAGAAACCCGTCCTACTTCAAGGAGCTGAACATCGCCCTTCAGGACGAGAGCATAGCTGACTGGAAGACTTTCCTGCGCTGGAAGCTGATCTCAGCTACGTCCCCCTATCTCAGCTCCGACCTTGAGAAAGAGCATTTTGACTTTTATAACAGAAAGCTTAATGGCCAGCAGGAGATGAAGCCCCGATGGAAGAGAGTCCTAGATGCGGAAAATGAGGCCATAGGTGAAGCCATAGGCCGTGTCTACGTGGACAGGTATTTCGACCCGGGTTCCAGGGCCAGGATGCAGGAGATGGTATCCAATTTGAAGAAGGCTTTCAGGGAAAGGATTCAAAACCTGACATGGATGGAGCCTGAAACAAAGAAGAAAGCCCTCCTGAAGCTTGAGGCCCTGGATGTCCAGGTAGGCTACCCCGATGAGTGGCTGAATTATTCAGAGCTTGAGGTGAAGAACGATTCGTATGTCATGAATGTCTTCAGGGCCTCTAAATTTCAGTTCCACCACGGTCCCTACGGCCTGGAAAGGATAGGCAAGCCCGTAGATAGCAAGCTCTGGGAGATGAACCCCCAGGAGACTAACGCCTATGCAGACTATAATAAGAACATCATCGTCTTCCCGGCGGGCATTCTTCAGCCTCCTTTCTTCAACATGGACGCTGATGACGCAGTTAACTACGGTGCTATAGGCGCCATTATAGGACATGAGATGACTCACCACTTTGATAGCCAGGGCAGGAAGTTTGATGCCAGTGGAAATCTGACGGATTGGTGGACGCCAGAGGACTCCGATAATTTTAACAGGAGCACGGAGGTCCTGGTGGATGAGTACAACAGGTTCGAGGTTCTGCCCGGCCTGCAAGTAAACGGCAACCTTACCCTCCAGGAGAACATAGCAGACTTTGGCGGCTTGACCATGGCTTACCACGCCTATAAACTCTCATCGAAAGAGGAGCCGGAGATGGTCGATGGTTTCACCGGAGATCAGAGGTTCTTCTTAAGCTACGCCCAGATCTGGAGGGAATCGGACACAAATGAATTCCTGAGGACGCGAGTGCTAACCGATACCCACTCGCCTGCCAGGTTCAGGGTCAACGGCGTGGTCTTCAACGTGCCTGAGTTTTACAGGGCGTTCCCTAACGTAAATCCCGCGGATAAACTTTACAGGCCAGAGAGTGAGAGGCCGGTGATCTGGTAGAGTCGGAAAGTTTTCTTACTTCACTTTTTCTTTTTGCCTCACTTTACTTATTGATAACAAAGGTCTGTGAACGTTGAGTAAGCCAGAGTACAAGCTTTCGCGGTTCCCCGTAATACTTCTTCGCAATGCCATAAAAGAGAAGTTCGGTTACGAATAGGCAGCTTAGGAACCAGGGCGGAGGGTTGTAAGAGACAAGGGGGTCCAGAGCGTACAGGATTGAGTAGGTGCCATAAAGCGCACTGTTTTCGAAAAATTCAATATTCGTGACTCCCGGCTGGAAGCCCGTATCCAGCAAAAAGTAAAACAGGCAGGTAAGAAGTGCAAAGCAGAAGTAAGGCACGATAAGAGACCTGAATCTCCCCTTCACAAAACCTGAAGCAGATTCTGCATATTTTCCAAAGTCAAATAGAAATCCGGAAATGAAAAAAAAAGTGGCATGTGAAAAGAAAATCTATAAGTATCAAGCGCTATCGGTAAGCTGTGGTGAGCAAATACGACAAGTATAATCCCAATCCTTTTTTAAGTGCCAATCCAGTGAAACCTCATAGTAACCCGGAACGTAAACAGTGTTTACAATCTAATAATATTTTAGTATTTTCTATGTATGAATATATTATCAATAACTAACAAAAGTAACCTGACAACTCCCTTTGACGAAATTAACCTGGCAACATCGCCTTTAAGAAAATAGGTTAAAAATCCTCTAATATTTCCTTTAATCACATGATAAAGAGATCTTCCAGATATGCGAAAATATAATTTATACAATTTTTATGAGCAAATCATTATAAATAATTATATACATATAATTATTCTCGTGAGTCCTTTTGTGATATTGATTAATATTTATAAAATAATATTCTTTAGACTGAATATGCAATTTCATCTCCTCTAATTAGGAATGAGCCAGGCAAGGATTGAGTAAATAAGAATCATCATACATAAACTGGCACCCAGGATCAACTCATTTTTGACTTTATCCTTAAAGTCGGAGAGAAGTGGATGGAGAATCATATAAGAAATTCTGAAATTGATATTATTGGAGAGATATCCCGGGGAACACATTTTAGTCAGTTTTACCAGACAACAGAAGATTTGATGGATGTACTTATTCCCTATTTAAAAGCAGGGTTGAAAAATAACGAGCTTTGCTTATGGCTCATATCAGAATATGTAAACATGGAAGAGGCAAAAAAAGCCCTGAAAAAGGCTATTCCCGATTTCGATGTTTATCTGGGTAGAGGACAAATTGAGATTATTTCCTGCGCTGATTGGTATATAATAAATGGGATTTTCGATTCGGAGAGAGCCTTAAACGACCTGGTAGAGAGAGCAAATAAGTCGTCGGCAGGTGGCTATAACGGCCTGAGATTAATTAAGGACATTTTCTGGCTGGAAGAGGAAAACTGGGACGATCTCGTTGATTATGAGAGAAGACTGGATTCTGTTATGGACAAATGCCCAATAATAGCGCTATGCACTTATTCCCTCGAGATGTGCAGTGCAACCGATATAATAGATATTTTTGCAAATCATCAATTCGTTTTGTCCAGAAAAAAAGGAAAATGGGAAAAAAAGGAATATTTAGGAAAGAAAAACATTACTGAGTGCAGACGAACTGAGCAGAAACTGCAGGAGAGAGAGAAACGCTACAGGATGCTTTTCACAAACATGACTGATGGTTTCGGGCTTGTAGAAGTCATGTATAACAACGAGAATAAACCTCATGATTATCGTTACCTTGAGGTAAATCCTGCTTTTGAGTCTTATTTGGGTGTAAAAAAGGAACATATGTTAGGGAACACTATGCTGAAAACATTTCCTTATGTGAACCCAAAAGCCATTGAAAGGTACAGTGATGCTGCACTTTCTGGTCAGCCAATTAACTTTGAGATTTTTAGCCATGTGGCGAATAAATACCTCGATATTTATGTATTCAGTCCCGAGAAAGGAAAGTTAGCGCTGATTCTTCGAGATATTACTGAACGCAAAGAAGCTGAAGCTAAGCTGAAAGAAACTCTTGACAACCTGGAAAACTTAGTGAAAGAACGGACAATAAAGCTTGATAAGGCTTATAGGTCGTTGAAAGAAAGTGAAAAAAGTCTTGCAGAAGCTCAAAAAATGGCTCATGTCGGACACTGGGAGTGGACTATCGCAACTGATGAATCATACTGGTCTGATGAGCTTTATCGTATTTTCGGACGTAGCCATCAGGAATTACATCCAACTTATCAGGAATTTTTGAGTTATGTACATCCCGCTGATCTAGATCATGTCAATAATGCTGCTGAGAAAGCCATGAATGGAAAACCTTACAGTATTGATTACAGAATCTTACCGGCTAAGGGGGAAGAACGCACAGTCCATATGGAATCTCAGGTTATTTTTGACGAGCAGAATGTCCCTGCCCGAATAAAGGGAATAGTTCAGGACATCACCGAGCGAAAAAAAGCTGAAGAAGCCCTGCAAAAAATAGAAAAAATCCGCATAAAAGAAATTCACCACAGGATTAAGAATAATCTACAGGTGATTTCATCCTTACTTGACCTTCAGGCTGAAACTTTCTCTAAAAATAAGGTCTGTAAGACTCCTGAGGTCGTGGAGGCTTTTATGGAAAGCCAGAGCCGCGTAATTTCCATGGCTCTCATTCATGAAGAGCTATATAGAGGGGATAAAATCGACAGTCTCGATTTTGCAGCTTATCTCAGGAAGCTGACTGCAGACCTTTTCAGGTCATACAAACCTGGAAATAAATATATCAGTTTAGAGCTGGACCTTGAGCAGGTTTTTCTTGGCATGGATACCGCAATACCCCTCGGCATCATAGTAAACGAGCTGGTCTCAAACGCTTTTAAACATGCTTTTCCTCATAGAAGGGAAAACAAAATCCAGATAAACCTTCACAAAACTGAGACTTCTGCCGCCAGAAAGGATATTTTTGGCCAAGATAAGGACTGCGGGAAAATAAACGGTTTTCATTACACACTCGAAGTTTCGGATAACGGTAAAGGAATACCTGAAGAGATCTATATCGAGAACTCGGATTCTCTTGGACTTCAGTTAGTAAATATTCTTGTTGAACAGATAGACGGCTGTATAAATCTTGAAAGAGGGAAGGGAACAAAATTCACTATCTTATTTAACGATATAGAAGTATGAGCTGCCCTAATTGCGTCTCGCCCGAATTACACTTTGGGATCGCAGGAAATCGGAGATTTTCTGGGAGTTGCGATGTAATCGCAACAGTATGCGGTCTGTTTCGTTTTGCTCAAGCGGACTAATTTTTGGATATCACTGATTGAGAATAGACCCAATTCTAAAGATTTCGGGATGTCTGATACGAAGAAGTTCTCTTCTGTTTTCCATCCAGCGTCCTGTTCAGTCAGCACAGGTTGGACTGTCTGAATGGCTGAGATTAAGAGAAAAAAACACTGAGGTTCACTCGGGTTTTTTCGGTCATTTACTTTGCAGGCAAAGCTTTAAATCAGATGATTCAGTTGTATCGCATGTTTCATTTTCGGGATTAGATCCCGTTGGAATGTGGTCCTGCAGGCAGGGCTGAACCGTGAAACATAAGTGAAACTTGGTGTTTAAATTGGTAAAATCTTTTTATGGATACATACGTGATGCATGGAAAAACCCTGATGAGACTTACGTGAACGAGCTCCGCTGGGAGCGCTTGCAGGTCTGGAGAAAGCAGGGTTCTGTGACCAGAATTGAAAGGCCCACAAGAATCGACAGGGCACGCTCCCTTGGATACAAAGCCAAGCAGGGCATTATCGTTGTTAGAGTGAATGTGCGTCGCGGAGGTCTTGGTAAAGTAAGGCCCAACCGTGGAAGAAGAACCCAGAAACTGGGGACGAATAAGCTCTCAGGTGGAATAAGCATCCAGAGGATTGCTGAAGCCCGTGCAGACCGAAAATACCCGAACCTTGAAGTCCTGAACTCCTACTGGGTAGGGGAAGATGGAAAGCACAAGTGGTTTGAAGTCATCCTTGTAGACCCGCACCACCCTGTAATAAAGAGCGACAAGAACCTTAACTGGGTCTGCGACTCGTCCGTCAGGGGCAGAGCTACCAGAGGCAAAACAAGCGCTGGTCGGAAGGGCAGAGGCATGGCCACACGCGGCAAGGGAACTGAAAAGACCAGGCCGAGCATCCGTGTACATAAGAGTCGAGGCAAGTGATTCATCACATAACAATGCGTGTGATCGCCCACGCAACCGAAGACGTATCCAGAGTCCGCGAGACTCTGGACTTTTTTTTATCCGGTGTCGGCGTAAAGGAAGGGAGTAAGCTCGTTGAAGAGCTTGAGGCTGAAGGGCACCATGGAAATCCAATTACTATCCTTAGCGTACAGCTTAAAAGGAAGGCAGAATGCCTGAACTTTGCCCGCTTTGTCCATGAAAACTTTTCGGAAGAAGATGCGAGAATGCTCAGGAAAGAAATGCCCGAAAGGCTGGACGATGATACGGTTTTTCACCTCCGCTTTGACAAGCAGGCGGCATACCTGCAACAGGTAAAACTGACTAACTCTTCTGACGCTATTATTGCAAAGGTCAAGATCGAAACTTATCCGAAGAACAGGGAGAAAGCCGGAGCCATAGTGGAGGAGTTGTTTGGGTAAACCGAAGTATTATGATTTTTGTGTTCATGCAACTCCGGATGGGAATAATACTGCTCCGGAGCTGGTTTCCCTTGCCCGGCATTTTGGATACAGCGGGATTGCCCTTGCAAACCATTCCGATAAACTCCCTGATAAAAAACCGGTACTACCTTCCATCGGGGGTTTTGAGGTCTTTCGGGGAATTGAGCTTGTGGAAGAAAACCCCTCGAAGTTGCACAGTTTGATCGGAAAATTCAGGAATTCAATGGATGTCCTGATTGTTCACGGAGGGGCCGAAGCGGTCAACAGAGCTGCGCTCGAAAACCACAGGGTGGACATCCTTAACCACCCGGCTTTTGACAGGAGTAGTGGGTTAAACCAGGTGCTGGCAAAGGCAGCTGCAGAAAACGGAGTTGCAATAGGTATCACCCTGAGACCGTTTCTTCATTCCCGGGGTTCAAGGCGCATCCGCCTGCTGTCTGACCTTAAAGCAAACCTTGACCTTGCAAGGAAATATGATGTTTCCCTTGTACTTTGCAGTGATGCTGTGTCCTGCTTTGACCTGCGCTCCCCGATGGAAACCCTTGCTCTTGCTGAGGTTTGCGGGCTTGAAGAAGCTGAAGCTCTTGATGCCATAAGCACTGTTCCTGAAAGAATTATCACAAAGAACCGCCCTGGTCCGGGGTATGTAAGGGAAGGCATTGAAGTGCTTGAGGGAGAGGATTTCTTTTGAAACGCCTGCTTCCTTCGCTCCGCGCTAAAAAGCGCTATCTTGCCTTTGAGCTGATTTCAGAAGAGCCCGCAGGTAGAAATGATATCGTTAAAGAAGTTATTTCCTCTGCTTCCTCACTGCTCGGAGATGTTACAACCAGCGACTGTGACATTAAGGTGCTGGGATTTGAAGACGGAAAAGGAATTATTCAGTGCTCCCATACCAGAGTAAAAGAAACGAGAGCCGCCCTGGCCGTTTTGACCCGGATTAACGGAAAAAGGGCAACTCTTCATGTGCTGGGAGCTTCAGGCACCGTTAAAAGAGCGACGGAAAAGTTTCTACAGGACTACAGTCCCTTTGAACCTGAAATACAGGAAAGAAAAGATTCAGGATATGCCTACCGAAAGGTAAATTAAAATCGGAAAAAGTAAGGGCTGAGATCCGGGTTTTCAGAATTCCAGATTTTATATGTAGTCTGGTTTATATCCGGGCTTATTTATATGAAGTAAGAACCGGATGTCTGCCTTACAGCAGTGACAGAAGTCTGCAAGTATCATTCAGCCAGACTTAAGGGTATCTGCTGAATCTTTCAGGTGGGAACTTTCCGTTGCAATATTCAGTAACCGCCGAATAAGCTGTCTAATATATGCTATAATGAATGGGTATTAGTGTAACAAGATATAATATTGATTGGCAGAACTGATTGACAGAAGAGCAGCTTTGCCCGGACTCCAGGTAGTTTATGCATGAGTGGTATGAGGGTCTGGATTGGAGGCGTCTCTTAATTTCGGGTGTAGAAGGCAATGGAAGGTAAATTATTCCTTACAGGTTCTAAATCCGACTTTAAGCGCTGGAAAAGCCCCCGGCTCTCACAAGCATTATAACTGAGTAAATACAGTTTATTAACGGACATAGTTAACATTGGAATGGACCTTCAGATCCTGCAAAAAAAGTTGATTAGAGTGTGTTAATCCGGGTTATGCCGGAAAACGAGCTTTGCAGGGTAAAAATGCCTTTAACTCCCTGTAACCGGGATATTTTCCGCTGGTTTCATCAGTAAAAAAATTTTATCAGGATTGAAAGTCTCGCGTAAAAGGCTAAAAACTCTAATAAGGAAGAAATACGTTATAGGGAATCAAAAATCGGTTTCCTTACCTAAATGCTGGGTCGGAGACTTTAAGCTCCTGAGCTTTCGGGATATCCGCACAGGTTAAATAGCGTTTACTGACCAAAGCCTTTTTTGGGCATGCGGTGATTTAGTTGACGATTCTGCGGATTTGAAATCCCTTAGGAAAAATGACCGGTTTCTCACCGGGAAAATTGAAACAATATAGAACATAAATTAAGGCAAGGAGATACGGAATATGCAGATGGCACCACAGATGGGTTATGACAGGGCAATTACGGTTTTCAGCCCTGACGGAAGACTTTTCCAGGTAGAGTATGCCCGCGAAGCGGTCAAAAGGGGAACAACAGCCGTAGGAATCAAGGCAGCTGATGGGGTAGTGCTGCTGGTTGACAAGCGAATAACCAGCAGACTTGTGGAAGCCGAATCAATCGAAAAAATATTCCAGATTGATGACCACATAGGAGCCGCAACCTCAGGGCTTGTGGCAGACGCCCGCGCCCTTGTTGACAGGGCTCGCGTAGAAGCCCAGGTAAACAGGGTTTCTTATGACGAACTCATAGGTGTGGAGGTAATCTCTAAGAAAATTTGTGACCACAAGCAGACCTACACCCAGTACGGTGGAGTTCGCCCATACGGAACTGCACTCCTGATTGCCGGCGTGGATGACAAAAGGCCAAGGCTCTTTGAGACCGACCCTAGCGGGGCTCTCCTCGAGTACAAGGCAACAGCCATAGGCGCAGGTAGAAATGCAGTTGTTGAGGTTTTTGAGGCAGATTACAAGGAAGATATGAATATTGAAGCTGCTATCCTCCTCGGGATGGATGCACTCTATAAAGCAGCTGAAGGCAAATTCGATGCCGGAACCCTTGAAGTGGGTGTCGTGTCTCTTCAGGACAAGAAATTCAGAAAACTGGAGCCTGAAGAAGTTGGGAACTACGTTCAGCAGATCCTTGAGAAACACAAGGAAACTGAAAACAAAGAATAAAACCTATAACTATTTAAAGAATGAGTAATCAGAGAAATTCTGAATCTCAAACTTACATCTTAGAGAAGGTATTCGAAAATGGTGTCCTTGGACGAGGCAGTGACTGCCCGGCTTAAAAGAGGCAGCAAACATTTCGAAGTACTGGTCGAGCCCGAAGGGGCTCTGGCCTATAAGCGAGGAGAGGAAATAAACCTCGAAGACATTCTGGCAGTTGAAACTATCTTCGAAGACGCAAACAGAGGGGACCGGGCAGCAGAGTCCGATATAATCAACTCTTTTGAGACAACCGACCCCTTTAAGATTGCTGCCGTGATCCTGAAAAGCGGAGAGCTTCAGCTTACCGCTGATCAGAGAAAACGAATGCTTGAAGAAAAAAAGAAAAAGGTTATCTATACCATTTCCAGAAATGCTATAAACCCTCAGACTAGAGCACCCCACCCTCCCGCAAGAATAGAAAGAGCGATGGAAGAGGCAAGGGTGCACATAGACCCTTTAAAAAGCGTAGATCAGCTGGTAGCTATTACAATGAAAGCCATTCGCCCGCTTATCCCGATACGCTTTGAAGAAATCAATATTGCTGTGAAAATCCCTCCCGAATATGCTCCCAAAGCATACGGAGATATTTCTAAAGCCGGAAGCATTACGAAAGAAGAATGGCAACATGACGGCTCATGGGTTGCAATAGTGCGGATTCCTGCGGGAGTCCAGACTGATTTTTACGCTCTTATAAATCATCTCACGAAGGGAGAGGCTCAGACGAAACTTTTATAAGAGGATGTTGGATGGATAAAAAAATAGTGATCCCTGGTGACCTGTTATCCGAGGAAATGAAAAAAGCCGGATACGGGACGTATATCAAGAACAACAAGATCTATTCTTCGTTTTGTGGTATTGAAAACCTCAAAGAGGATAAAGTTGGAGTGATCCCACTTGCGGGAGCGTATATCCCCTCAGTGAATGATGTGGTGATAGGGATCGTTATTGTGGTTACTCCATCCAACTGGATACTGAATATTGCAGCTCCTTATGATGGTCTGCTCCATGTATCCGAATATCCGAGAAGAGTCGAATCCCGAGATATGCCTGAAATCATGAACGTGGGTGACTCTGCAATCCTCAGGGTAAAAGATGTAGACAGCTCCATGAAAGTCGAGCTTGCCCTGAGGGATCCGAGCCTTCATAAACTCAAAACAGGCCAGATTGTTGAAGTTGAGCCTGTAAAAGTCCCCCGTGTAATAGGACACGGCGGTTCCATGATCTCCATGTTGAAGAAAGAGACAAACTGCAGCATTTTCGTAGGCCAGAATGGCAGAATATGGATCGATGGAAAGGACGAAGATGTAGAACTTTTGAGTAAGGCTATTCGGAAAATCGAACTTGAAGCCCAGCGTACCGGATTGACAGACCGGATCTACAATTTTTTGAAAGATGAACGGATTAAACAGAAAGAGTCCAAACCTATTACGTTTTTTCAAAATGAGAATAAAGGCGCTACTACAGGAAAGGAAGATCATTCCGAAGATATTTACAGGAAGATCGATGTACTGCTGGACTCAAAGAATTGAATTCCGGATAGAGTCAATAGGATTTAGGTAAGCTTCTCTAGAGTATTTTGGTTTAGGAGTTGTTTGGAGATTAAAGTATGAGTAATAAACCTGAAAACTTAATATTAATCACTGACGATGGGCTGCGCCTTGATGGGAGACGTGCAGATGAAATAAGGCCCATGAAAATTGAGGTCGGCGTACTTTCGCGAGCCGACGGTTCATGTTATCTTGAATGGGGCAGGAATAAGATCCTGGTAGGTGTGTTCGGACCCAGGGAAGTCCATCCCCGCCGCAGCCAGCGCCCAGATTCGGCAGTTGTCCGTTACAAGTATAATATGGCATCATTCTCCGTGGAAGACCGTGCTCGCCCAGGGCCCAGCAGGCGAAGCATCGAAATCTCAAAGGTTTCCAGGGACGCTTTCGAACCTGTGATTATGGCTGAGCTGTTTCCGAAGACAGCAATTGATATTTTCGTGGAAGTGCTCCAGGCCGATGCAGGGACAAGGACAGCAGCTATTAATGCTTCAAGTATAGCTCTTGCAGATGCCGGAATTCCCATGAAGGGTCTTATTACCTCCTGTGCTTTCGGAAAGGTTGAGGGGCAGATTGTACTTGACCTCAATAAGGAGGAGGACAACTACGGAGAGGCTGACTTCCCTGTAGCAATGACCCAGGACGGGGAAATCACTCTTGTCCAGATGGACGGGCATCTTACTCCTGAAGAGATTAAGAAAGGCCTTGAGCTCGTAAAGAAAGGGTGCAAGGAGATCCTTGAGATTCAACAGGCAGTCCTTAGAAAGAAGTTTGAGACCCCTGTTGAGGATACGACGGAAGAAACTGCAGAAACTGAAAAGGAAGTCAAAAAAGAAGAGACCATACCTTCCCCCAAGTCTGCTCCGGAAACAGCAGTGGTTAAAGAGATTGAGGTAAAGGAAGAATTTGGAGCAGAGGCATCAGAAGAACCATCTGCAGATGATGTCCTTTCCAGTGAGGTAATCCCTGATCTCGAAGAAGAGCTCGAGGAAGATATTGAAGAAGAGCTCAAGGAAGATATTGAAGAAGAGCTCGAGGAAGATATTGAAGAAGAGTTCAAGGAAGAGCTCGAGGAAGATATTGAAGAAGAGCTCGAGGAAGATATTGAAGAAGAACCCGAGGAAGATATTGAGGAAGAACCCGAGGAAGATATTGAGGAAGAACTCGAGGAAGATATTGAAGAAGAGCTCGAAGCCGAAGAGGAAGAAGGGGATTTTGAAGACGAAGAGAAAGCCGGAGAAGAGAAATTTGAGGCTGAATCGGAAGAAGATTTAGAGGAAGATTTAGAAGAGGATTTAGAAGAGGATTTAGAAGAAAATTTAGGTGAAGAACTCGAAGAAGAGGAAGTTCTTGAAGAGAAAGCCGAAGTTGAAGCCTCTTTTGAAGGTAGTCCTGAACTCAAAGGATTTGAAGAAATTGAAGCCAGGTTTGAGAAAGAAGCTGCTTCCAGAGAAGCCGAAGAAGAAATGGGTTTCGAGCCTGAAGCTGAGGAATCTATCGAGGAAGATCTCTCCTTTGAAGAAGAAGCCGAAGTTGAGGAAACTGAAGCTGTTTCAGAAGAAACTATTGAATCTGAAACAGATGTCGAACCCGAGAGTGAAACCGGAGAAGTTTCCACTGAAGCGGTAGAGGCAGAAGAAGAGCCTGAAGAAGAAAAATCCGAAGGTCCCTGGAAGGTAGTAAAAGACCCCTCTGAAGCCGATACCAGAGGTGAAAAAAATGAGTGAAATCATAGCCACACTTAAGAAGGACTATATTTACAATCTGATGGTCAAAGGAAAGCGCCAGGACGGGCGCGGGTTTAAAGACTTCAGGGATCTCAAGCTCGAAACAAACATTATTTCCAAAGCTGAAGGTTCTGCAAAGGTTACCCTCGGGAACACCCAGGTTCTTGTAGGTGTGAAGCTTCAGACCGGAACTCCATTCCCAGACTCTCAGGATGAAGGAGTAATTATTACCAACCTTGAGCTTAATCCGATAGCTTCTCCCGAATATGAGCCAGGCCCTCCAAGAGAAGATGCAATCGAAATGGCAAGGGTTGTTGACAGGGGAATCCGGGAATCAGGCGCAATTGATATAAAGAAGCTTTGCATAACGATGGGAGAATCCGTATGGATTGTCTTTATAGATGTCCATATCCTGAACAATGACGGAAATATCATTGATGCATCCTGTCTTGCTGCAATTGCAGCCCTTATGACCACAGTTGTCCCGAACGAACAGCATGGACTGGGTGAGAACGTGCCCCTTGCAATGAAAGAAGAAATGCCCGTTGGCATAACTCTTGCTAAGATCGGTTCAAAACTGATGATTGACCCCTCCCTTGACGAGGAGGCAGTTTGCGAAACAAAACTGACCATAGTTTCCAGTTCGGACGGATCTGTTGCAGGCATGCAGAAAATGGGTTCTGCCCCTCTTACCGAGGCAGAGCTGTTCGAGGCAATAGACCTGGCACTTGAAAAGGCAGCCGAACTCAGGGAACTTTACCTGAAAGGGCTTGCAAAAAGTGAATAAATCAGGCAGGATTAATTAAATATAAATATTAAATGCCAGTATTACGGTCTAAGTGCACATATTAAGGTGATAGAAGAACCCGGGTCTCTGGGCTAACAGTCCATAGATCGGTTAAGGGCTCTATCACTTTGATTACATACATTTCAAGGAGTTATAACGATGGCAAAAAAATTCACTAAGAAAGGAAGAATTTCCAGATCTGCAGGCAGGTTTGGTCCCAGGTATGGGAGAAAAGACCGAAAGCTTGTTGCAGACCTGGAAGAACGCATGCGAGCTCCGCATGTATGCTCTAAATGTGCCCGCCCCACAGTTAAAAGGATTGGAACCGGGATCTGGAAATGCAGCAAGTGCGGACACACCTTCGCTGGTGGGACTTATATCCCATCCACAAGTGTTGGTCAGACCCTGCTGCGCACCATGAAAAACATTGTTGAGGCAAAGTAAACAAACGATTTTTAGGAATGTGAGGTTGTATGGGTTACAAGTGCACTCGATGTAAACAGAAAGTGGAAATTGACTACGAGTACACAGGCATACGGTGCCCGTATTGCGGACACAGGATCCTGGTAAAAGAGCGTCCTACAACCATCAAACGCATCAAGGCCGAGTAAGAAGTATGTTAGTTACTTCTTCTCGCAAACCTTCTGCAAAGACCCGGACGCTTTGCAAACTTCTTTCGCGCTTTATTGCCGGCAGAAGTATTTCCCGCGGTAAGATGGGCATGCAGGAGCTTCTGGAGTTTGCAGAGGGTGGTCCTTTCATAGTCGTAGGAGAGTACCACGGAAACCCCGGGGAACTCGGCTTTTATGACGATACAGGGAAACTTCTTTTTTCTCTAAGGTTTTCGGACTGGTATTCTGAGGAAATCGATTCTTACTGGTTTCCAGATGTTGAACCGGGAATTGCAGGTAAGGGAGAGATTGCGGACGCATTTGAGTCTTTTTTCCATTTTAACAGGGTCGAAAGCGATAAAGTCGATCAGCTCCCCCCCCGTTCCACATTGATGGCGGCAGGAGAAAAAGAGATCGATTTTATGGGCAGTGGGAAGTCCCTTTTTAAGCTGACTGTCAAAGGTTTCAAAAAGTACTGACCGAACACCCTTTTTCAATCCCTTTTTTTAATATCAACTTTATTTATTTCAGGTCCGGATTTAAGAGTTCATTTTCAGGACTGTTGTTTTCAGAATAAACTTTTTAAATGTAAAGTTAGAATCCATATCCAGTTTAAATTTAAGGTTTTTAAATCCAGATTCTTCCCAGGAGGAGTTCTTTGAAACTTTCCGCAGAGTTTACATTTGAAACCGAAACTGCCGAAAAGATCTATCAAGCTGTCCTTCCAGAACTTAATGATAACTTCTCTGAAAGGTCAAGAATAGATTTGTCCCTTGAAGGGGCAAACTGCCTTTTACTTACGGTTAAAGCCGAAGATGCAGTTTCTCTGCGTTCTGCTCTGAACACCTGGTTCAGGCTCATCCAGATCGCCCAGGAAGTCCTTGAAGTCACATCTGAATAACCCCGCAAATCAGCGTTCAGTCAGCCAGAGCATCTTTGGAGGCATATATCCAGACTTACCAGTCATGGGTATAGAAGCGGATAAGGCAGGAATATACCTCAGATATATATGCAACTGCTTTTTATGCCCAGGGTCTTTAAAATAAGTGTGTAAATAAGGAATCCAAAATCTATGATGGCAGGATTGTGAGGGTTTTACCCATGATATATTTAAATTTTTATTAATTCTTATTTAAATTCATATTAAATTTTTATATGTATTTAAAGAGTAAAATTGAAAGAACAAACGTCAAAACTCAATAAAATATTATATTATTTTACCCCCAGTGTTTATATGCTTCACTATCCTTTTTAATGTTAATACCTATTGCTTTTAGCTTGTCTTTATCTTAGTCTGCGGGGTGTCTGGAATAGATATTAGTAAAAAAGTTTTTATAATAACAATTTTAATTTTTTCCGTACTTATCTCTACATTTACGTTTACCTACAATGTTCAGCTTTCTAATTTTTTGGAGCTTGAACAGGCTGATACATTGAAGAATGTAGAAAAGGTACAGAATGTGGTTTCTACCGAACAGAGTTATCTTGATAACATGGTTCAGGACTGGGCCTGTTGGGATGATACTTACCAGTTTATTGAAGATAGAAATCAGGAATACATAAATGTTGACCTTCAGAATCAGACCCTTGCCGGACTTAAAGTAAATGTTATGCTTTTTGTGAATGATACCGGATTCCTTACTTATGCAAAATCGATAGACATTAACACAGGTGAAGAAAAGCCAGTTCCGGAAAAACTTCTTGAACTGGTAGAAAGCGGTGTCCTTTCCACAAAATCAGAAGATGACGATATAAAAGGCTATGTTTTGCTCGATGAAGATCCCATGTACATTTCCTGCCATCCGATCCTTACGACAAAATATGAGGGGCCTGTGAAGGGCACTTTAATTTTCGGGAGGTACTTTGACAGGGGCCTTCTTGATTATTTCAGAGAAAATACCTGCTCTTCAATTTTAATGTATAGGGTAGATAAAGATATGCCTTCCGATTTCCAGGTAAATTTTCAACGTTTTTCCGAATTCACGGAAAGGAATATTGTTGAACCCGTTAGTGAAAATAGAATCGCAGGTTATTTTGAGTTAATGGATGTTTCAGGCCAGTCTGCCCTTATTATGAGAGCTGATTTCCCAAGAGACCTCTATTTGAACGGCAAAAGAACCCTGAATTACATGTATTTTTTCCTTTTGCTAACCGGGCTTGTGACAGGGGTCGGAGTTAAATTTGCACTTGACAATCTCTTTGTTTCAAGACTGGTTGAGATTGACAATTTCGTTACAAAAGTCAGGTCGGAAAAAGACCTTTCCAGAAGATTGGTTCTCAAAGATAATGATGAACTCTATCGTCTGTCAAGAGAAATAAACGGGATGTTAAGTGAAATCCACCTGGCAGAGCAGGGATTAAGGGCACAGGAGCGGGAAAAGAAAGTCCTGCTTGATTCTTTAAACGAGCTGGTTATTTTCGTAAACCCCCAGCTTAACATCGTCTGGGCAAACAAAGCCGCTCTTGAATATATGCAGATGGATCTTGAAAAAGTAAGGGGAATCCACCTTACAGATACTCCGGGTATGGGCGGCTCACTGGTTGAACACCTGCCGCTTGAAGATATCTTTGCATCAGGAAATAAAGTGTCAGGGGAGTTTACTGTAGAGGACGGAAACTCCTGGTTTATCCAGGCTATCCCGGTGACTGACGAATATGGCAGGATTATAGGGGTTATGGAAACCTGCAGTAACATTACTGAAAGAAAAGCAATAGAAAAACTTCTTCGGGAAAAACAAATAGCAGAAATTGCAAACCATACCAAGAGTGAATTCCTGGCAAATATTAGCCATGAACTGAGAACTCCACTTAACTCAATCATAGGTTTCTCAGACCTGCTGCATGAACAGGTTTTTGGAGAGTTGAATGAAAAGCAGTTAAAGTACACAGGCAATATTTCGAGGAGTGGAAAGCACCTTCTGAATCTGATCAATGACATTCTGGACATTTCTAAAATAGAAGCCGGAAAAATGGAGCTTGATTATAAGGAGTTTAAACTTTCCAGTAAACTTGACACGATAAAATATCTCCTGTCTCCAATCGCAGGCCGGAAGAATATTCAAATTGAAATCTATATGGATAGCAAGCTTACCAGCATCCGCGCGGATGAGGCCAGGTTTGTCCAGATTATGTACAACCTCGTCGATAATGCCATAAAGTTCTCCTATGAAAACAGCTCTGTAAAGATAGGGGCAAGAATAAAAGGAGACCTGGTAGAAATTACGGTTAAGGATACCGGAATCGGGATCAAGGCTGAGGACCAGAATAAGCTTTTCAAGTCCTTCAGCCAGGTTGATTCCTTTTCTTCAAAAAAATTCCAGGGAACTGGGCTTGGCCTTTCTTTAGTTAAGCAGATTGTACGCCTGCATGGAGGATATGTCTGGTTCAGGAGCAGTCCTGGAGAGGGGAGCACCTTTGCTTTCACAATTCCGATAAACGGCGTGAAAAGGGATTGTGGCGATACTGTGCCCGAGAAGAAAGAACAAAACAGCTGAAAACTGGATGAAATCGCAGATATCAGTAAGCAGATTAGCAAGCAGATTAGCAAGCAGATATCAGTAAGCAGATTAGCAAGCAGATTAGCAAGCAGATTAGCAAGCAGATATCAACAAATATGATACATAAAGATAAAAAAGGATATATAAAAAGGAAATATTGAATGGGACTTAATTCAAAATCCATTAGAGTCCGGCAAGCAAAAAAAAGATTTTTTGCGCTTTCCGGTATTTTGTCCAGCTGGAGGCTTGATTAATGAATTTTTACACTTTTAACCTCATTTAATAGAGCTTTTTTCATCCCCGATCCGTCATTTATATTTAATACCTTGCCGCTCCGGTTTTTTTCGATTTGGGACCTTTATTTTGCCTGAAAGCCCGCTCCGGGCATTTCTTGGAATCGGTTTTCCCGCGTACTTCAAATCCTAGGCTAAAACATTCGCCCTTTATTTCATCAATAGCCGTATAAAATCTGCAGTCTTGGCATGTAGGCATTAGGATTACTACCTCCAGATACGTGAAGGCCATCTGGTTCTTGAGTTTCAGATGTGTTATTTCCGGGACACAATCTTTGAAGCGGAAGTCGCTCCTCTTTTAATAAAGGTGAAGGATGTATCCCATAAATAATGTGTATATATGAATAAAATGTTTTTGGTAGGCAATAAGGTAGGCAGCAGGTGAGTTTAGAGGAAAATGCTGCTTTTTCAGGAGTTATGATGAAAAAACAGTAAAGGTGTCATTCCGGAGAATAAAGCAGGGATATTAGCTTGATGTAATCAGGGATATTAGCTTGATGTAAGCAGGGATATTAGCTTGATGTAAGCAGGGATATTAGCTTGATGTTGTCCAGGTGTCTATTGGAATAATAACTTCATGTTGCAGGGGGAGCAGCCATATAATTTTTTATCTTCTCAAACCTCCTCGTCCTCTTCGAATTCTACATCAAGGACAGGAAGTTCCCTGACATTTCCTTTCCGGTCATAACAGGTCCAGCTCTCCCTGTTGTATGGGCGTCCCGCTATAATATGGCAGTTTCCGGTTTTTGAAAACAGGCGCAGGTCGGCTTGTGAGGGCCTTCGGTTTGCTCCCGGATGGCTGTGGACCGATCCTGTGGCTTTTACATTCGGCATCATGAAAAGTCTGAGGACTGCATTTGAGTCGCTTGATTCGGTTCCGGGAAGGATAAGCACCTCGGTGATTATTCCGTTTTTCTCCTGTAAAAGCCCGGCAAACTCTTCCGGAGCCATTGATTTGCTGGCTTCGAGGATAAAATCAAGAGTATCCCGGGCAATTCCTTTAATCTGCATACAGAGTAATTCTCCTGAAATGGTATATCTTTTTCTGGAAAGCGGGATATGAATTCCAAGAAATAATCTGGGGAAGAAATAAAGGAAAAAATTCTCTCTTAATTTTTATATTTCTAAACTGCAACCTGAACCTGTGTTTTTTAGTCGAGTTCATTTTACCTCCCCCATTGGGTTTATCTATTATTTCCACAAATTATTATGTAGCATTATATTTCTTACAGGTAGTTTTTCCGGAGTTTTCTCTCTCCGGACACAGGTTTGCTGTAGCACAGGAGGTTTTCGAAATAAGAGACGTTCATCTGGTTTTAGGTTCGGAAAGAGAACTGGGAGAAAATATGGAGAAGGACTCTGAAGGAGCTTCTCAAAAGGACGCCGGTAAGGGTATGAAAAAGGATAGCGACACGCACGCTTCATTATATCAGGAATCGCTTGCAATGCACAGGAGGCTTGGGGGTGTACTTGAAGTTGCAGGCAAGGTCCGCCTCCGTACAATCCACGATCTCAGCGTTGTCTATACGCCCGGAGTTGCCGAGCCGTGCCGGAAAATAAGCGAGAACCCCAGTCTTGTCTACCTTTATACCCTTAAGAAAAATACAGTTGCTGTCGTAACGGACGGGTCAGCAGTGCTCGGGCTTGGAAACATAGGGCCATATGCAGCTCTGCCGGTTATGGAAGGAAAAGCGATTATCTTTAAAGAATTTGCCGGTATAGACGCTTTTCCTATCTGCCTTGACACCCAGGATACCGAAGAAGTGATAAAAGCGGTAAAATACCTGGCTCCGGCTTTCGGGGGCATCAACCTTGAAGATATCAGTGCCCCCCGCTGTTTTGAAATCGAGACTCGGCTTCGGGAAGAGCTCGACCTTCCTGTCATCCACGATGACCAGCACGGGACAGCCATTGTCGTATTTGCCGGGCTTCTGAATGCCCTTAAAGTAGTGAAAAAGGAGCTGGGTGGGTTAAAAATAGTTATCTCAGGGCTCGGGGCTGCAGGGGTTGCAATTCTCAGGTTCCTGGTCCGGGCAGGTGCAGATCCTGCAAAAATTCTTGCCTGTGACAGTAAGGGAATTGTGTACGAGGGGCGAGAAGAAGGCATGAACTATATAAAAGAGGAAATTGCAAAGCTTACAAACCCTGAAAAAATAAGAGGTGGGCTCAAAGAAGCTTTCCCGGGGGCGGATCTTTTTATAGGGGTCTCAGCCGGAGGGATCGTGACCGAAGATATGGTCCGCTCGATGGCAAAAGACGCTATTGTAATGGCAATGGCAAACCCTGTCCCTGAAATCATGCCCGATGCTGCAAAGCAGGCGGGGGCAAGAATTGTTGCTACTGGCAGGTCAGATTTTCCAAACCAGCTCAATAACTGCCTGAGTTTCCCGGGACTTTTCAAAGGGGCTCTTGGCACCTGTGCAAGGAAAATAACGCCTGAAATGGAAATGGCAGCAGCCTATGCCCTTGCAAATGTTGTGACTGTCAACGAGCTTTCCGAAGACCACATCATCCCGGACCCCCTTGAGAAGCATGTAGTGTCTGCGGTTGCAAAAGCCGTTGCTGATGCGTCATTTGAAAGTTGTGCTGCAAGAAAAAACCTTGAAGACAGTATCTGAAAGACTCAGACAGTATCAGAAAGACTCAAACAGTATCTGAAAGACTCAGACAGTATCTGAAAGACTCAGACAGTATCTGAAAGACTCAGACAGTATCTGAAAGACTCAAACAGTATCTGAAAGACTCAGACAGTATCTGAAAGACTCAGACAGTATCTGAAAGACTCAGACAGTATCTGAGATACCAAAATTTCGGTTAAAAAAGCTCTGTTTACATCTCAGAATACTATCTAAGTCCCGGAAAATAACAGTTGAAAATATCAAAACATTCTTAAAGCCAAAAAAGAAAGTGTCAATTGGAATTTATTCGGCTTTGTTTTTTTTAATTTCTTCCAATATTTTCTTTTGTGTCTCTGCAATCTCTTTTAATGTTGCATTGATCTCTGTCAGAATCTCCATCGTGTTTTGTGTGATGATGGTTTCCTGGGTTTCTACCAGGCACTTCTCAGTTTCCTCCATTTCTTCCCTTTGTAATTCCAGCAGAACACCTCCCAACATACCAAATTCACGGCTCTTTTCGTCGTTTACTGTCTCTTCATCTTCAAGATTCATGCTTCTAACATTGCTGCGAGATATAAATAGATTAGTTTTTTAGTTTTATAGGGAATTTATCAAAATGAGCTTTGAGATGTTGAAAACAAATGTCGGATACGGGAAACAGGCCAATAATGAATTAATTATATGCAGAACAAAGGTGTATGCAGTAAAAAGGAAAAATGCAGGACAAGGTATATGCATTAAGAAGGTACAGAAGCCCACTTCCTGGGTGCTAAAACCTGGAGGAAAAAAATGAGCGAAATTCAACGAAAGTTTGATGCTATTTCAAAAAAGTATGATGAACAGAGAAGAAAGTTTATACCCTGCTTCGATGACTTTTATGGAACAGCGGTATCCGTGGCGTCAGTAGATTCTGAAAATCCAGGTATCCTGGATATAGGTGCTGGAACAGGCCTTCTATCGGCATTTCTGATGAAAAGATATCCAGAAGCATCATTTACGCTTATTGATACCTCAGAAAAGATGCTGGATATGGCAAAAGACAGGTTTGGAAATAACTCAAACGTAAAATACATTGCAGCAGACTATTCAAAATATGATTTCACGGAAAAATACGATCTGGTAGTGTCAGCCGTATCTATCCATCACCTGGAAAACGAAGAAAAAAAGGAGCTTTACGAAAAGAGTTACTCCATACTCAAAGAAAAAGGAGTTTTTATCTCCCGAAGCGGGAAGACTCCTTCCTCGGACAATCCGGTTCTACCGGATTGGACAGGTGGGAGATGAGAGCGTCAACTTCCCCACAATCCGAAGATAATAACTTCGTATATCTCTATATAGTTACAAAGTGTATATTATAAAGATGCTTCGAGGTAACAGATACCGAATTTTCCCTAATAAGGTGCAAAAAGCTCTTATGGAAAAACACTTTGGTAGCTGTCGTTTTGTCTATAATAAACTCCTTGAAATCAAATCGTTAATGTATAAAAAATTCAGAATAAGTCTCTCGGAGTTTGACCTTAATAATCACCTTTTAGTTTTGAAAGAAGTGTATCCCTGGTTGAAAGAAGTTAATGCAGGAGCATTGCAACAAGCAAGTAGAAATCTGAATAAAGCTTTTACAAACTTCTTTAATTTTGGATTTGGGTATCCTCAAAAGAAAAAGAAAAAGGATCACCATTTTTCCTTTCAGATTCCTCAACACTATAGTCTTGATACATCTATTTCCAAAGTTTTGTTGCCTAAGTTTGGTTGGATTAAGGTTAAGATGCATAGGGAAATTAGCAAAGGAAGTTTGAAAACTATAACTATATCCAGAACACCAACAGGAAAATACTACATAAGTTTTCTAACAAATGATGGAGAAAAACTTCCAGAAAAACAAGAATTTTCTCATGCTACCTTGATTGGAATAGATGTAGGAGTTACGACTTTTGCTACTCTTTCTACCGGAGAAAAAATTGATAACCCAAAATTTCTGAAAAACTCTCTTGAAAGATTGAAATGTTTGCAAAGAAGAGTTTCTAAGAAAGTTAAAGGTTCAAAAAACCGGAGAAAGGCAGTCTATAAACTTACGAAAATCCACGAAAAAATAAGTAATCAAAGGCATGATTTCCAGCATAAAGTTTCAAATCGGTTAATCAGCGAAAACCAAGCAATAGCCGTTGAAACTCTCAATATTAAAGGATTAAAGAAAAACCACAAATTATCTCAGGTTATCAGTGATTCAGCATGGTATTCTTTCGTACTGAAATTAACGTACAAAGCTGAATGGGTAGGAAAAACTATACTGAAAATAGGCATGTTTGAACCTTCCTCTAAAACCTGTAACGTGTGTGGTTATAAACTTCAAGAATTAAGTTTAGATATTAGAGAGTGGCAATGTCCTGATTGCAAAAATACGCATGATAGAGACATTAATGCCGCTATCAATATTAAGAAAATTGCTGTAGGGACTACAGTTTGAGCCTGTGGACCAGGAAAAAACGGCAACCGCCTAGTATGAAGCAGGAAGCACCTCCCTCAAAAACTTGAGCTATTAAGCGAAAGTTTTAGGGAGGGGTAGTTCACTAACGCCGATTAGGTACATGGGGAAACCCCTTTCATAGAAAACCTGAATAAAACGACCTGGAGACAGCATGTCGAAAGCAGCGGCTTGCCCGAAGAAGAAATACTGGCAGGGTATGAAAGAGTTAAGCTTGATAAGGATACATGCCTGGACAAGCAGCTTGATTGGCTTAAAGAAGCAGGTTTTTGTGATGTTAGCTGTATATATAAGTACTATCAGTTTGCAGTGATTTTTGGGAGAAAAACGGGAAAAAATAATAGTTGAATGGAAACTGCCCTGGAAGTGCAGGAAAATATGCAATCGATTTTGCCCATCCGTGTTTCAGTCCCATCTGTAAAAAGTGGGTTTGGGAACCTGGAGATTCGGAACCACTACCGAATAAATAACAGAATCAGGCAAAGCCGCTTAAAGAAACCAGCGCTACAAAGACAATTACCAGTAAAATGGACAGAAACATAGCCAGAGCAGACCTCTTCAGGCTTACGTCATGTACAAACTTGCCGCCCACAACATAGAGATAGAGCTGGTAAACCCCGAAAATCCCGCCTGCAAGAGGAATCCAGAGGAGGGAGGTCGCAGCAGAGGCATAGAGTACGAACCTTACAGTACCCTCATAAGTTCCCTTTCCCCCAAGCTTTTTTTGAATAATATGGAGGAGTGTTGCGTCGAGAAGGAGAGCAATAACACCTGCTACCGGTGTCATAAGTGCAACTGCAAATACCATCAAAGAACTGAATCCTTTGATATCGTAAGCTCCGGGATTAAAAATCAGGTAAAAAAGTGAGTATATGGCAATGTTGATTACTGCAAAAATGATAGGATCACTGTATCCTCCTGTCTTTGGCATTTCGCTGTAAAAATGAGAGGGGCTTTTTATAACCTCTTTCCAGGTTCCAATGTAATCAAAATTTTTCATGGTAAATAATATTACAAAGTTATATTTATATTTGACCTGCCGGAGTGTAAACATACGTAACGCAAAAAATAAGAATTTCCGGCAAAAAATCGAAATACTCCTTGAAATACTCCTTGAAATACTCCTTGAAATACTCCTTGAAATACTCCTTGAAATACTCCTTTTTTCAATCTTTGAGCATTGGGACCGAAAAGTATGCTCCTATGTTTCTTCTCCTTGACCGGTTAAAACAATGATGGGTAGAAAATATTGATTATTATGACATCTTAGAGCGAGATCTAGCAATTTTTGAGCAAATGCTCTCACATAAAATTAAAGCTGATAATCCGATTTTCTTAAATGCTGAGATATCATTGCAGACAATAGCAGGTCAGCATCCATTTGTTAACGGAAACAAAAGGACCGGAATAGCTACTGTGATAGTTATTTGGAGAAATGTTTGGTTTAATTTAATAATAAGATGTGCCAATCAATTTTGATTTTCGCAATTTATTTTATTCGTTCGGGTAGGTAAAGGTTTTATTGCTCCACAGACTCATAAAACAAAACCTTTATATTCGAATTTTACGTACTTCTTCCCACAACATTGTATATAGATGAACATCATGTTTCTGAAGTGAGAGCAGCGGTAAAATTCCTTAAAATTCTTCTCGAATTCTCAAAATAATTTTACAAAATTCATTGAGTATTCAGGTTCGTTTTCAACCTCATTTTATTTCGCTTGAGGTTGTCAAAATTTATCCAATTCGTTAAAGTATTACCCGATCCGAGATGAGTTTATTTGACTGAAAAAAAACTGTTAATGGGTAATGAATCCATTGCACTTGGAGCGATAGAAGCCGGCGTACAGGTAGTTACCGGGTATCCGGGAACTCCCTCGACCGAAGCTCTGGAGACAATTATCCGGTATGCGGACAGGTGCGGGATTTATACCGAATGGTCGAGCAACGAAAAGGTTGCACTTGAAACGGCTGTGGGGGCGGCTTATTCCGGGGCAAGGGTGCTTGTGACCATGAAGCAGGTAGGGTTAAATGTAGCATCCGATCCCCTTATGAGCCTGACCTACATAGGGGTAACAGGGGCTCTTGTCCTGCTTGTTGCAGATGATCCGGGGCCTCATTCCTCTCAGACCGAGCAGGATACCAGAGCTTTCGGGCATTTTGCAAATATCCCTGTCCTTGACCCTGCAAACCCTCAGGAAGCGTATGAGCTTACGAAGCTGGCTTTTGAGCTTTCGCACGAATTCGAAATTCCGGTCATCCTCAGGACTACCACAAGGGTTTCCCACAGTTGCGGGGATGTGGAACTCGCAATTGCAGAACCTGCCCCGGTTGAAGCTTCCTGTGAAGGCTTTACAAAGGACAGGCGCTGGACGATTTTCCCACGGCTTACTGCCGAGAGGCATCCCTGGCTTGAGGACATGCAGGTGCAGCTTTCCGAGCGCTTTTCAGGGCTTCCGTACAATTCCTTATCGGGAAACGGAAAAATAGGGATTATAGCCTCAGGAGTTTCTGCCCTCTACGTAAAGGAGGCTGTAAAGGGCTTTGAAGAGCTTTTCACCCTCTTCAGGGTTGGGACAGTGTATCCGTTCCCTGAAAAGGCAGCTCTTTCCTTTTTAAAGGGCATCGAAAAACTGATCGTGGTCGAAGAACTTGACCCATACCTCGAGGAACAGGTCCTCCAGCTTACTGGAAGGGCTCACCTGCCTGTTGATATCTATGGAAAAAAGAACGGGTTTTTCCCGGTGAGTGGGGAATATAATGTGGATCTTGTTATTGACGGTATCAACAAAGTGCTTGCAGACCTTGGAGAACCTTCCCACCTTTCCCATGCTTCTCCTGCCGTTTTAAGGGAAGAGCTCCCACCCCTGCCGGTCCGGGCTCCGACCCTCTGTGCGGGCTGCATGCACAGGACCGTTTTTTACGCATTTAAGCAGGCTGCAAAACAGCTTAAAAATGGCTCCCAGGTTGAAACTATCTTTTCCGGGGATATCGGCTGTTATACCCTTGGAAACGCCTTTCCTCTCAACATGGTTGATACCTGCCTCTGTATGGGGGCAGGAATGAGTATTGCCGCCGGGCTTTCCCGCACAAATCCTGAAGTAAAGCAGGTAGCTTTTGTCGGGGATTCGACCTTCTTCCATTCAGGCATCCCTGCTGTGGTAAACGCAGTCTACAATGGAGCCGATGTTACCCTTGCCGTTCTTGACAACCGTACAACTGCCATGACAGGGCACCAGCCCCATCCCGGAATAGGAGTAACTGCCCTTGGAAGTGCCTCAAAAGCCATTGACATTGCCAATGTGGTTCGGAGCTGTGGAGTTGAGTTCGTAAGGACCGTGGAAACAGGTAGCCTGGAAAACTGCGTGGAGGCGGCAAAGGAAGCCATGGAATTTAAAGGGCCTTCGGCAATCGTGTTTAAAGGAAAATGTGTAGGAATTACAAAATCCGGGACAAGACTTACAATTGATCCTGAAATCTGTACAGGCTGCGGGTTCTGCGTAAAGCAGCTCGGATGCCCCGCAATATTCCTCCCTGCAGGAGAAGATAAACCTCTTATCCAGGACAGCTGTAGCGGTTGCGGGCTCTGTGCACAGATCTGTCCTTCAGGAGCCATAAGGGAAGACGGGGTGAAGGAATGAAGGGTGAAGGAATGAAGTATGATATTCTGATTGCAGGCGTCGGAGGGCAGGGTGTTGTGCTTGCTTCCCGCATGTTCGCACTTGCTGCAATGAAAGCCGGGTTCCGGGTGAGCACTGCTGAAACCATAGGCATGTCCCAGAGAGAAGGTTCGGTAAGTAGCCATATAAGGATTGGAGATGAGATTTCGGGTTCCCTTATCCCTACAGGGCATGCAGACTTGATTATAGGGCTTGAACCCGCAGAAACCATAAGAAATCTGCCTTTCCTGAAAAAAGGCGGAAAAATCCTGGTAAACTCTCATGCCATACCCCCTGCATCAAAACCTCCGGGAAGTCCCGAATATGTCCCCGAAGCTTTGCTGGCTTTTCTGGAAGCCCACGTTCCGGGTATACTTTGCCTCGATTTTACACAGCTTGCAGAAGAAGCAGGCACGTACCGGGCTGCGAACGTTGCAATGCTGGGAGCGGCTGCAGGCACGGATATGTTGCCTTTTTCAAAAGAAATTATTCTGGCAGTACTTGAAACCGAAATTCCTGAAAAACACAGGGCTGTAAACAGGGCTGTGTTTGAAGGTGCGATCAAAAAAATTAAGCTAAGCTCCGGGCACCCGGACCAGGAACAGAAGGTGAAATCAAATGTATGAAGCATCTTTGGAATCTGAGCTCGATCCGGATGTCCAGCTCTACCATCCCAAACTCTCGGAAGATGATACCCTTGCAAAACTGAAGAACCTGCTTAAACGCGTGGTTGAAGGTAGCTCCTTTTACCAGAAGAAGTTCAGGGAAGCAAACGTTGATATCGAAAAAATCCGGTCACTTGAAGACCTGAAACTCCTGCCTTTCACACACAAAGAGGAACTTAGGGACGCCTATCCCCTCGGGCTGCAGGCAGTGCCGGATTCCGCAATCGTAAGAATCCATTCGTCCTCCGGGACAACCGGCAAACCTGTCATTATCCCCTATACCCGCAAAGATGTTGATGTCTGGGCCGAGCAGATGATGCGCTGCTACATGCTGGCGGGCCTTACCAACCAGGACAGGATCCAGATAACGCCCGGATACGGGCTCTGGACTGCAGGAATAGGGTTCCAGCTCGGAGCCGAGCGCCTTGGAGCAATGGCAATCCCCACAGGCCCCGGAAACACCGAAAAACAGCTTGAAATGCTTACTGACCTCAAGACCACAGCCCTTGCAAGCACCTCTTCATATGCACTTTTGCTTGCCGAAGAGATCGAAAAGCGCGGCTTGAAGGACCGGATCAATCTCCGGGTAGGAATTATCGGTTCAGAGCGCTGGAGCGAAAAGATGCGCAGCAGGATCGAAACCGAACTCGGGATCGAGACTTTTGACATCTACGGGCTGACCGAAATCTACGGGCCCGGAATTGCCCTTGACTGCTCCTACCACGAAGGGATGCATTACTGGTCTGACCACCTGCTTTTTGAAATCATCGACCCAATTACCGGTGAGCAGCTGCCTGATGGCACTCTCGGAGAGCTTGTAATAACCACCCTCACAAAGGAAGGAGCTCCTCTGATTCGCTACAGGACAAGAGACCTGACCCGAATAATTCCAGGGCACTGCAAATGCGGCTGCCCCTTCCCGAGAATTGACAGGATCCTCGGGAGGTCTGACGACCGCATAAAATTCAAGGCCGTAAATATCTACCCGGGCCAGATAGAGGATATTACCCACAGGGTCCCCGGAGTAAGCAGTGAATACCAGATCCTCCTTACCCGCAAAGACGGCAGGGACAGTATGCTCTTCAGAGTAGAAATCGAAGAAGCTGAAGACCTCTCAAAGAAAGAAAAAACCAAAAAAGCCCTGGGAAAAGCCTTCAAGGATTTTATAGGGGTTACCGTGGATATTGAAGGTGTAAAAATAGGGGAACTTCCAAGAAGCATGAAAAAGACAAAAAGAGTAATCGATGAAAGGGAGCTTTAAAACCCTTTCATCATTTAAGCTTCCTTTCGTTACCTGTTTTATTATCCTGTTTTATTACCCTGTTTTATTATCCTGTTTTATTACCCTGTTTTATTATCCTGTTTTATTACCCTGTTTTATTACCCTGTTTTATTGATCTGTTTCATCATCAATATCGGTTAGCCTTCTTCTTGGAGCATATTCCGTTTTACTCCTGTCTGCAGCGGATTTTCCAGAAGCTTTTTCTTTCTCGATATCGTTCTTGTACACAATAGTTCTGTAAGGGAATGGAATTTCAATACCTTCACTGTCAAAGCGCCTTTTAATTGCTTCCATTAATTCACAGCCCGAACTATATGCATCGCCCCTATCCTTAAACCAGACCAGCAGGCGGAGATTTACTGCAAAATCCCCAAGTTCTGTAACGTATACATTAACTTCTCCTCTGTCCCTGAAATCCGGGTCTATAGTATGTAGCACGGACAGGTCCATTAATCCGTTTGCAAAAGTCTCGGGTTTGAGGAAACTTGGCTTTACAATGCTGTGCTCCATGGCCTGGTGAGGCATTACCATTGGATGCTTTCTGGCTTCTTCAATCATGATTTTTTTTGCCAGGCTAATATCAGAGTCATAACTAATTCCGATGTTTATTGGCCAGATAACCGCAGGGTCTTCTATGGTCCAGTTGATAATCGCTTCGTTGCTGATTATCGAGTTGGGAATTATAAGGCGCCTGTTATCCCAGGTTATGATTACCGTATGTCTGAGGTTGAGGTCCGTAACCTTTCCGTATTCGTTCATAATATTCAGCCGGTCTCCAACCCTGAAAGGTTGAAAAAGGGCAAGGGAGATTCCTGCAATAATATTGCTCAGCGTGCTCTGGGCTGCAAAACCGATGACGATGGCAGCAAGCCCTGCCCCAGAAAAGAGAGCTACAGAGAGAGTGTGCAAGCCAGGAATGATGAATATTATAACAACCAGCCCGATAAAGTAGATCGCTGCAACCGTAATGTGCCTGAACATCCGGAAAGCCGTGATATCCATCCGCAGCTTGCTGCTTGCTTTTGTGAAGTAACTTTCCATAAGGTGGTTTACAGTCCTTGCGACAAGTATGGTGCCAATGCCTATGAATATTATAAATATCAGTGTACCGAGGTTACCTGAGAACCAGCTGAATATATCATTTAATAATCTGTCAAAGTTAGAAATGTTTTCTCCAAGAGTCTTATTCGCAGTATCGTTCAGAGTCTCGTTCAAAGTATCCAGGGTTGGCATGCGCTCAACCATTGGCAGGAAGCTTTATATAAATATTGATTTTAAAAACTAAGAAACTAAAGAAGTGCGAAGAAAGTTCTCTAAAAGGGAATTGAAGCCTTTGGGATGGATTAAAAGTCAGTTGGACAAGGAAATATAATTAAAATAAGAAGTAAATTTAAGTAAAAAAGAGATTTAAGTAAAAAAGAAGTTTCCATAAATGGAAGCCTCCTTTTTTCTCTTATAAGGACGTTTTTTCGGCTTTTACTGGTCTCTCAGTGGTTTATTATGTTTCTTATACACTATCTTTCAGGTGACCTCCTCAGGCGTACAGATTTTCCTCTTTCACAAAAACCCAGTACCCCTCATAGGGTTTGACTTCAAATTCTTCCGTTCCAAGCTGGTTCTCACCTAATGTTCCGTTAAAGCCATTGTAACCTACATACTGGTAGTGGCCTGTAGTGTTGTTGCCCGACACCCAGGGGCCCACAATTTTTGTATACGAGCTGTCAATGGTCGTAAATGCAATTTCCGCAGAGATTGTCTCGTTTACAGGTGAACCCAGTGCGTTCCAGCCCGGATAGGTTTGCAGGCTCGGTGGAACAGTGACCTGCTTTTTCTCAACCGAAGCAAACTGTTCCGAAGCATTGAATTCGGTTCCGTTGGGAACATTGATCCAGTATCCTTTTAGAGGTTCAATGTTTGAGACATCTTCAAAGAGTCTGGTTGAGGCGTTGTAGTAAATCAGGGAGGTATAGTTTACATCCGAAAGCAGATAATCAACGCTCGTATTGTTGGCTTTGAAGGGAATCGAGAAGAAGTACCAGTTTCCTGCCTGATCTTCAGTCTGGTTTCCATCTGTCTGGTTTCCATCTGTCTGGTTTCCATCTGTCTGGTTTCCATCTGTCTGGTTTCCATCTGTCTGGTTTCCATCTGTCTGGTTTCCATCGGAAAGAAGTCCGCTGTCTGGAGGGATGAGCACTTTATCAATTATGCAGATAACCCCATTGTTTACAACAATTATCTGTGTAACAATTGCGTTTTGTATTGTGATATTCTCCCCTACCATTTTGATTTGAAGCGCATCGCCCTGAATGTTATTGACGGTATTCATACTGGCAAGTTGCTTGCGGACATACTTTCCACTCAATACGTGGTAAGAGAGAACATTCCTGAGCAGGGTGGTGTTGTTCATTAGCTTATTACGGGTTTCTACCGGCAGCTCATTGAAGGCTTCGTTACTCGGAATAAAAACAGTATAAGGTTCTGTTCCGTTCAGGGTCTCTGTCAGGTTTGCAGTTTCGGTTGCATTTACAAATGTGGCTAATCTCGTCTGGTTCTGGGCCGCCTCAATAATGGTATCTTTCGCCATCATTTCGGCGATTGTGATGTTAATCACATAGGTTGCATTCTCGATTAAGGCTTCTCCGCTTTTCCCTGTTGTGTACCAGAAGTTGAGTTTGTCCCCGTAACTTACCGGGTTTATACCGAAGTACTCTTTGGCCGGCTCTCCGTTGATGTAGACAAACCACATCTCTCCGGTAGTGTTATTATTCTCGACTCCTTCTATGCTCTTAAACACAAACGGCACATTGGTCATGTTAGTCACATTTCCGGTCATGTTCTGCGCTAAGGCTGCGTTAAAGTCGAGTCCTGTTGCATATAAAGCTCCGAAGTCTGTGAGATTGGCTATTGTATAATTCAGGGAAGCATTCCTGAACTTGACGTTTTCTTCAGTCAGGTTTACAGTGTCGTTATAGAGTACTGTCAGATTTTGTTCTGGCGCAGGTTCAGGCGGGATAAGGACTACATCTATAGCGTGTATCACTCCATTGCTGGCATTTACATCCTTCATTATAATCTGTGCGTCTCCTACAAACACTCCTTCCTCAGTGACATTGACAGGAATGTCACTACCCTGAAGGGTCTTAATGTTGGTTATGTTAACAACATCTTCTGCCATCAGCCTCTCGCTCGCAACGTGGTAGAGGAGAATTTTTGTCAACGTATCAGTGTCGTTAAGGAGAGATTCGATTGTGCCGTTTGGCAGGGCGTTAAAAGCCTCATCTGTCGGAGTAAAGACCGTGTAAGGACCTTCCCCTTTCAGAGTGTCAGTAAGGTTTGCAGCCCTAATTGCTGTCAGAAGAGTCGTAAAGTTTCCATCTTCTGTTGCGGTTTCGATAATATCCTTTTCTTCAGATGGGGCTTTTGGCGGGATCAGCACGGCATCAATGACATGTACAACCCCGTTGTCTGCTGTAAGGTTCGCCTGGAGAACCTCTGCCTCCCCTACAAATGTCCTTTCGTCTGTGACATTGACCGGCAGTTCGCTTCCCTGAAGGGTTGTAATATTGCTTACGTTGGCCAGGTTTTCGGCCATCAGGGTCCCGTTTGTGACGTGATAAAGGAGCATCTGTTCAAGTGCTGCAGGGTCTTTCATTAGAGCTTCAAGAGTGCTTTCCGATACATTCTTAAAAGCGTCGTCCTTCGGAACAAACACAGTATGCGGTTCGTCCCCGGCCAGGGTAGTATTGAGGCTGCTGTTATTGAAGTAACCTGAGATAATAGTAAAATTTCCATTTTCCCCTATCAGGTTCATTATGGTAGTTGTTCCGTCATCCTGTGCCGAACCGGTACAGGTAGCTGCACTTAATAACAAAAAAACAATTAAAACACAAGCTAAGCTGGTAAATCCTGATCTAATCTAAATTCCCCCAATTTTTTCCCTTCAGCAGACCCTAATTCTATTTTATTACTATTCTTATTAAATCTGAACCCCGTTTTTGTCTGGCTGAAGTTTTATTTCGTGTGAATTGGTATGACTTCTAATATTATATATCATACAAAGAGTATTTGTATTTTCTTATTAATATTATTTTATAATGATAGACTATATTTTTATAAAAATTCTTTTAAATCATATAATAAGAAAAGTCCTTTAATCCGCTATCTGAACATTCAGTTTTTTTACCTAATTTTTCCTGGAGAAAATCTTCTTTCCCATCCATATTGAGGTTTAAACCCCTATGTCTCTTTATTAGTCTTTTTCGAAAAATAGATACAACCTTTCTCTCAATAAAAAAATATTAATTGCAGGAAAAGTCAAAAATGGATATAATAATTATTATTTTTTATTTGTCTCTGAAAAATAGCCTTCCAAAGTTGAAAAAAAACCTGTATAATATAGGTTCAACACATATTTTATATATAAATTATTTATAAGCCAGGAACAATGCTTTAAATAAAAAATGAAAGGAAGCGATTACTTCCTTTCTTTTGCATACGCAACGATTGCATCTTTGACTCCGTATTTGAATGCAACCACAATTGCAATTCCCCATGCCAGCGGTCCGAAGAACAGGTAGAGAATACTGGTATCAATTAGCATTGTATTCAGGGCGACCAGAACCAGAATAAGAAGCAGGAAGCCTCTGAGGAGTGGGAGAATGATATCTGCCCCTTCTATTTCCATGCCTTTGACAGTACCTCTCAGGTAGTCCATTACTATGTCTATAGAAAGAATTCCTATTACCAGGATCAGGATAGCTATGATAACACGTGGCAAGTATTGAGTAATACTTATCAACAGAACAGTAATCATATTTAGCTTCAGGATATCAGACGCAGCCGTGAGGAAGATCAGATACCCAAATATCCTAACTATTCCAGCTACGATGTCTGAAACCGTCAGTCCCCCGGATCTAATTGAAGCTCCAAAAGTTGTCTTTTCAAGTTTTTCATCTATTCCGGTTGAAATAATCACTTTCTGGAGCAGGTCGCTAATAAAGTCCACAATCAGCAAACCTATAAGCAGGACAACGACAGCAGAGATCACAAGTGGGACGTAGAATATTACAAGATCAACGAAATTATTCACTACCCCAATGTTCAGAATATCCAGAATGATTAAGGCGAAGATAATATAAATGAACCAGCGGATTATTGCATCAAAAAAACCGACTGTACTCATCTGTCCTTTTTTTATCATTCCACCTATCACGGTTCTGTCAACCAGATCATCAAGTCCTATTTTGTCCAGTACTTTCGCACCGATCTTTCCAAGAAACTTTCCCAATATTATTCCTATAACAAGAAGAAGAATTATGGCTACCAATGTCGGAATAAACGCTATCAACTGATCAAACATACCGTATATACTATCCAAGAGTTCTATCTTAACCGTACTGATTACCCCCACATTTTTATTTTAAATTAATGATCTTTCCAATTTACCCTAATTTTGGAAAAATCTATTACATATTTAACGTATTATAATGTCGTATACATAATTATATTTATCTACAAACATTTAAAAGCTCTATTTCAAACTTAGTGCCAGCTCACACTGAAAATCATCCTATTTGCTTCAAAAGCTGAATAATCGTATTCGACAAAAAATCAGGCATAGAACTTAAATTGATGAAGTTTCCATTAACTTAAGCGGTTATTTTTATTCGAAAGTGAGGAAGAGCCTTGAGACTTACAAAGTTAGGGAAAAAACAATTGCAGGTCGGGCTTGCCCCTGGCACGCTTGTGTATGTGGGGGAAAAAAAGGCAGAGAGGATTGTGATCAGTCTCTGTGCCTATAACAGCGAGGAACTTATCGAAAAAGAACTGCAGACTGTGGGGGAATGCCTGACCTTTAAAGACAAGCCCGGAATGAATTTATGGGTAAATGTCGATGGGCTCGACCAGATTGAGGTTATAGAAAAGCTCGGAAGCTATTTTAATATCCACCCTCTTACTCTCGAAGATGTGCTAAACACGGGGCAACGCCCCAAAATGGAAGATTACGATTCATATATTTATACTGTGCTGAAAATGATACTTCTCGATGAAGAAAGAGAAGAAATAATTATGGACCAAGTAAGCATCATCCTCGGATCCAATTATATCCTCTCTTTTCAGGAGAGGGAAGGAGATGTTTTTGATCCTGTAAGGGATAGGTTAAAAAATCCCGCCTCACGCCTCCGAAAGAATGGGGTGGACCATCTTGCATACAGCCTGATTGATGCTATAGTTGATAACTATTTTTTGATTCTTGAGCACTTTGGGGAAGAGATTGAGGATCTTGAAGAAAAACTGATAGTGAATCCCACACCTGAAACTATGAGGATGATTCAGAAACACAAGAGAGATATGATCATCCTTCGTAGATCTGTCTGGCCCCTCAGGGAGTTGATAAACAGTCTTCAGAGAGCCGAGTCAGGACTCATAAAGGAAAGTACGCAGATTTACCTGAGAGATATTTATGACCATACCATTCAGGTTATTGACTCCATCGAAGCCTTCAGGGATATTCTCTCTTCAATGGTAGATGTTTACCTCTCGAGCTTAAGCAACAGAATGAACGACATTATGAAAATTCTTACTATTATAGCCACTATCTTCATTCCTTTAACCTTCGTAGCAGGAGTATACGGTATGAATTTTGACTACATGCCGGAACTCAGATGGCACTGGGGTTATCCTGTAGTCATGCTGGGTATGGCTTTAATAGGAATAAGCATGTTTCTTTATTTTAAAAAGAAAAGATGGGTCTAAAGCCCGAATTGCGCCTCGCCCGAATTGCGCTTTGGGATCGCAGGAAATTGGAGATTTTCTGGGTAAAGATAAATATTCTTTCGGTCCCGGAGATATTTCATTCAATATTATTGTTCTCAATTAGGTGTCGGTTTTTGGGTTACTTTTTATCTGGATGACGACTGGTTCAGGCACATTGTGCTGCAGGGAGAGAAAAACTGAAAAATCTCCTCTCGAATTTCGGAATAGATCGGGCAATTAATTGGAAACCATCTTTTTCTACAACCCTGTAATATTTATTCTAAGTAATTTTTTTATAATGGTTAGGATGTAATATAAAGAAATATAGAAATTAACTGAAATATGTTAACTGCTGGAATACTATGTACGGTTACTACGATCCCCCATTTTCAGTAAAACAGGAAGGAATCTCGATTTCGGTAGAAAAAACCGGGGACAGATGGATATACAGAAGGACCCTGGGAAAAGATGAAGTGGAAAAGTTCATCCTTGGAGATAGAAAGCGAATTATCATAAATCCGGTAGAACCCCTGAATACGCCAAAAGAAATTACTCCGAATCTGCTGATAGAGTTTGAAAAAACCCTGCTCCTTGCAGGTGGGGAGAAAAAACAGATTTTTCTGACTTTTCCAGTTGAAATCGGCGTTTTTATCTCGGAAAATGAAAATCGGAGTCTCCAGGTCCTGGACGTGTTCAGCCTGGTGAGGCAGAAATTTACCCTTTACGGAGAGGTCTCGAATGGGGTTGTTTGTAAGTACTGGAAAAGCCGGTTATACTCAATTTCACCTTTACTCAATCCCCTGCAGGAAGGAGTTATGGAGCTTACCCTCAGAAATACCTCCTCGGATTGGGCTTCAATCTCAAAAGCTGTTTTCAGTGCATACGGGATGAAACTGTACTATGATGGGGACGTTTTCATGAAAGCCCGTATGGATATCCTCAACCGGAACACGGCTGAAACAGGTTTCGAGATGCAGTCAATTAACGGGGACCTGAAAGGTGCTCTTGTGAACGACCGAAAAGTCAGGAAAGAGGCTTTTGGTGTTTACGGCTTCCGGAAGCTCGGCTTCGTACCTTTTAAATTTTATATGGAGTGGGGTTTTTGATTCTTCCTGATATTAAATTTCTTGATTATCCCCTATACTCTACCTCACAGGGTCCGGTTACCCCGGAGAATCTGATTAAGTTTATAATCATTCTTTCTTTTTCGATCATTCTTTCCAAAGTTCTCACAATTTACCTGCGCAGATCTCTCAAAGACCGGGTCAGTAAGGATGTGGGCGAACCTATCCTCAAACTCTTTTATTATGGCTCTCTTATTATCGTTTTCATTGCGATACTTCCTTTAATAGGGCTCGACCCCTCGGGGCTTTTGCTTGCAGGAGGGGTCGCAGGTATTGTCCTCGGTTTTGCAAGCCAGAACATTGTTGGAAATCTGGTATCGGGCTGTTTTCTCATGTTTGAAAGGCCCATAAAAATAGGGGATCAGGTAGAAATCAATGGGATAGCCGGCTATGTCACCGATATCCGCATAATCTCCACCCTTATCCGTACCTATGACGGGCTCCTTGTCCGCCTGCCCAATCAGCAGGTCTTTACCACAAACATCACAAACATTGTAGAACATCCGGTCAGAAGGTTTGAATACACAATTGGGATCCGCTATAGCGATGATGCCAATGCCGCAATCTGGCTTATCGAGGACCTTATAGATAAGGAGCCGTTTGCTCTCCTGAACCCCTCTCCCTCTGTTTTCGTAAGCGACCTTGGAGAAAGTTCGGTAAAAATAGTTGTCAGGATCTGGGCTCCTGTAAGTGAATGGTTCGGGCTGAAAACCAGACTTCTCTGGACCATAAAATGTACCCTCCAGGAAAACGGAATAGAGATTCCCTTCCCACAGCGGGTGCTTCATATAAATACTGATCCGAAAAAACAGCCTCAGGAAATTGAAAATCTGAATGATAAAAATATCTGAAGAAAATGAAAATATGTTGAATTTAGAAGAAAGAGTATTGAACTGAACCGGAGAATAAATTGAAGGGTTAAGGGATAAGGAATGCAGGCATTTAAATCGGGCAGGCATTTAAGAAAGCAGCCTTTTTAATGTAAAGGTTTTCGGATTCCTCTTTACCCTCTACCTTTCCATTCCTGTTTTCCCGGCATGAAAGTACTGGAAAGTACTGTGATTTGAAAAGGGCTTGCATTATTTGTGCCTTTTATATCCCCTAAAGCTAAAGACTTCGGGGTTTTACGCTTCCTCCTAGAAAAACGTTTCCGAATTCTTATTTTATCCCCCGGCAACCGGGGGGACCAGGACCATAATGTCCCCGTCTTTTAATTCGGTCTCGAGCTCTTCGAGAAAATCGGTGTTCCTCCCGTTAACCAGAAACCTCACTTTTGGAATCTCGCCGGCGGTTGTACCTGTTGTGGCTTCTTTGAACTCAGTCCCGTAACGGGCTTGAAGGGCCTGCAAGGCAACTCTAACGGTGTCGCCAGGACGGAGCTCAAGCTCGATTTCGGGAACTCCTATTATTTCACGGATAGTCGCAAGGAACTTTACGTGTACTTTCAAGCTTATCTCTCCGGAAAAAAGGATGAATTGATGCTAAATAACATAATAAAAAAAGTGAGGGGGAAGGACTCAGGCAATCCCAAGTTCCTTCAACTTTTCTGCAGTCGGCTTTCCGTCAACCCAGCCCCTGAGTCTGTAATATTCGTCGATCATTTCCGGGACATGGGATATCTGGCCTTTCGAGGGTCCTGACGGGATTGGCTCTTCCGTGAGACGTTTTGGAAGGATGTCTTCATTCCGGTCAATCCCATACATGTTGTTCATCAGCCTCTCGAGGTTTGTGACTCTCTCTCCGAGCTTCAGAAGCTTGTCGGCATCGAGGTCAAAGCCCGTAATCGCTGCCAACATCCCTGCATATTCGGGAAGGCCCAGGGCAAATGAAGTAAAGAGGCAGACAACCGATGAATTGATGGCTGAGGTCAAGTCCTGAAGGATGATGGTCCATTTCGGCTTGTCCTCAACGGCGTAGGGGTCAAGTTTCAGGGGAAGCCCCAGGATTTCGGGGGAGATCATGTAGCCGTAGACGTGGTCGCCACCCCGGTTTGCGGTTGCGTAATTCAGGCCTATCCCCTGGATTGGGCGGGGGTCGTAGGCGGGCAGTTCCAGGCCTTTGACAGCCATGGAGAGTTCTGGAGCCTCGTATTTCTCTGCAAGCTTTTTCGAGCCGAGAGCAAGGTCAGCTCCTATCCCTGCGCGATAGGCGGTTCTCCAGATAGCTTCAATCATCGAGTTTGGGTCCCCAAATCGTAGGTTCATGCCGTGCATTTTTTCTGGCGGGATTTTTCCTTTCTCCACGAGTTCCATGGCACAGGCGATGGTGCCTCCCATGGAGATGGTGTCAAGCCCCAGTTCGTCGCAGAGATGGTTGGCCTTAATAAGGGCATCAAGCTCCGTTATCCCACAGTCGGAACCAAAGGCAAAGAGGGTCTCATACTCCGGGCCTTCAGTATCCCGGACACTGTAGGGTCCTTCAGGCACGTCTGACTTCCTCCCGCAAACGATTGGACAGCCCCAGCAGCCCCCGCGGCCGGTCAGGTATTTTTTGACCAGGGTTTCTCCGCTCTGTTCGTCGGCATCCGGAAAATAGGCTTCCTGAAAGTTCCGGGTCGGGTAGGCTCCGCTTTCGTTGATGATGTTTACAAGGACCGCGGTCCCGTAGGTGTGAAGCCCTCCGTCGGGAGCCGTTACCGGGTTCTCCCTTATCTTTTTCATGGCTTCTACGACCCGCTCTTTCAGGAGCTCGGGGTTTGCAGGCTCGACTTTCTGGCTCCCGGAAACTACGACCGCTTTTAACTTTTTGCTCCCCATCACAGCCCCAAGCCCGGTCCTGCCTGCGGTCCGGTACTTGTCGTTCATGATGCCGGAAAAAGGGACAAGGTTTTCTCCTGCAGGTCCTATGCAGGCAACCGATGTCTTTTTGGGGTTTTTGCTCCTTTCGGTCAGTTCGTCCGTGACAGCATGGACTGTCATTCCCCAGAGTTCCGGGGCTGGCACAAGTTCGGCTTTTCCGTCCACGATGCTAAGGTAAACAGGTTCTTTTGAAATTCCCCGGACCACAACTGCGTCATATCCTGCAAATTTCAGGATGGGACCCCATTTCCCTCCGGAATTCCCGCTCCCTACGGTTCCTGTCTGCGGGGATTTGCTGCAGACAATATGGTAACGTCCGCTTGTCGGGACTTTTTCCCCGGTAGCCGGCCCGGTTGCAAACACAAGCAGGTTATCAGGGTCAAAGGGCTGCATGTCCGGTCTGAACTCATCGTATACAAGTTTTAGGCCGAGTCCCTTGCCTCCGAGGTACATCTTTGCCATTTCTTCGTCAAGCGGTAAGTCTTTAAGCTCGCCGCTGTCAAGGTCAACTTCCAGGATCTTTCCGGTATAGCCACCTAACATAGATAATCTCCTCCAGGGGTATATTTTCAATTTCCAAACAGGTCTATCTTCCGGTTTCCGGCAATATCCCCTTACTCTCCAGCTCAAGAACTAAATTCAAATGAGAACCTGCCGAATAAATGTCAGACCGCTAATTTTAACGTGATATGAATTTTGAATTTATATTTAATTATGCAGAAGTTCCTTAATAAAAGTATTTGTATAAAAAACATTATTGCAAAGATACCTTCTGTTTATTAATTTCCAGGTCTCACCATAATTGAAAGAAGTAGAAAGTGAATAAATGAGTATAAACCGGTTATACATTAATTCTTATCTTGAATTCAGTACCTGCATCCCTTTTTAACTTGATTTCGCCATCTAACTGATTTACCAGAATGTTTACAAGCTGCAGACCAAGTGTATCTGAATTTTCTAAATCAATTTTTTCGGGAATGCCAACTCCGTCATCTGAAACAATCAGAGTATAACCGGTAGCTTTTTCAGCAGGTTCTTCATCATTACTCAGCTCATTTCCTACTTTTTCTTCCTTAATTAATTTGATCTTAATTTCCCCCATGTTCCTGCCTGGAAATGCATGTTTCAAGGAATTAGAAATAAGTTCATTGACAATTATCCCTAAGGGAACTGCAGTGTCCATGTCAAAGAAAATGTTTTTTTCAAGATCCATGTCTAAGCTGATATCGACATCACCAAGGCTGTATGTTAGGAAAAGGTTCTCAACGAGCTTCTCCAGGTACGGTGAGAAATTCAGAGTGTCGGATCCTCCTCCTGAGTGCAGCTCTTCATGAATTAGGGCAATGGATATTACTCTGTCCTGGCTTTCCCTGAAGGCTTCCAGAACTTCTGAATCCTTAATATACTCTTTATTATTGAACTTCTCAGCCTGCAGGTCCAGCAGAGAGGAAATTACCTGCAGGTTATTCTTAATTCTGTGGTGGATTTCTTTTTTACGGGCAATCTCGGTGTTTTCCAGGGTTTTTTCAGCTTCTTTTCGTTTGGTGATGTCAGTAAGCATGCTTATCCAGCCCATAAACTTGCCATCCTTATCAAAAAGGAATTTAGAACTTATAAGCACCCATAAGGATGAACCATCCTTACGTATTAATTTATATTCATGGTTTTCATTGACATCCTGCCGCCTTTTTTCCACATTCAGTTTGACGATAGCTTTACTTTCTTCACTGAAAAAGTCCAATATAGGTCTGCCAATCCCTTCTTCCAGGGTGTATCCGAGCATGTCAATCATTTTTTTATTAGCATAAGTGACTATGGTATCGGCATCCATTACGCATATACCTTCGTTGGCTGTCTCCACGATGTTGCGGTACTTTTCCTCACTTTCTTTAAGTTTTTCTTCTGCTTTTTTGCTTTCGGTTACATCTCTGGAAATAACTGAGATAGTGGTCAGCTTTCCAGAGATGTCAAAAACCGGAAAAAGGTTTAATGAAACATCTATTACCTTCCCGTCTTTTCTTAACCTTGAAGTCTCATAATTGTAGATTTTTTCTCCCTTTTTGACCATTTCAGCTAATCTTTTTGTTTCTTCATCTAAATGAGATGGAGCCAGGATGGATACTGTCTTTCCAAGAATTTCTTTGGCTGAATAACCATAAACCTGCTCTGCTCCTTTGTTCCAGCCTGTAATAACACCGTCAAGTGATAGAGTTCCAATAGCATCATTTGACGATTCCACAATATCCGCTAAATTCTTAATTTTTTCTTCTGATTTTTTAAACTTAGTAATATCCTGAATTGTTCCCTTCACTCGAATTGGGGTATTTTTCTCATCAAAAATAACTTCGGTTTGTGAATGGACTGTGCGTTCTTCCCCATCATCTAAGATAATCCGATAATCAATGCCTTGGGACTCCCCACTTAACCCTTTCTTAATGATATTCAAATAGTCTCTTGAATTATTCACATATTCTCGATCGTCGGGGTGTACAAAATTTAAAAATTCATCGAAAGATGCACCTGATTCTTGAGGCTCGCGTCCAAAAATACGATACAGTTCTTCAGACCTGTATGTTTTATCAGTTGTAATATCCCAATCCCAATTTCCAATATGAGCCATTTTTTGAGCTTCAGCTAGCTCTTTTTCACTTTCTTTTAACGATTTATAAGCCTTTTCAAGCTGGGTTGTTCGTTCTTTTACTTTTTCTTCCAGGTTTTCATGTACTTTTTTTAGAGCTTCTTCTGCTTTTTTGCGCTCGGTGATATCTATGAATGCAGAAATTGATCCGCGCAGGTTTCCCTGCTCGTCATGCAAGGGTCTGGCATTGCCCAATATATGTCGTATTTCACCGTCAGAAGATGCAATATCTAGCTCACAGTTGTTTATCTCTATGCCTGTAGCCGACATCTGCGATGGCATATTTTCAGGCGGCAGCTCCACTCCATCCTTGAATAACTTAAACATCTCAGGCTGCTCTCCTTCAGGAGTGGACTTGGAAAAGTTTGTACCTACAGGAATCCGTAGCCATTCATATGAGAGGCGGTTACCGGTTATGTGAAGCGCCTCTGGATCGCATGCGAAAAATACCGCAACAGGCACGGCATCCAATACTACTGCCAGTTCCTCCGAGCGAGCACGCTCACGTTTTTCACTCTTCCGCAGCGCGTCCACCAGGACATCGCGTTCCGCCAGCGACCGGGCCAGCTTAATATTGCTGTAGCCTAGCTGTGAAAGCATGTTGGCAAGTTTCATGAAGAAGACCATGATTGTATTCACAGTCTCTCTGCTTAATCTTGGAACTTTTTCCAGCGCTGCTATGTATTTCTTCTCATTGAAGCCGTATTGTCTGGCCTGGGTCCGGAAAAGCTCATAGTCCAGAGGCTCGTCCTCAAAAAAGAACTGTCCTAAAAAGATATTGCCGATGTGCTGGTCTCCCACAATGATTGGGGTTGCTGTATCCCACATGTTGTTCTTGCACCTGTACAGCTTAAACTCTCCAGGGGCAACACCTACGGATAGCTTTGTGTCGCTTTCCACGCAGTGCTTGCAGGTTTCAGGGTGGATCCTGTGGAATTCGGTGCATATATCTTGCCATCCAACGCCTACCAGAATATTGCCTTTGAGATCGAGCAGGCCAACGGGAATCTGAGTAAGCTTATAGAACTCATCCATGAGAGACTTGATCGCCTGGGCATCAATAATATCAGCAAGCTCCAGGTTAGCCATCTTCCGGGAGGGCGAGAGAATGTTTCCCAATTTCAGCCTGACGCGCTGTTCACTCTGGCGCAGCGCCTCATCTGTCCGCTTTCTCTCGATTATATTTTGTCGGTTGGAACTTTTGATCTTCTCCCATTTTCTTTCCTTTTTAACTAGAGTGAATTGATGATTTGCGGCAATACCTATGGCTTCAGTTACACCGTGAACATCGAGAGAATAGGTGCACAGAGCTATCATACGGCAACTGCTAATAACCGAATCCATTTTTTTCTCATACTCTACAAAATTCTCCCAATCCTCTTTTTCCAGCAAGGAAGTGTTCCCTGCCAACCTCAGTCCTTCATAGCCCCTTTCCAGAGCATAATTGAGTTTTTCAACCCAATCATTTAAGATTCTATCTGAATTGAAAACCCCTTCTTTTACATACCAATGAGTGTAAGGAATAATTTCGATTTGCCCTTTCTCCAGATAAACATCAATATCAGAAATAACCTTTTTTAAAGCTTCTTTTGCCTCTCCCACATCCAGAGGCTGTGATGTTACCCACATACAAAATTCTTTATTTTCCAGTCCTGCTTTAAAATAGGGAACAAGTATATCAGTCAAATCCTCTTTTGTCTGGTAGAATTGGCAAAAGTGTGTCCCCCAGGGCACATTCCCAATGAAATCAATACCAGACTGCCTCAAATATTCATTCATTCTGTATCTTCCTCACTAGGAAATATAATCATGAAAGATAATATTCAATTGCATGTTAGTAATTGTCATTTTTGAGAGGAGGAAATTTTTCTGAAACCTGGCAAATTAAGCAGAATATACTCTTTGATTTATTGAAAAAAAATAGAATCTATCTGCTTGGAAATAAAAATAACTCATAATAAATAAAAATTGATAATATATTAATGTTTTTACCCTGGTGTTGAAAAATTCAAGCCAAAAGGCTATTTTTAATACAAGTCCTATGAAAATAAATCCTTTAGACATAAAAGCGTTTCTAAAAGGCTTCAGGTGAATATTCACGCTTTGGTGATGTATTCGTATCTGACATCTGCTCGTGTGATTTTCGGTACTTCTCCCCACATTCCTATGTATTCCCCCTGGATCACGAGTGCACCTTTAATTCCTGGAACCCCTTTTACTGCTTTAAAGGAAGACTCTACTGATTCCTTTCCTATCCCCACCTCGTTCCCGAGTGCAGTTGCAGCCGCATCCGCCAGGGAAATGTCATCCGAAAATACTGCAGCTGCATCCGCCATCCCAAAGCTGATTGAAGGTCCCACTGTCCCTGCCGAGGTACAGATACCTGTAATCGAGTCACGGGGCTCGAAAATTAATCCCAGGTTTTTAATCGGAGACTGCCCTGCATAGATCCCGACTACAACTGGCCGGTCGTTGATAAGTGCAATATCTCCACCATTATCGACAATAGCATATTTTGCTCCGGCTTTTACCATAGCTTCCACGGCAAGGGCAGAAATTGTGCCCGCAACCGCACTCATGGGCCCGATCTCCATAGTGTTTCCGGCTTTTACCATCCTCCGGACTGCTTCAGGGGCGTTTTTTGGACATTCGTAGGGTTCCAGGGTGAGCTGAAAATAAGGGTCAGAGAGGATGTAATTTTCAAGAGCTGCCCTGTGAACTCTGATGGCGTCTTTTGCGGCTTTGATGTGGACAGGGTCGTCAGCTGCAATCGTAACAATGGTTTCCCTTAGCTGGAAATACTCTTTGATGGCGGGCTTTACATGTCTTTTTTCAAGTCCTTTTTCTGGCTCATTCGCAGGCTCTTTTGCGGATTCTTTTGTGGGATCTGGCATGTTGCTCTGTAAGGAAGTTATGGCTTAAAAAATAAGTGTTTTTTTGGGTCTGATTTTTTTGGGTCTGGTTTTTTGGTTGTCTCCTGCGACATGGTTGATTTTTTGGAATTCAAGCCCCTGCACAGCTACTGAGTTCGTTTATAGTTTCGGTACGCGGGTGGGTTCAAGTGGAGAGCGGCGAGTGAAAAGAAAGAACGTGAGATCTCATTTGAGGTCATTTTTGTCCTGGGCAGGCAGTAAAGTAAAAAGAAAAAAGTAATAAATCAAAGTTGAACGGTCAGTTAGGTTTGCAAATTATTTGAAACAAAATGAGCCTGTAAGCGCATTTTGTTGGGTGCAAATACAGCCGATTTCCGGGTTTATGTGGCTATTAATCCGGAGGCTCATGGTAATGTCTCCTGTGAGGACAGAACCAGAACGTCTCCACTTTTCACGTCTGTTTCGAACCCGTCCAGATACCCTATGTCCCTTCCGTTCAGCATTATCCTTATTTTAGGGGTTTCGCTTTCGTCGCCGATGGTAACAGCATAGAAATCATGCCCGTAATTGTAGGCCAGAGCAAAAAGGACAGTGTGTACGGTATCCCCTTTCCCTATCTTAACTGAGATTTCCTGCTGCCCCGTAATCTCCTGCACGGATTCAAGAAACTTTACCAGAATTATCATTGTTGTGCTCTTCCTTTTTCGATAAAATGTAGGGAACTTTCCTGACAAGAATTTCCTAATTTTCCGATTTTCTAATATGGAATTTTTTTGAACCTGAAATTCTGATCTGTATCCTCTTAAAATTTGGATCTTATAGAATTATGCAGGGGCTCATAAATAAGAGTACTCAAGCTTTCATGATGAACTCGAACATCGGAAAACTCGAACATCGGAAAACTCGAACATCGGAAAACTCGAACATCGGAAAAGAATTAAGTCTCAATTCATTAAGGAAAACCCTGCAAGTTTCGAACCCGACTACAATAAAAGAATACCTGAATTATTTTGAAAACAGTTACCTCATGTTCACGATTCCCATGTATTCGGAATCGCTGAATAAACAAATATACTCAAACAAAAAAGTCTATTTTATAGATACAGGGCTTGCTCAAAACATATCATTCAGGTTCTCTGAAGACAGAGAAAAGATGCTTGAAAACCTTGTGTTCATACCTGAGAGGGAACCGAAGTAAAAGAAGCAATACAGGTAACAAAAAGCCTGGATAACCCAAAAACAAAGAACAGAGAAATAGAGGGTCTTCTCGAAGCACTGAAGGCATATGATCTTGAAGAGGGTCTTATCCTCAAAGAAAACACCAAAGACGAATTCGATATAGAGGGAAAGAAAATAATTGTCATACCAATCTGGAAATGGCTTCTGGAAGATGCCGTACAATGATCCCGGATTTGAAGTTATGAACAACCAAAAAAGCAGGTAAAAGGCCCTAGACTATTGATAATATTTGAATAAAATACATTCCTGAAACAAGTATACGAGAAAAGGAAGTGAGAAAAGGAGGTGGCAGATTTAAGAATTACGCCGCCTGACTTTTGATCCTTTTAACTGATTTGTTCTAATTCGGTTCAGAAATGCAGTTTCTTCATCCTTTCTACAGCTTCTTTTATCCTCTCGACCGGCTTGGTGAGGGCGAACCTGATGTAACCTTCGCCAGCGTCTCCGAAACCAACTCCGGGGGTTGCAACGATTCCGGCTTCTTCGAGGAGGAGTTTTGCAAAATTGATTGAGGTAAAGCCTTTTGGGACAGGAGCCCAGATATAGAAGGTAGCTTTTGGTGGTTTTACTTCAAGGCCCATGGCTTTGAGCCCTTCGATAAGAGCGTTGCGTCTTTCTTCGTAGACCAGGTTGGTATCATCAACGCAGGTCTGGGAAGAGGAAAGAGCTGCAATGCCTGCTATCTGGATCGCATCAAAAACGCCAGAGTCCACATTAGACTTAACCTTCCCGAGCCCCTTTATGAGAGCTTTGTTTCCGACTGCAAACCCGAGCCTCCAGCCGGTCATGTTATAGGTCTTGGAGTGAGAGTAAAGTTCTATTCCTATGTCCATTGCCCCTTTTGCTGCAAGGAAAGAAGGAGCCTCATACCCGTCATAGATCATCTGACAGTATGCATTGTCGTGCACTGCAACGATATCGTTTTTCTTGCAGAACTCAACGACCTTTTCAAAGAACGCCATGTCAGCAGTTGCCGAGGTGGGATTGTTCGGGTAGTTGAAGAAGAAGAGCTTTGCCTTTTTCAGGACATCTGCTGGAATCGAGTCCAGGTCAGGCAGGAAGTTGTTTTCAGCCTTTAGAGGCAGTGGATACGGCTCTCCGCCCGCAAAAAGAGTACCTATCTTATAAACTGGATACCCTGGCTCGGTATAGAGCACGACATCGCCTGGATTGACAAAGGCGAGTGGAATATGTGCAACCGCTTCCTTTGACCCAATGAGGGAAATTACCTCGGTTGAAGGGTCAAGCTCAATTCCCTTATATTTCTTACACCATTCAGCCGCAGCTTTCCGAAACTCCGGCATCCCCGCATAAGAAGGGTACTGGTGTGTCTTTGGGTCAAGAACAGCCTCGCGCAAAGCTTCCACAATGTGGGGGTGGGTCGGCAGATCAGGGTCTCCTACCCCGAGATCGATCACGTCCACTCCCTTTGCAATCATTTCGTCCTTAGCTTCATCGATCGCTGCAAAAAGATATGGTGGTAATGCGTTTATGCGGTCAGAATACATTGGAAAAGTCACCTGATTATGATTATGAGTGTGTAGGTCTGCATAGTTACGGTGTTGGGAATATTAAAAGGTATGGGATGGATATGATATTTCTTTATAATAAATTTATACTGTACGATTGCAGGTGTAGTTTACCTGTTAGCACCGGATGACAAAAGTAAAGCAGGATTTGATAAATACATGTGAACTACCCCTAAGCTAAAGACTTAGCGGCTTCTCACTTCATAGAAGACCATCGGCATCTCCATGAGCGTTAATTCGGGCTATACCATCCCTACTGAGTTCTGTCCATTCATCCGTTTAGGTTTAACATGACATCAGTTTCGGCTTTACATGAATATGAACTTGGTACAGTGGATTTATTCAAAACCTATCGAGCCAGATGGTAAACTCTTGGAAAAAGGTTGCTTGATTTTCACATACCTTAATCTAATATAATATTAGACGATGGTACATATGAAGGCAACGCATATCAAAAATAATGTTGAGGAAGTTGACGCTTATATCCCATGAAATTAAGATTTCATGGGTTTCACGCTTCTTCCTTTAAAAACTCTTTCAGGCTGGCCAGTGGGTAATGTTCTTTCCGGGTTGCAGACCCCCGGCTGACTTTTTGAGCTCTTTTCTCCAGGTCGCTCGTGACCATAACCCTATTTTTCTAGTGGTGTACTTAATCTCTTCAGAAAGGAAACCAGAAAAAGAACCTCTCAATCTTCAATTGAATCCAGATCCTTGAGTGAAAACATCAGAACCCTTTTCTCTGGCAAACTTCTTACCCTCTTATGAAAAAGTTTATATGAAGAAGCGTAAAACCCCTGAGTCTTTAGCTCAGGGGATATAAGCGTCAACTTCAACCCTGATTTCGTATGTAATATTCTGCCGCCTCTTTACTCACATTTCCGATAGTAGACGCAAAATAACCATCACTCCATAACGTATTCTCACCCCAATAATACTTTTTCAGATATTCTTTTTGAGTTTTCCATAACCTGTTAGTATATTCTTGTTTCAATTTTCTGACAATTGACAAAACGCTAACTTTCGGCTCACTCTTGATCAAGAAATGAATATGGTCTTTGTCAGTTTCCATTTCAAGGATTTCAAAGTTAGACTCTTTTGAAATGTCAATCCTAATCTGTTTGAGTTCTTCGCTAATTGGTTCAAGTATGACTTTTCGGTATTTGCAAACAAAAATAACATGATACATTAACAAAAATTTGCTATGATTCCGTGTTTCATACTTCGTATTTACCAAAATATATATATGTTGTTAAAGCATATTATGCCTTTGTATGATGCAAGCGTTCAAATTTAGACTCTATCCTACAACTACACAAGCTATTCAATTGAATCAGCATATAGGTAGCTGTAGATTTGTCTATAATTGGGCACTTGACCAGAAAATTAAAACTTATGAGCAGACAGGGGAATCAATTTCCAGATTTGACTTAAACAAATTAATTCCTACTCTAAAGGCTTCTAATGAGTGGTTAGGAGAAGTTAACTCTCAATCATTACAGGGGATGACTAAGCAGGTTGAATCCGCTTTCACTAGATTCTTTAGAGAGAAAACAGGGTTTCCAAAGTTCAAATCAAAAAAGAATCCGATACAGTCTTTCCCTGTACCTCAACACTACACTGTAAACTTTGAAAATAATACTATCAAGCTTCCTAAAATAGAACCAATTAAAGCAGTTCTTCACAGGAAGTTTGAAGGAGAGCCTAAAACGGCTACGGTATCAAGGACATGTAAAGGACATTACTACATCAGTATCCTTGTTGAAGATGGAAAAGAACTTCCAGTAAAGGAAGCTTTCACAGAATCAACAACAGTAGGAATTGATGTAGGTATCAAAGACTTTGCTGTCCTTTCAACAGGAGAAAAGGTTGAGAATCCAAAGTACTTGAAAAACTCTCTTAAAAGGCTCAAAGTATTACAGAAAAGAGTCTCAAGGAAACAGAAAGGCTCTAAGAACAGGGCAAAAGCTAAACGAAGACTTGCTGTACTCCATGACAAACTAACAAATCAGAGAAATGACTTCCAGAACAAACTCTCTTTTAGACTTGTTAGCGAAAACCAAGCTGTAGCTCTGGAAACTTTAAATGTTAAAGGCATGGTTAAGAATCATCACTTAGCACAGGCTATAAGTGATTCTGCGTGGAGTAGTTTTGTAACAAAGTTGGAATATAAGGCTCAATGGTTTGGAAAAACCGTCCTGAGAATAGGACAATTTGAACCCTCTTCTAAGCTATGTAGTGTGTGTGGATACCACAATAAAGAGCTTCAGCTAAAAGACAGAGAATGGATTTGTCCAGACTGTAAAACCAAACACGATAGAGTCATTAATGCCGCTATCAATATCAAAAAATTCGCTCTCATAGATCAGAATCTAATTGGATTATGACACCGTAGGGACTACGGGGATGAGCTTGGGGACTTGCCCTCAATAGAGGGAGGAATGAACCAAGAAGCCACTCAGTCTTTAGCTGAGTGGTAGTTCACTATTCCTAAGTAAACCGCTTTAAGCAGTATGATTATTTTTTTTCCTGCATATTACAGTTTCAAGTATCAGGTTTCAAGCACATCAACAGCCAGGTCGGCATTAATAATATAATCAAAGTTGATAACTTCGTCCCATTTTTGCTGTGTAAACATCGACTGGAAACAAACTCCTATAATTTTTCGTTTTTCCGACCCTTCAAGGACTTTGCTTGCAATTTCTCCAGCTTTTTCAGGGCTGACGCCGATCTTTGGCATTGCAAGCCCGCCAAGCAGGACAGCGACGTCAGCATGAGCATCTACAGGTTCTCCAAGCTGCATTCCCTCAGGAGCCATGGAGATCGACCTGGCTTTTTCAAAGTCCAGATTGGGAATAAAAATAAGTTTTCTGTCCCTGACCACAAAACCCAGAAGTTCGGCAAAAGGGGTGCAGAAACCAGGAGTCCCAACAAAAGTAATTTTTTCTGCTCCTTCGACAAGGCTCCTGAAACTGTTCAGGATTCCCCCTATTCCCTGAGATGTGTTTATTATTGGCATGAAAATCTTCTCCTAAATCTTCTTCTTATTGATCTTTTACTAAAAGCCTGCTTTTTGAACACTTTCTTTGCGGCATTATCTATTTCTATAATAAGATAGGGGACATTCCTTTAAATAAGTTAAGTTGAGAATCGGATGCATCTCAAGAAAAAAACAAAAAAGAGAAAAAACAAAAAAGAGAAAAAAGAGAAAAAGGGCAAATGCCCTTTCAAACGCGCTTGATTCCGAAGGATTCAAGCAGGATTTCGGGATAAAGCCCGCCGCTTGAAATGGTCTTTGTGCTCTTTAGGTCGTTTACGGTTACCCTTGCAGGTGCAAACATGCCTGCGTCAACCTTGAAAAAGTCAAAGTTTGCTGCCTTGAAGGTCTGGTAGAAGGGCTTTCCGAAATCCCCGGAGGTTGTTGAGGGGACTTTCTTTACAAAGTCTTCGAGTTCGGCCACTTCGCCTTCGAAGCGGACTGTATAGTTAGTCTCACCGCAGTAGATCACACAGTCATTGGTTGAGCCCATGCACTGGACATCGTTTCCGACAATAGGGGCAATAGGGGCAATTCCGTACCCGCTCTTGATGCAGTTGATATCAAAGCCTATGGATTCAAACTTGTGAATTCCGGTTTCTACAACACGGGCTGATATCTGGACAGAGCCTGCAATGGAAGCCGTAGGGGCAACGGCGATAGTGACGTTTTCCGGGTCTACGCTGCAGTGTTTTGCAATGTATTCGACTACTTTCTCATCAGGGAGTTTGTCTGATTCCAGGACAAGGATCGCAGCTTCGAAATCATCCTCGTACTCAATTTCTTCATAGAGTTCTTTGGGTTTTAAGCCGAGTGCACGTGCAGGGCCTGAACCCATTCCGAAGTAATCTCCTACGGAGATTCTCCAGCCTGCGTACTGGGAAGCCATGCAGGCAATTACCGGGTTGTCAGTTGCCACCTGGATGGCAGGCCATTTGATGCCGTTAAGATCAAAGGTGCTGTATTTAAGGTCAGCAAGGTCAGCAAGGCAGAGTCTTGCCAGGTACATACCGGCTTCATATCCACCTTCGGCTTTAACTCCACAGTCAATGATTGTGGCTCCGTTTTCGAGCTTGATTATTTCCGTTTTCAGGTCTTCACTCCAATCGAGCATCTCTTCGATGACGTATGATCCCATTTCGTTGACACTTATCAAAATATCACCTTTACTTATCGGTCAGAGAATTGTTTATCGAAATTGTTTATCGAAATTATTTATCGAAATTATTTATTGAAATTGTTTATCGAAATTGTTTACAGGTCAGGATTTGACTGAAAACCATATTATTGATCAGATGGCTGGAGACCAATCGAGTCAATTTACCCGGCTTGAAGTTTGTCCTGCCAGATGTAATCCGTATAAGGAAGAATCCAATATATAGATACTGTTATAATATTTTAATTAAATAATACTAATTTACTTAGGTAATACAATTAATCAGATTATAAATATTCGGTCGTTTTTTCTGACTGCCTTATCTACAGCAAGACCAACTTCATCCCCTTTTCCAGCCGTTTGCAGAAGCATGCCTTTTTTTATAAGAGAGCGAACCTGCTGCTTAAGATAGGTAGTGCTTCCTTCAATCAGGATATCATCTCCTATTGCAAGCCCTTCTTCAAGCAATCTTATTGCTGCAGCTTGCTGTTTGGGGTAATAATTCTCCACAACCCCTACGGCCCTTCGTTTCTTTTCCGAGGCGTTCATGCCCTTTTCAGGAGAGAAACTTTCCATACCCGGAACTCCGAAATAAAATCCAGTAGAAAAGCCCCTGTTATACACCGAAGCCAGTTCGGACTGCCATGCCTCTACTTTTTCAAGGGTATAGCTCCCTTCTTTACAGGCATCAATTGCTTCTCTGTAGCATCGGGAGACCACTTCCAGATATCTCGGGTCACGCAGCCTGCCCTCTACCTTAAATGCATCTATCCCAGCTTCAATAAGTTCCGGCACATGCCCAATCATGCATAAATCTTTTGCACTGAGAAGGTATTTTCCCCTGCTTTCCACAACAAGCCCATTTTCCCCGTGAAGCTCCCATTCCCAGCGGCAGGGCTGTGTGCATTCCCCGCAGTTTCCGGATTTTCCCAGGACATATGCCGAAAGGTGGCACCTTCCTGAAACTGCCATACACATCGCCCCGTGAACAAAAGCTTCGATTTCTACCTCAGTCTGCTGTTTGATTTGCCGGATCTCATTTAAGGAAAGTTCTCTTGAAAAAACGATACGTTCCGCTCCAAGGCTCCTGTAAAACTCTGCAGTTTCGTGGTTCGTAACGTTTGCCTGGGTGGAGATATGGATCCTGAGCCCGGCTTTACGTGCTTTAAGGATAACAGCCGGGTCCCAGGCGATAACTGCATCTACTCCGGCTTTTACAGCTGCAGCTACTACTGCTTCTACGTCATCAAGCCTGGTTTCATTTACGGTCGAGTTTACAGCCAGATAAGCCTTTAATCCCCGTGCTCTGATCTCAGAAACAAAATCCTCCAGAGTTTCAAGAGTGATCTCTTTTGCTTTAGCCCTCAAGCTGAGCCTGTCCGTTGAAAAATAAACGGCATCAGCATACCTGAAACATGCCTCCAGTCCGGCAAGGTTTCTGACGCCAAGGATAAGTTCCGGTTCTGAACTGTTATGCATGAGAGATGGAAATGACTCAACTTTCATTTAAGAATATCCTTGCTGTTTTCATCAGTCTCACAAATAATAACAAGAAATGCAAACTTTTTTCATTCAGGAATAAGGGAATAGGGAATAAGGTTAACAGAAAACTATATATAAAAGTACTTCAGTCTTCAAAATGGGGATTAATGTAAATTTAAGGGAAAAGAATTTAACGTATTGATAAAAAAATAACTTTATACTGTAGAGATATCTATCATGGGGGTACATAATATGGAATACGAATTAGAAGACATAGAACTCAAAGAAGTAAAACTCGAAGAAGTAGAAAGAGATTACATAGAATTTAGAAGGGAAATGGGAGAAGAGTAATAGAAAACTAATAATAAAAGTGAATTAAAACATGAATGATAGTGCATATCAAAACTCAATCAATATTTTTTAAAATTCAATCAATATTTTTTACTATTTTTTATTTTTAACGAAAAAATTATTTTTTAACTATCTAATTGCTTTTTAATTGATCTATCCAATTAAAAGGATTTTTTCAGGTTTAGTTTAAAACCTGAGTATTTTCTTGAATATTTTTATTCTATAAAACCTGAAAATCAAGAGCTTTGCTTTTTTAGCTAATATATAAAAATATATAGAGAGGTTATTATTTTAATGTTAGTTTATAGGAAGGTCGAACAGGCTCCTAACGTATATATATATTCTCACTTTTATTTGTATGTTAATATTTTTATTTATATATTTTTATTTTTATTTATATGTTACTATTTTTATTTATATACTAATACCCATATTTATATATTAATACATATATTTATATATTGTGTATATTCTGTTATCTATATTTTGAAATGGTTGTGTAGAAACAATGAAGCTTTAATTTAACTACATTTCTCTTCTGGTGGACTTAAAATAGTTAACATTATAATTAAAGAAATTACATCAAGGAATAATAATGGCTTTAGATTTTTATGAATAAAGTAATATTTAATAATTACTATATATTTAAGTTCGATTTTTATGCTAAAAAGAAAGCTTGAAACAGTTAACTAATTCAATTAGCTTAAATTAATTTATAAAATAAACTTCCGGGTCTGTTAAAATAAGTGTAGGGAAATATATATGAACAAAAAAATAATTGCATTTGACTTCTTAAGAGCCCTGGCTATAGTTATGATTATTCCAGCTCACCTTAGTAATTATTTATTTTCTATATATGGAAAGTTAGCACTCTATGCCTTTGATCCTTACTTTGCAAACATGGGTTTGGGTCTTTTTATATTTATGAGCGGATATCTGTTATATTACAATAACCACTCGATAAAATCACTTCAAAACGTATTTGATTTCTATAGAAAAAGACTTCTGAGAATCTATCCCCTTTACTGGGCTGCACTCGCCACATTTGTACTGGTATTTTACGTATTTGCCCCTCGGTTAAATTCGGGCTTTGTTTTTCCCGATTCGGAGAATGTGTTTGGTTTATCCAATGTACTTGTACATGTCCTGGGGCTGCAAATCCTGCTTGCTCCGACTTATGCTTCTCCTATGCTAACGTTATATTTTGTGGGTTTAATTATTTGTTTCTATGCCATTTATCCCCTTCTGATTATGTTTTCAAAGTCTACAAAACTTCTTTTGCTTTCTTCTTTCATTATATATCTCGGATTATTTTCAATCTCAAAAACGTTCAATATTATTGACCACCGTTTTTTCATGTTTTTCCTTATATTCGTTTTTGGAATCCTTACTTGCAAGGAAAGCCAGTTTGGAAAAGCCGTAAAGTTATCCGTAAAATCCCCCCTTACCCATATCCTGCTGGCGGTTCTTCCGGTCATTTTCGTATTGACAATCGTTACGGGATTGAGGGAGTCTATGTTTCTGGACCCAAGGGTTTCCGTAACCATTGATACCGGCAGCGGCACAATAGGTTCCTCCATGATAAGATCTATGCTGGACAGTATGGCAGGTTTACTGAGTATTAACCCTCCTTTATTACAGTTCTTCATTGACACGCTTTTTCTTAATATTTTTACAATTTTGTTCTGTGTTTTTGAGTATTCGTTTGCGATGAAGTTTATCAATGACAAACTCTCACGCTCTTTAAGCTCAGTTTTTACATACATCGCTACATCTTCGTATTGCGTTTATTTATTCCACAGACCGTTTTTTACCCTGTGGAACTCGGGAACAAACTTTATAAATTCTCCAATTTTACGCGATGTTATTATGGTGTTTATATCTATTCCCCTGTTATTTTTTGTTTCATACCATGTTCAAACAATGGAACAAAACTTGAAGAGCAGTATCTCCCACAGAAAATTCCCTGGAAAAAACCTGTCTTTCACAGGATTTTTTACAGGTTTTAATAAATGAGAAATGAGAATGAGAAATGAGAACGAGAATTCAGAAGCTTGTCGGCATTGAGGATGGGAAAAGACAGGGTAATAAAAGAAGAGGATAACAAGGAACAGAATTCATAAGATGAAAGGATTTCATTTGTGTGATGAAAACACTTATAATTGGACAAGCATGATATATTTATAAAGGTGAGTAATTTGTTATCCACATTACCAATAGACCTTAAGAACGTAGCAGAAGAAGATATAGATAAAGAAATCCTCAGAGCAGGAATTATTGCCGAGCTGGATACCGTAAACCTTTACGAACAGATGGCAACCCTAACAAAAAATAATGACATAAAAACAATTCTCCTGGACATTGCAAAAGAAGAAAAAACGCATATAGGAGAGTTTCAGACCCTCCTCCTAAGGTTTGACCCCCAGCAAAAAGAAGAACTGGAAGCCGGAGCTGAAGAGGTAGAAGAAGAGTTATCCAAATAAATTAAATTGGTTTTTGGCTTTCCAGAAAGCTTCTGGAAAATCCAACTTTTAAATGTTTTAGTAATCTGACCTTTTTTACATCCGGTACTTCAGGGTTCAGCAAAATAAATCATTTTTAGATTCGGACAATACATATCAAGCTCAAACTGGATTTTCTCTATAAGTTTCCTGCAGCAAGTTCCTGTAACTCCGTAATTTTACTCCAGTATTCCTATAAGGACCTCTAGCTCAATTCCGTCATGGATGATTTTTTTTTCGCAGGCCATGTGAGATATTCCTGACAAGCTCTTCTTCATTTAAAGAATCCTGTATATTTTCAACCACATATCTGCAAACCTGCCTCTCCCTTTCAAAATACAGATGTTTCAGAGCAGACAACCTTCGGACAATCTTATATTAAGGGGGTACACTTACTCAGAAAATTTTAAATATTATAAAAATAAATAAGAATTAACAAGTTATATAATAACTTGGAAAAACAAAAAAACGGAAAAACAAAAAAACGGAAAAACGGAAAAACGGAAAAACGGAAAAACGGAAAAACGGAAAAACGGAAAAATGGAAAAATGGAAAAATAGAAAAATAGAAAAACACACATGAAATTCTTCGAATAACATGCCCAAATAAATGAAAGTCCTTTTCACTTACCTTTTTTGTATATTAACTCCATCATTCTCTTAGGACAGGAAAGTTGTCTTTTATTTGGCTCTTCGAAGCCGTAGAAAAACTAACCATTGAATTGCCCTCGAAGGCTCAAATGTGACTTTGATCACGGATGCCAAATTGCCTTTTAGGTAATTCTACTGTCCTATAAATGATGGAGTAATGTAAATTGGCAGGAGAAATAAACAAATCTTGCGGTTTAGATATCCACAAAAGTTTTTTGATTGCTACTATCCTCAGCAGATCCGGTGAAAAACAGCAACAGCGTATCAAGAGAGACGATGATGGAATTTTAAGCCTTAGAAATTGGGTTACATCAGAAAAATGTGACGTTGTTGCATGTGAATCAACAAGTGACTTTTGGGTCCCTATTCATGATTCATTGATAAAACATCTGCCTTTTATAGTTGGAAATGCTCGCGACATGAAAGCATTTACACATAAAAAGACAGATAAAATAGATTCCGAAGTCATTGCAAAACTTGCACTGAATGGCATGGTTCAACCATCAAGAGTTTTCCCAAAAAAACACAGAGAATATCGTTCATACATTCGGCTTCGCCACAAACTTGTACAAAAAAGAACGGATATAAAAAATGAAGCTCATGCCATTCTCGCACCTGAAATGTTTAATCTAAAAGATGTGCTGACAGACATTTTTGGAAAAAATGGTAGAGAGATATTATCAGGAATCTCTTCAGGTAAAAATGTTGACCAGATTATACAAAACCTTTCTCCAAATGTTCGTAAAAAAAGCGCTCAGATCCGAGAGCTTCTGGACAGAGAAATCTCCCAGAGTGCTGCAATCAGGCTTCAGATATGTTTGAAGCTAATAAAGAATTTTGACGATTCAATCGAACTTTTGGGAAAGGAAATTTTCAATTATGCTTATGGAAATCATAAGCGAGAAATGGAAATTTTAAAATCTGTTCCAGGCATAGGGGAACTTGGTGCGGCAACTTTAATCGCTGAAATAGGTGATTTCAAAGATTTTGCTTCAGGGGACAAGCTTGCTTCATGGCTTGGACTGGTTCCTAATGTGTACCAATCTGCAGATAAATACCACAATGGAAGGATCACTAAGAGAGGATCAAAGGTAGCAAGGTGGATTCTAATACAGATTGCTCAAGCAGCAGCAAGAACAAAAAATAGCAAGTTAAAAGAGTTTTTTAACAGAAAAAAGAAGTCAATTGGACATGCAAAGGCGATTGTTGCCCTGGCAAGGAAAATTGCAACGATAATATGGCACCTTATCACAAATGATGAGATGTACGAAGATGAAACGGGATATATCAAGGGAGAAGTTCAAAGGAGGAAGATTGTTGAGACCGAGATATTTTCGGTTGATGAACGTATCTCAATAATTAGTGAAATATTCGCAATTGTTGAAAAAAAGAAACCTGACATTAAGTGAAGGCGAAGTATCCTCACGTCCACATTCCGGACCCTGGCTTCTATTTAACAGGACAAAAATGCTATATTTGCTTCCAACATAATCAGAAATTCTGAATGAGGGTCCGGAGTGTGAAATCAGAGGTACTTTCATGCCAAATAGAAAAATAGAAAAATGGAAAAATGGAAAAATGGAAAAACGGATTTCCAGCTAATTAAATATTCATGAGATTGGGAAAGAACTAAACTCTAAACTCCTATTTTATTCTTAACCAATTGTTTGTAAACATACACCGATATGCCGATAAAAACAAAACTGTTCATACACATATATTTGATTCAAATTCTTGAAACTTTTATTGATACGAGAATAAAATTGGTTTTGAGATAAGCTCAACTACTGATACTCCCATTATGCTTATAATCTACACTTCATCCAGGTATCTCTGCAGCTTATCCGCAAGTTTGCCAATATGAATACCATCAACAAATGCATGATGAACCTGAACTGCAAACGGCATCATAAATTTGCCTTCTCTTTCATGATATTTTCCCCAATCAAATATGGGCTGCGCTTTTTCTCTGTTTCCGAAATCCGTGTGCGAAATATGCGTAAATGTTATCCACGGCAAGGCAGAGAATTGATATACATCATTTTCTACAGGTCCTGTAAAATGTTCTTTTTGATTTTCTGCCGTTACGATTGCCAGTTGTACAAACTTCTCAACCGTATCCTGCATGGGAACATTTACTACCTTAAATAATTCTGTTTCTTTCTCCAGATATGTAAATGAGGTGTCAATGGATTCGTATAACACAACTTCACCATCAAGAAAACGATACCGAAATTCCTCGATTTCATTTGCGCATTTCGTAACGGCAAATATAAACGCTATCGTAAACGGCCAATTATTTTCTTTAACGTACTTTTTGAAATTCGTCACATCAAGTTCAAAACTCACACAATATTGAGGCTGCACCGCACTCCTGTATATTTGACAATACTCTTTTCTTTTCCATGTTTCAAAATCTATTATCTGGTATCTGTTTCCCACATTTACACCTTCTTTCAATACAATCTACATTACGATATATTTCCTTTTTAGTTTCACGACCTATTTTCGCTACAGATCTCACACATTACCGTTTCCTTAAGCGGTTTTCCGGGTATTATGGCAGTCAGAATTCAAAAAGCCCGTGGAAATCAAATCCTGCCAGATTTCCGTATCAGGCCAGAGCCATAGTTTTCAGATTTAAACAAATGTTTGAAAATGTTTGAAAAAAAGTATTAATTATTCCAGGCCTCTTAGGCCCATATCAAGACAGGGATCTGTTAGCAGAATATATAAATAACACAAACACAGATAGTTGAATCATACAAAAAGAAGGTATTCACAAATGGCAAAACCTATTGAACTCGGGCTTGTTCTTGAAGGAGAAGATGCAGAGAGGTTCTTTGAATATGATGAAAATCCCGAGGTTTCAGACGAATTAATAGCAATGTTCATTGAAGGCAAGGAAATATATGAGCAAAACAAACGAAAACTTTCGAGCATCAATTCCAGGCTCTGAACTTGTTATCGTACCACTCAATGAACACCACAGCCTTTTATCATTTAATTGCTCAAATTCAGAATTAAACGATTTTTTGAAAAATGATGCTCTGGATGATCAGAATAATTTGATCACCAGAACTAGTTTGTGCTTTTGGAATTATGAACTGGCGGGGTTTGTTGCTCTGGTAGCAGATACAATTGAAGCTAAAGCTGTAATTGATGGAATTGAGCGTTATAAGTATAGCAAATACCCTGCAGTTAAAATTGCAAGACTGGCAGTAGATTCCAGATTTGAAGGAAAAGGAATAGGCACGTATCTGGTGAAAATAGTAATGGGTCAAGCGTTATCAATTTGCAATAACATTGGATGTAGATACATTCTTGTTGATTCAAAAGAAGGGTCAACTGGTTTCTATGGAAAGTACGGATTCAAAATTGCAGAGAAAAATAAGAAAAAAGATTTCATTCCGATGTATCTTAACATGAAACCGATTATTGCTAAAATGAACCTTGAGACTAAAGATTAAGAGTCTTGATTATTCCAAGCACAAATCCGCCATTCAATAAGCTTGGAGGGGTTACGGAGGTGGGGAAATCCTTGATATTCACACCATCCGGCGCAGGGGCTCGTCCTGGCACTGGTCCCGCAGCAGACCTGAAGAAGCAACGGGGGTTGCACCTATGACCATCTCCGGAAATACCTCGAAAAAGCATGAGTCCAGAAGAGGGTTTCATGTTCTGGGCTATAGGCTGCCGGAACTGGACCTGTTCTTTATCTCTCTTACCAGAAAAAGAAAAAGTGAATAAGAAAAGCCAGGCAAAACATTTTTTGAAAGGTGTAATCAGCAAAATAACCGGATACAGGATTTCCCACAGGTCAGACTCTAACGCCTTTTTTTCTGGGGCTCTTGAGCACGTCCGCGAGGTTTTGCAAGCTAAACCGAAGGATAAAGCCGAAGGAAAAAGAAAAGCTCATTACGGACTTTAGAAGGGCTTCTGAGTTATTTATGCAGGGGTAAGTTTATAAAGAAATTAAAAATTAAAAATTATCGATAACTGTTTCCAAAGATTCGATGAGTTCAAATTCTATCCCTCGCACTAAATTCATGGGTTATAATATAATTATATTAAGTATTTCAGAATACTTATATAGAACACCCTCTTTATTAATGCTAACCATAGAATATATGCTAAAAAAAGATGATACTGTGGAAACTGAAATTCCTACTGTAATTATGTTTTTTGTATATTTAGTATTGATTTTAGGTCTCTTCTCTGTTATTTTTTTCATTTATTATAGCTGGAAAATATATAAAGACTCATATACATTTAATCGCTTCATCAAATGGATATTCTGTTATTTGTTATTTTTCCCTATTTATTTAACAGGCGAGCCTTCATTATCAAAGACGTCGATATATGAACTTGCTTTAGGTTACTTCGGTTTTTTATTCGCACTTATAACAGCATTCTTTTTACTTAGAATTGAGGAGAGAAGCTTTAATTATAAATATGCCAAAGGTTTTTTGATTTCATTTTCACTTTTTTTAATTCTAATTACTTTCTATATTAATAGTGTTTTTCGTAGTCCCTTGTTTATGTCATTTTGTGGTAGCATTTACCTTGCATCTTTTCTTCTATTTTTTACATACATTACTAAAATAATACATAATATTACAAAAAAAGATATTACAAAAAAAGAGATGATTAGATATCCAATATTTTTTCTTATTGTTTTAGTTGGCTTTCTTTTAATTAACACATACACTAATGGGTTCTATAATGCTTTAGTAATTGTACTTAGTTTAATAGGAATAATATTCCTTTTTGGTTTAGAGACCTATTTCTATTGGGTATTAAACTGGTTTAATTCTAACTCAAACGAGAATGATATAATTAACACAACGCCTGGGAATTATTTTATTAAGAAACTTTTTGAGTACGAAAATAAATTTCTACACAAAAAAATTCCTATTGATTCAAGTCCATATTATCTATATGATGAAATTTATAACAGTGTATTAAATGATAAAGACTTAGATCTAAAGGATTACAGCTTAAAAGAACTTCAATTTATGCTAGTTTGTACAAACCAACTAGTAAACGAAATTCATCAAGCTCTGTCTTCATATCAAAGCTCTATTATAGCAGGGCTTGGATTAATGATTCTTCCAGTCTTTAGGTTTTACAGTTCTTTTACTGAATACTGGCTTACTTTTTCGATCCCGACACCAACTATACTCACCAATTTAGAAGCTACAATTTTTTCAAAAATGCTTCATTTAGATTATTTTATACGAGTATATATTGTACTTATAATGATGTACATTATGGCTACCTTATTAGCAGCAATTTTGTCTCTGGGTAATCAAAATAGTAGAATAAAAATCTGGATACAAAAGCATGAAGTAATAAATATAGTTTATGGGCTCATTCCTATCATAATTGGCATTTTTATGGTGACAACATGGCTACAATCAAGAGACATAAGGATGGGAATGGAAGATTTCTTTCTTTTAGGAGCTGGTATGTGTCTTTATTATCCTGGTGTATTTTGGAAAAAATTCGAAAATATAAGACTGAATAACGCATACAAGTTAATATTAGCTATTAATCATGAAATGTTATTTTCGGAAGATGAAAAATTAGAAATACAAAAAAGTGAATAAAACAAAGAAAAAACCAAAAATACTTTACTGTAAAAGTAGTAGAAAATATAAATAAACTTATTTTCATTGGTCATCGGTTAAGAACTTATTCCCGTCTCCCAATAGTGTTTTCTATTTAACCTTTTTCATTAAAACCATTTTTCTCTGAACCTTTCTCTATTTACATGTGGATCCAATGCTTGACTTTCATATACACTCATTATCGTTTCAAAAGTTCTTTGAATTCCACATCTATTCAGAATTACTGTCAACAAATCTGATGCATTCTCTGCAAATATTGTGCTCCAACGTAACTGTGTATATTGAGCCATTTTTTCAGGATGAGCTGTTGAGTTTCTTACAAGGGAATAAATCTTTCTGCTAACGATTAATGTTAACATTGCTGTCCAGATTATAGCTTCAATTACCTGTTCATTCTTTGTTTCAAGAACGTCAAGAGCATATTTGCTTTTTAACTCCTTGAAAAGTAGTTCTATGTCCCACCTTGCTCCATATAATTTTGCAATGTCTTTTGCATTTAAAACATCTTTATGAATATTTGTGATATATATGTGATGCTTTTCATCCTCATCATTATATACCGCAACAAGACGTACTTTCATCTCATCCTGTTTTTGTTTGCCTTTATATGCTCTTCTTTTGAATGCTATTTTTACAACTGCATCAAGATCTTTTCCAGAAAGTTGTTTAATACACTCACTAACAGGTTTTCCAGCGAATTCTTTATTTTTTGTCTTAGGAAGCCCTTCTTCAACAGAAACAAGAACAGGATCCATATTCTTCCTTATTCTTGAAACAAAATATCCTCCGTTTTCCTCAACTCTTGCAAACATTTGAGTTTTGTAAAAACCAAGATCAACAAGAAGAATACGGTCTTTAATCCAGGGACCTATTTTCAATGTTTTTATTTCAGCTGTTTTTTCAGAGTACAGAGCAACGGTTTTAGGTCCGTTAGCAACTGCACTTACCATAACTCCTACTTTTACTCCAGCAGCTACATTTCTTGCTCTTGCTGCTGGAAACTTGTCTGCTAAAGAGGAGTGAAGACGAACAATTGTGCTGTCCTGAATAAGAACATCCTGAAAGTTTTCGAGTTTTTTGCTAAGTTTTCTACCAGGTTCTTTTGCAAGCTCTTCTATGCCGTGAATAACACACTGATGAAGAAACTCAACAAGTTCTGGAGTGAATCTATAGTACCAGCTGCTGTCGCTTAATGTCTTATTTGATTCTTTTTCATATCCTCTTTTCAAACTGGCAAGTGTACGCTGCAAGCGTACACCAAAACCAAGAGTTAAAACCCAAAAGATGATGACAGGGTCAATTTTACGCTCACGTACTATAAGATCAGTTTCTTTGGCAGTTTGCCTTAACCACTCTTCGGGAAACATTTCCCGAAGAGAGTCTTCAAGAGTAGGTGGGGGACGAGGAGACATAGATGCACTAATATTTAGATTATTAATATAAAAATACATACAAGAGTAACTATCTAACGCTTAACCGATGACGCATGAACTTATTTTTAATTTATTATAGATTAAAAAATAATGCTTTTAGTATTTAATATATTGGTGATTGATGTATACTTTAAATTAGATTCAAAAAACAATATTCATATAAATTAAACATTTTAGTTAATTGTATTATGATACAATTGCTCAAAAAAACACTTTTTTACATTCAACAAACAAAAAAGCAATGGGTATCATGTTTTATACTAAATTCTTTTTTGTTTTATCTTATATACGTTAGACCCTTCAAAAGTATAAACATACACCAAGAAAGTGCATTATCTCTATTAAGCACATTGGCTCAGAGTGAAGCTGCTATCCTTGCCATAGTTATAAGCTTGAGCTTGGTTGTAATTCAACACTCTGCTTCTTCATATTCGGCGAGAGTTGTTGATATTTTTAAAAATGATCTTATAATTTGGGAATTTTTAGTATTATATGGATTATCAATATTCTACTCACTTTTTTTGATTGGATTGATAAATAAAACGAATGATTCGGATTTGGGCCAATATTATAGCACAGCTTACGTGCTTTCAGTTATTGCATATCTCTCGCTTTTCTATTATATTTACTATGTCTTTAAAATGATAAGGCCAAGCTCAGTAATTGACAGCCTTGATAAAAATATTAACATACAGAGCTTATCTGAGTCTTGGTATCCTTTAGATGAATCTTACATGGAGATTTCAGAAGATGAGCCAAAAATAGTTAGAATAAATGTACGTCTAAACAACGAGATAGACCCTCTTCTCCCAATAATCGAAATTATACGTGCTTCAATTGAAAAATATGATTATGCTACAGCAAGATATGGACTTGAAGCAGTAACGTACTCTTTTTTAAACATATTAATACGAAATCCCATTGAGGAAAAAAGAATTTCAGAGCATATATTTAATCGTATTTTAGAAATTTGGAAATTAGCTTTGAGAAAAAAAGATATCAAATTTATCGACATGGTACTGTTACAATATTGTTACATCGGAGATAAATGCACTTATCCCGTAGGTGGTTCATCGCTTATTAATTCTCTGTTGAGACATGTATCAAAAACTTTATTTTCATCATACAATACTCTAAGTATACCGTATTTTGAACAAAAAGCTGTACAAAAAAACTTGTTATATACTACTTTTTTATCAGAATATTATTTGAAGGAAGCTTTTAAATCAATAATAGAAATTAAAGAAGATGATTTTACAAAGTTATCGATAAATTTGATAAAATCTATTCATGGAATTGGGTTATCTACTTTTAGATATCGTGGCAATTTAAGAATGGACGAACAAATAGTTATTTTAGAAAGTTTAGAATGTTCAACTTCCGGTTTATCAGACGTTTTAGGAGAAATAGGTTTTGCTGCACTCAACTCAGACTCAAAAGATTCAAAAGATGCTGTAAATGAAGTTATTTCTACTCTTAAAGATATTGGGGAAGCATCAGTTAATAATAATCTCATACATAGTATATCTCATATATTGGAAGCACTTCGTATTGTTGGCGAAGAATCAGCAAAAAAAGGAAAGGAATTTGAATCTTCAACTGAAAGCGTAATAGAACATATAGAAAGTATAGCATTCCAGATAGATACCCAATCAAAAGAAAAAAATGGAGTTAAACAAAATCAGCTAATAGAATATTATAAACATATTACTACACACTATACTAAAAAAACTTACTATATAGGTAAAACAAATAATTCACGTGAAGAATTTAAGGAAGAAATTAAACGTGAAACTGATTTAATTTTCTTGCATATTTTTGATCATATTTACAGAGTTAGTAAAGAATCCGTTAAAAGCAACTGCTTTGACATAGCAAAAAAAGGCATAAAATCACTGGAACGTATTCAAAAAATCTTTGAAAATGACACTAGATATTCGTTCCATATTTGTAGCTATATAAAATATATCGGATCAGAAGCTGTGGAAGATAAGCAGAAGCTTTTAGTTGAGAATGCTTCTAGTTTAGTTGAAGAGTCAATTAGGTCTCTATACACAATTGGAATATTACAATTTGGTTACCTATTTGATTTAGAAGAAAGTGAAAGTGAAATAATCGACTTTTTAAATAAGGAATATAATGCTGCTTTGTCTAATAAATCATGTGTTCATAGTCTAAATTATAATAATATAATGTGGGTTGAAGATAATACACATTCCATCGAATTAAAGGTAGTTAGCAAAAACGAAGATAATGAAATAGAAAAAATACATGATGGAAAAGAAAAAACGTTGATTGTGGATGGTATAGAAAACAAAGATATTAAAGTGTTTTGCCTTCGTGATATAGAAGAGGGTGATTTAAATTCATTTCACCCGGGTTCACTAAAAGCATTCAAAAATAGAATTATACCTAATAGTGATTATTATATAATACCAGAAACTTTAGAGAACATAAGAGACCTTATCTCTAAATATCAAAAAAACTCACAGACATGCGTCTCTGTACATCCAATTTATATGGCGATTAAATGTTTTGAAAATTTTGGGATAATATCTATTCATCGGCGAGAAAAAGGCCCCTTATTTAAAATAATAAGGTCTCTCATTTCAATGGAAGAGCTTGAAAGTGAGAGATTGAAAAATTTGGAAAATGATAAGGGTCAAGATGCTGAGGACGACTTTTATTGGGCTGAAACACTGATTTCAGACTCACTTTATCATATTTTAATTGAATCTTTAAAATATAAATTAATTGAACTTTATATATTAAGGGAATCTGTAGATTGCTTAATCAAGATAGATAAAGAGCATCCTGATCTTTTAGGAATGACCGCAGATAGATTCCAGAATCTTTTGGAAATGATAAAAGAATCTAAGCTTGGGGGATCTGCGTATGATGACATTATAGCATTAATCACAGAAAATGGAATTAAGCCACTTAAAAAGGAAAAGACAAAACCAATAATCAAAGCAGTTCGTCATATTTCAAAAAGGGGAACAGTTAGGCGAATGAGAGAAGAATCCTCCAGATAATTTTCTTCCCCTTTAAGTCTTAACCTGAGCCTTAGAAACAAGTTTTTTCCGATCAATATAAGAAATATTCAATATCCTTTGCCTTATGTCAAAAGAAACTATTTTTTCAATCTCATATTCGGGCTTAAAAATATCTAATTTCCCCATAAATAACCATAGGATACCACTGTAAACGGAATTATAATCTCTTGATGATGCACAGGTTTTGTTACAAAACCTGTGCATTTTTGCAGATTTGATATAATTATAGGGTTTTTTAGACTCAAAAATTCTCATTATACACAGATTTAAATAAAAGCTGTGTATTAATAACATTGGTGATTTTTTGGAAAAATATCCTCAATCAGGTTATATCAAAGATTCTGAAGCCTTACATTTTTATGTGAAAGACGTAAGAATCCTAACCCCTAAAGAATATGAGGCATTAAAGGCAGCTATTCCAAAAGATCAGCATAAAACTATACTCGATATACTCCTTATTACAGGAATGAGATATGCAGAGCTTTTGAGGCTCTATGATAATCCACCCTGGTATAATGAGAAAAGAAACATAATCCACCTTCCGGAAGAAGCACAGAAGAAGCACAAAAGGAGACAGCTTGAAAGAACTATTCATCCTTTGCCTTCCATGTTTAATTATTTGCTTAAAGACTTCTGGCAGGCCCGTAAACCTCCCTTAGAAAGTACCTGGAATAAGAACCTTCAGAGATGGGCTATATCTGCAGGCATGAACCCTTATGGACTCTCGGTAAAGTCAAGTAGAAAAACATTGGAGTCCTGGTTAATTGCTTCCGGGATTGTCGAGTCAACTGTATGTTTACGCCAAGGTCACGATTCTTTAACCTCTATGCGCCATTATCAGGGTCTTGCTTTTTCAGATGAAGAATTAAGGAATATTAAAAAACAATTGATAGCATGGGGTTTTTCGGTATAATATTTAAAAAGACCAATGTCCGTGTCTGTAGATATTACTGTTTCTGCATTATACAGGGAAATACTTTCCAATGGCTTGTAAAAGATTATAAAAAAAGCTCCCCAAACAGCATACTCAATTTTATTGGAAATAGAAAATTATGGTTTAGAGCCCTTGGATGTTAAACTTTTAGAAGATTATAGTAATTGTGAAGTGAGATGAAAGAGTTAATAGAGCCATTTATGTACTTTATAAAGATATGGACTATAATTTAAACAAAAGATTCATTACGATTTAGAATCTCATTTGATAAAAATAATTAATAGTGAAAATTAACTTTTAGCTTAATAAATAGCTTTTAAAAAGAAATTATTGTGAGTAATTCCTTAATAATCTTGAACATGGTGGCAAATTGGCTAAAGAACAAAGTAATCCTTATTCTACAGGTTCAGGAGGTGCCTACTTTGAAACACATGTGCAAGCAGCTTTTACTTTGTTTATGCTCACAGGTAGGATTGCACCTTGTTTGCCACCATGGCCAATTACCAAAATTAAGCTTCAAGGACGCTATGCTGGATTCAACACAGATGATTTTATAGTTTTCGTGAAAGATTCGCAAACAAATCGTGAAGCAAAATTATTAGCCCAGATTAAACACACAATAAACATAACAGAAAAAGACAAAACATTTAGCGAAGTAATTCAGGCCTCTTGGGACGATTTTAGAAACCCAGATGTGTTTTCACAGGAGACAGATAAATTTGCTCTTATCACAGGCCCATTAAGTGCTACAGTTATAAATAATGTCCGAACCCTCTTGGAGTGGGCACGACATTCTGAAGATGAAAATGAATTTATTTCCAAGATTAATACGGAACAGTTCAGCAGCAAAGAAAAAATAGAAAAACTTGATGCATTCAAGAAACAGCTACAAAAGGCAAATGAAGGCAAAGAACTTACAGATCGACAACTCTGGGGTTTCTTACAGCATTTTTATCTACTTGGATATGATTTAGATTCAGATACAGGAAGCTCGATGCAATTACTGAAGTCATTAATTGCTCAAAGTTCTACAGCTGAGCCTTCAGGCACATGGGCAAAACTTGTAGTTGAAGTTCAATCTTTTAATAAAGACGCTGGCACACTTTCATTGGAGACTCTTTCACCTGAAATTAAACAAGTATTTAATTTTCAATTTAATTCTCAATGGGAGTCAGATATAAAAAAACTGGAAGAACATGGTAAATACATTATTGGTGGTATCAAAACAAGTATTGATGGCGTGCACATTAAAAATTATGATAAACTTAGAGAGCTATTAGAAATTAGTGAAGCACACAATTTTGTCATACTTACAGGTGAGCGCGGTAGTGGTAAATCAAGCCTTGTAAAAGAATTTGCCGAGTCAATGGAAAGTGCTGCTCCCATTTTTTGTTTCCGTACAGAAGAATTTAATAACGCACATATCGATAATGTTATTTCAAGAATCGGTTTAATTAGTTCTCTAAGTGATCTTGAAGCAGGCTTTGCACTAATGCCTAAAAAATATTTATTAATCGAGTCCCTTGAAAAAGTGCTTGAGTTAGAAAATTTCGCTGCATTCAAAGACTTACTTCAACTTAGAACCTATCCGAAAAGTCCCGCTGCTCTGAATGTTATCCATGCGCATGCGAAATGAAGCATCGCAAAGTAATTCTCAATTTTCTTTTCCCATCTAATAAGCATTCTTCTGAATCTGTTTATCCAAGAATGTGTCCTTTCCACAACCCATCTTCTTGCCCTAAAACCTGGTATCTCTATTCTTATGTTTTCCTCTCCACGGCTTTTGATATGGGCAGTATAACCATATTCTTTAACTAATTCTCTGATATCAGGAAAATCATATCCTTTATCCATACATATATTCTGAATAACATCATCTTGAGACGGTCTTTCAAAAATAATGGCATCTAAAGTCTCTTTTACAAGCTTTTTATCGTGACGATTTGCTCCATCAACAGTAACCGATAGTGGTATACCTTTACCATCTGTTAACAGACTCCTTTTTGTACCTTTTTTGCCACGATCAGTTGGATTAGCTCCGGTCCCAGCTCCACCTAGTGGAGCTTTTGTCATAGCACCGTCAATTGCTTGCCACTCCCACTCTAATCCGTTTTGATTATCATACTCCACTAGACCAGCTTTCCACATATTCTCAAATAACCCTGATCTTTGCCATTCCTGAAACCGATCATGGACAGTGCTTGGAGCTCCATAAAAGCGTGGCAACGCCTTCCATTGGCAACCAGTACGAAGAAGATAAAAAATACCACTCAGTATTCTCTTATCATCTTTTCGAGGTCGTCCAGGCTTCTTTTTGGGTTTAGGGAAAGGTAATAATGGTTTGATTTTAGTCCAGAATTCATCAGAAATCTCGTAGTCATGTCCGTTTTTTCGTGTTACCACTAATCAACATTACCCTAAAATATAGTTATTCTACTTTTCGGATAGGCTCTTATTCTGAAAAACACAGGATGGACAATAATTGCATCATGTCGTGATTATGCTTTTCAACAGATATCTTTTAATTATCTTGCTCCATATGGAATTGATTATTCTACTCTTTTAATTAATGGGTTTGACGATGTTGATATTCAAAATCTTTGTGAGCAACTAGAAATTTTAATGCCATTTGCGAATAATCAGTCATTAAAGCCCCTTCTAAAATGTCCATTTTATGCAGATTTGGCATTCAGAGTTGCTAGGACTGGAAAAAAATTCTCAATTGGTGACGGTGAAAAAGAGTTTCAGAGTGCTGTTTGGAGAGAAGTAATTTCAAAGGAATCTGAACGATTAAATGGTATGCCTTTAAGGAGACAGCAAACATTTATTGAAGTCTCTGTTAGACGTGCAAAACGAATGGTTTATAGTATTCCAAGCATAGGATTGGATTCTGAGGCTCTTCTAAAACTTGAAGAAGACAATTTAATTCAACGTGATGCCGCAAATAATCTAGTTAGTCCAGCTCATGACGTTTTAGAAGACTGGGCACTTGAAAGATACATTGACACTAAGTTCCAAGACAGTACAGGGAATATCAATGTATTTCTTAATGCAATTGGTTGCGAACCGGCCATGAATAGAGCTTTCAGGATTTGGCTCTGTCAAAAATTAAAGTATGGTGAAAGCATCGATAATTTGATTCTTTCTATATTGAATAATAAACAAATAGAGAAACTTTGGCAGGATGAAACTATTACTGCCGTACTACTTAGCGAAAAACCGAGTGAATTTCTTAATGAACTGAAAGAATCTCTTTTAGAGAATAATTGTAGTCTCTTAAAACGTTTTTGTTTTATCCTTCGTGTTTCTTGTAAATCACCTGACCAGAATTTAATGAATCAAATGTTTACTAAAGAGACTAGAAGTTTGGGTTTTTTGAAAACTCTTTATCTCAAACCTCAAGGAAAGGGATGGGAGTCTATTATTCACTTCTTATTTGAAAATAAAGAAAATCTTCCAAAGGAACTTATTCCACACGTATCTACTATCCTAGCTGACTGGTCTTCTTTAATTCATATAGATAAAGATTTACCGTCAATATCTCGAGAGGCGGGTTTGCTATCTCTTTATTTGCTCAATACCATAAAAAATTCATACATATGCAAAGATGAACAAAAAAAATTGCTTGACATCATCATTAAAGTTGTTCCAACTATTACACAAGAATTCAATGAAATGCTTGAAATTGATTTATTTAACAAAGACCAAATTAACTGCCGACCATTTTATGTTGACAAGTTGGTTGATTTGTCTCTTACAGGAATGACAACGATATTCTTATGTAAACATGCACCCAATACAGTAATCAAAATCGCTCAGCATGAATGGTTAAAGGTTGATGAATTAATAGACAATCAAGATGAATACGCATATTATCATAGAGATGTGGATGAATGTTTTGGCCTCCATCAATATAGAACAGAATCAAATTTCTTTCCTTCAAGTGGGGCAAAGGGCCCTTTCAAATGGCTATTTCAGTATCATCCAAGGAAAGGCATAGATTTTATAGTAAATCTATTCAACACAGCAGCTGAAAGGTATGCTAATTCAGATTTAGATTCACTTGAAAGACTTTCATCTATGTCTATACCTATAGATATTGATCAATCAGAAGTAAAACAGATAGACATTATTCTTAATGACGGAGGACTAGTTAAACAATACTGTTCAGAACGCTTGTGGTTAGGCTATCGTGGACAATCCGTAGTACCACATTTATTACAATCTGCTCTTATGGCCTTGGAAAATTGGTTGATTGATTACACAAAGTACTCAAAATCTATAGAAAATATTGAATGGGTTTTTGATTACGTTCTTAGGAATAGTAACTCTGTTTTGACAACTTCTGTTTTAGCTTCTGTCTCTTTAGGATTTCATGACAAGCTTGGTAAGGTGGTATTACCACTATTGAGAACTCCTGAGCTTTATGGTTTAGATTTAAAACGTTCAATATTTGAACGGGTGGATAAGGAACCAAATTGGTTTGCAATGGGACCTGATCCACTTGCCTCTATTTATCTTGAAGAAAGGCGTGCTGCAGCTCTACAACCTTGGAGAAAAGAAAATTTAGAAACATTAATTACTCGTCTTCAATTTTCAGATTTAAAGGAAGATATTTTTGCTATATTGGATGATTTTAGATCTAGAGGTAATGACGATGAAAATTGGCGTTTTTGTTTGCACAGGATTGATACTCGAGGTTGGCAGCCAGAAGTAGACGCGGAAAATAGCCGAATTATATTTACTCCATCAAATTTGGATCCAGACCTTGAAATTATCCAAAAAAAAGGAGAGGGAAAGGCCTCACTAAACAATCGAATATTTGCATTATTTTTATGGTCTACAAAGACATTCAAAAAAGAACCACTTGACGCAATATACTATGAGAGTTGGGAAGAAGCGTTAATAGAGGCTAAAAACTTAGCTAAATTCTTAGATGATAAAAATGTTGGTACTTTTGACAGTGTGCTTTATGGTAGTATAGTTAAAGCAGCTGTGATTTTCTTACGTGATTATTCAAGCGAAATGGATGAGGATGACTTATTATGGTGCATCAGATTGATAATTCAAACAGTTTTAATGAACGCTGATGCAACAAATAATATACAATCAGCCGATGAAACTGATCATTATGGAGATGCTGCATCCGCTTCCGTTCTCCCAATTATTCTAGACTTTGTATCGGAAAGCGAAGACATTCTTTTTTTAAAGAAAACTATTGCTACAGCGCTTACACATGCAAATGAAAATGTTCGAATTAACGCTGCAAATGGTGTTAGAAAATTTATGTGGACAAAAGACGCCGAATTTGCTCAAAATTGTATGCTGGGTACTATTGAATACGCATGTTTAATGTCTACTTTGAAATATCAAGAAAAGTATATCCTTGCCAGTTGCATCGAGCAAGATACAAATACTGATTTTGATATGCAACTTGATTCTTTCCGTGACAAAATTGCAAATAAACACATTAAAGCAGAAATTAACAACATTAGTTTCCGTTCCCATGCTCCACATCATTTGTTAGTTCCACTTTTAATAATTCCAAAAGGCTCATCTGATTCCACTCATATTTCACTTCTCTCACAAGTTCTTGAGCTCTTGATTGAAAATGAAGCAAGAGAACAAAATCATATTAGTAAGCATGAACCTGAAATCAGAATGCCCTACAATCTTCCAATGAAGTTCGCTGAAATATTCGCAGGTTACTTGTTTAATGCTTCAGATTCAACAGTTGAACAGGCATTTTTGGAACTTTTAAAGATAGGATGTGACAAAGCTCCTAACTTCTTAGATTTGATATTATTATATATTCAAATAGAAGGAGAGAAAAGGGGTCAAAAAGAACGTTATTGGTGGTTTTGGAATCTATTATCTGAAACGATTCAAAATATCGCTATTAATCTAGCTAGAAATAAACATCAAACTAAGCAACTAGAAAATAAGCGTAATTTAATTCGCAGAATGCTCTTTGCCGATATGTCACATCAATATGCTGATAATGAATATGACAATATTAAAACTGGAAAGAAAGAAATTGAAAAATTTGTTCAAAGTGCTGGAACCAATATTGATGTCTTTGAATCGATGAGTAAACTCATGTATTATTATCCCGATTTGTTCTTGAATTCAGGTCTCCATATACTCTCAAAACATCAAAATGAAGTAGGAGGGACAGAGATATTTTCAAAAAATGCTGTTTTTTATTTAGAAAAAACTATTAGCCGTTTCTTATTGTTTGATAATACTAAACCATTGACAAAGAGTTTGCATGAAGCCTGTAAATTGTTGATAGATGCAATTATTGAAACAGGTTCTTCTGAAGCTTATTATCTTCGTGAACATCTAATTCATTCTAGAAAGATTATTAGTTGAGATTTTGTTATTGAATTTATCCCAAAACCTGGTTTCTTCGTAAATTAATAAAAGTTTCAGAACTAAATTCAATGACACGGAACTCGATTATTGTTCATTTTTGATAATTCCATATGGTATCTGAGCATCTCTCAGGTCTCCGGATCCGTCCAGGTCCCAACCTCAAAAAGCATGTTATTTTTGCTGCTATCGTTTTTTCCGGGCTTTTTTTCTTGCTTTTTGTTAGTAAGTAACATACATATCTTTTTTTCAATTTTTAAGTAAAATTACTTATTTATCTTATTTCACTTAATTTATATTTCCTTTTTATAATCCCATTAGTTAATTACCTTTTATGATCTCCAAATTTAAAGAAAAGTTTTCCAGAAAAAACATCAAATCGGTAGCTCTGAAATCTGCTACCGCAGTATCCGGAGGTGTGGCAGTACTCACTGCTAACGCATCTGCAGCAATAAACACAACTGCTATTACTGAGTCGATTTCTGCAATAACCGGTATTCTCCCAGCTATGGGAGATATGGTCTCTGCTGCAATTGGCCCTATGATGACCATAGGAATTGCAATGTTCTGTCTCAGGTTCTTTGATGATATCCTGGGGGCGATAAGCACAGGGCTTAGTTTTGGCCGCCGTTAAAAGGGGGGCTTCTCTTGAATCCCTCCCGTTTATTTATTCCTCTGCTTCTTCTTTTATTCCTTCCTGGCTCTGCAATGGCTGCAGATGTTAACGTAACATTCAGCGACCTTAACTTATACCCTTCTCAGGAATTTTCCTTATATCAGGTGACTGAATCAGGCTCTCAATACCTCGGCACTTATAACACCACTGATACAGTATCCCTGAACTCAGAATATGAGTATAAAAATGTCTGTTTCTTTAATTGCCGCAACTATTCGAGAAAACATTAGAAAAGAAACGAATAAAAAGAGACAATATTTAAAAGAGACCAGAAAAAGAATTGACGCTGAGGGGGAGATTCGAACTCCCGTAGCGCGTGAGCACTACCGGTTTTCAAGACCGGCGCCGTGGTCCGCTGGGCTACCTCAGCATGTTGAAGATATAAATATTACTGGCTTTTCGGATAGGACCTGGCAAATCGCCCTGATATCCGGGGAGCGTATACAGAGAACCTGATTATTATATATAAAATTTGCGAAGAGAAAGAACTCTTCGCTGCTCTGTAAATTACAGTTAAAAATTATTCCTGGGACTCTGAAGGCTCTTCTTTAACTTCAGCTTCGGTTTCGGCTTCAGCTTCAGCTTCGGTTTCAGCTTCGGTTTCAGCTTCTACTTCAGGTTCTGCAGGTGCAGGGACTTCAGCTTCGGCGGTGACCTTTTCGATGAACTGAATTTCTTTGAGATCGGCATACTTGAAGAGTTCGGTTGCTACTCTGTTCTTTGCCATAAGCCAGCGCTGGTTGAAGGTAAGACCTGTGGGCACATTGATCTTTGCAACACAGTCATCAATTTCAACTTCTGTGTCACGAATGCCAGTATAGAGAGCAAGAAGACCCTGGATCTTTTCAACATTATCTTCAAGGACCTTTTCAATATTGTACTCGTAGTTAACGGTCTTGCCTGCAAAGGGGCTGTTAAAGTCTACAGTGACCCTACGGCCGATGACCCTGCTGACAACTCCTCTTCTGCCGTCCAGTTCAACAGGCTGCCCAGGGTGAACATTTCTGTCCTGGAACTTTGTTATGGAAACAGTTTCTACAAGCGTGGGGTTTCTAGGACCGAATGCCTTTTCCGGAGGGATTGAAACTGTGCCGGAGTAACCAGCTTCCTTTCCATCAAAGTCTTCATCAAGCCCCTGAATTGTGTGCCCTGCCCCGACAATAACGACGTCTCCGCCGTAAAGGCCCTGGGGATTAAAGATCTCTTCTTTTTTTGCAAGCTCTTCGTCTGTTGTGTCGAAAATCCTGCCGTCTTCAAATCTACCTGTGTAGTTTAACTTTATGAAATCGCCTTTCTGAATTGCCATAATACTCAACTCTTCTATTAAATTAATTAAATTTGATAAGCAAGGAAATTATCCTTTATCAGTTAAATTCCTGAACTTTCAGAGTAAACGCGTTTCACGCTATAGAACTCTGGCTTTAATAAGCTTTTTGGGACTCAACAGGGTTGCCTGAAACCTCGCCGGTCATTGTAAAAATTTGAATTTAAGAAAAATTGTTCAGGAAACAGCACCTGCTGCCGTTTAGAGTATGTTATGGAAAAGATTCGACCTGTAATAAGGAGGTGAAGTCACTTTCATTTTCGTCATAGAAGCTGCCTTCTGAGGCAAAAATGACTTTTTTCGCAGCTTTGTCAGGCAGGGACAGAGGTTCCGGCAAGAATACCTTTGTCTTAACCGGTCTATTCATGAGAGTTATGTCCAGAGAATCCGTTCGACTTTTTGAGATAAGGTTCCTTAGCTATTTCAGCTACTCCAGCCATAAATATCTTCTGAATCAAACATAATTCCAGATTACAATTATATTTATCTTGTTACTGTTTATGATTCCGAATACAATAAAGTGTTAAATATAACCTTGGATCTAATATTTAATGGGGATTTGGAGATATAGTGGATTTAATCTATTTGGTCAACCTGTTTGATTTTTCATAAGTAAAACGCCTGAAGCCAGGAAAATCTGATAGAAAAAATTCCATTTTCAGGAGAGGTGTATGGAAAAAAAACTTATGAGGATAGGGATTTCCCTTCCTGGGGAGCTTCTGGATAAGTTTGATAAAGCCCTTATGAAGAGAGGATACTCTTCACGTTCTGAAGGCATAAGGGATGCCATCAGAACATATAACCAGCACTATGAATGGATGCAGCAGATTAAAGGTACAAGGACTGCAACCATCTCTATTGTATACGACTGCTCAAAAAAAGGTGTAACAAGTACCCTGGCAGAAATTCAACATGACCATATGGATCTGATAAACTCTTCAGTCCATTTCAATATGGAAGAAAATCTTTGCTTTGAAGTGATAATCCTCGAAGGGGACGGAGAAAAAATAGTGGACCTGGCTGAAAAAATCCTTAGTTTAAAGGGAGTTAAGCACTCCAGATTAACAACCGTGCCTGAAGAGAGAACAAAATGAACAAGGAAAACTGAAATCAACTTATCTTATTGCACAGATGACTTAAAACTTATCTATTGACTGTTTTTATGATAGGGTTTTTTTAATCTTATATAGGCCCGGAATTAAAATATAACTAATATATATCCAATTCATCTGGATATTTTATAACAATAGTTGTTTTAGTTCATTCAGTTCCAATACTTTGCAGTTTCTAAGACGAAAATGAAAGTGACTTTACTTCTTTTTTACGGATTGGGTCTTCTCCATAACTTTTTCTAAATGGCAACTGGTGCTGTTTCTGGAATAATTTTTCTTAAATTCAAATTTTTAGAATGACCGGCGAAGTTTCAGGCAACCTGGTTGATTCCCAAAAAGCTTATTAAAGCCAGAGTTCTAGGGGTATATATGGATCTTGCAAAAATCCAGGTAAGACCAGATCTATTTTTAAAAGTGCTTAAAAAAAAACTATGGGATACCGCAGGAATTTTTCTTTTAAAGAAATGGGAGCGGATAGATAAAGAAAATGTTGGAACTGTTGAAGATATCATGCTTTCGGAAATCCTTAGAATTCAGGCAGAAGGATTTGAACATAAAAGGCAGGGAGAAATAATAAAATATTCAAAGAAATTCAGAAACGTTTTTTATGTAATTAAAAGTCATGATCAGGTAATGGGCTACTGCATATATCACCTGAAACCGGCTTTTTCATTCCGGGGGTTTGAGAAAAAATCTGTAATTTATTCGATTGCAATTGACAGTGAATTCAGAAACAAGGGATTTGGCAGAAAGCTCCTGGAAGAAAGCATCAGGGAGATGAAGCTGAATCGAGTATTATCTGTCCTCCTGTACGTAAACATAAAAAATGTTCCTGCCATAAAATTATACGAGAAAACAGGCTTCTTGATAGTCAAAGAAGTAGAAAACGTATGTGGACAAAAAGAGATATGCTACAAAATGGAACTGAAACTTTTTTGATTTAATCTCTATGAATTTCCACTAAAAAGTGCTTTTCTTATAGCCAATACCTAATAAGGGTATTCTCAGTGAAAATGTATTATACAAAAGCATTTTTATATAATACTAACTTTCAGAATATTGTGTGGCATACCCTCCTTATAGCCACTTTTATGGAAATTCATAACTGAAGGGCACATCTAAATAAAAATCCGGTTTACAGTCAAGTATGCCTTTGATTACAGTCAAATATGCCTTTGATTACAGTCAAGTATGCCTTTGATTACAGTCAAATATGCCTTTGATTACAGTCAAGTATGCCTTTGATTACAGTCAAGTATGCCTTTGATTATAACCTGATATCTGTAGCGGCAAAAGAAAGAGTTTCTTTCAATAACAGCAACGACAAAAATCATTGAGAATTACTAATGGTTTTGCGCTTAAAGGTGATTCTATCGATCCCACACAAATTATCGATCCCATACAAATTTACATGAGATTAGTTTCATATCTTGAGAGTTTTATGAAACTGCTGCGGGATTCCATCGGAGTTTATCTTCTAAAAAAATGGAAACAAACCGAAAAGGAAAATATTGTGCCCGTAGATGAAACCATGCTCCCGGAGATTCTTAGAATTCAGGCAGAGGGATTTGATAGTGAGAACCAGGAAAATCTTATAAGATATTCAAAGAAACTGGGTAAAATATTTTACGTAATTAAAAGCCAGGACAAAATTGCAGGCTACTGCATATACTACCTGAAACCAGAACTTTCGTTCAGAGGGCTAAAAAAGAAATCCGTAATTTACTCAATTGCAATTGACAACAAATTCAAGAAAATGGGATATGGTAGGAAGCTTCTGGAAGAAAGTATAAAGGAAATGAGGTTGAATGGAATATCCTCTGTTCTCCTGTTTGTAAATGTAAACAATACTCCTGCAATAAAACTATATGAAAATATGGATTTTCAAATCATACAAAAAATAGATAATGTATGTGGGAAGGAAGAGACATGCTATACAATGGAGTTAAAACTTGCCTGATTTAATTATTAATTATTTTTAAAATTGACCTCTTCCTGCATGTGTGTCTAATTTCAGAAAAGCGTCACCTGATGAGATATTGTCCTTTTCTTACAGGTTATCATTTATTGTCATTTTTTCAGATACGGCAGCTTAAAGGATATGTTTAAATAAAATTCGAGTTCACAGTTTAATGTGTACTTAATTAACGCCCTTATTTTTGTTGGGGGGCTACTGCTGCTTGTAAAGGGAGCAGACCTTTTTGTAATGTCTTCGTCCTGGATTGCTAAGAGGTTTGGGGTCTCTGAGTTTATAATCGGGCTAACTCTGGTATCGATAGGAACATCTGTGCCCGAGCTTGCCTCTTCTCTGACAGCATCATTCGAACACGCAAGTGGAATAGTTATAGGCAATGTACTCGGGTCAAACATTGCAAATATAGGACTGGTCGTGAGTACCGCTGCCCTTCTGTCCAATGTGAGTACTGAAGAGCTAATGCTTAGAAGAGACGGCTATATAATGTTATTTTCCATCTTTCTTTTTTTGCTATTTGTTCTGAACTTCAGGATTTCAAGGATCGAGGCCTTAATTTTTCTTTTGCTATACATTGTCTATCTTCTGTTCCTGCTTGACAAGGTAAAAAAACACGAAGAAGATATATACTTCAAAGAATTTATGAACTATTTTTTTAAGTTTGAGTATATTTTCGATTTAAAAGCAAGGATTGAAACAGGTATCAGAGGACGAATGGAAGAAAAAATTATTAAGAAAGCCGTAAAAGAGAGCTATGAAGAAACAGAAAGAGAAACTAAAACAGAAGAAATGATTCGGGCAGAAGATAAAACTTGCACTGAGATTCAAGCCAAAAATGAAACTGAGATTCGGGCAGAAGATAAAACTTGCACTGAGATTCAAGCCGAAAATAAAACTGAAATAATAAATGAAACTGAGAATCTTTCTGAAGGCAGCCTTTTAATAGAGTTTCTCAAACTGGTCACAAGCGGATTTGCTATAATAATCGGAGCAAAGTATTTCATAGGGCAGTCAATGTTTTTTGCCCAGATTCTGGAAGTTCCGGATACTCTTATCGGTGTAAGCCTTGTTTCAATCGGGACTTCTCTTCCTGAACTGATGGTAACGGTTTCTGCAGCTCGCAGCGGCTATGCCAGCATAGCTCTTGGAAATGTTATAGGGTCAAATATCACGAATACTCTTTTGATTCTGGGCTGTTCGGGGCTTGTCTACCCCCTCACAGTAACCGAAATCAGTGTCTATTATATAACACCTTTCATGCTGTTCATCAGTCTCCTGCTTCTCCTCTTTATCAGAACAGGCTGGAGAATTAAAAGGTTTGAAGGTTTTATTCTTTTCCTTCTCTACTCCGGATTCATGGTTTTTATCTTCCGCCTTGGATGAGTTACCAGTCTTAATGTTGCCCTTAATGTTGCCAGTCTTAATGTTGCCCTTAATGTTGCCAGTCTTAATGTTGCCCTTAATGTTGCCAGTCTTAATGTTGCCAGTCTTAATGTTGCCAGTCTGAATAAACCAACAAGTAAAAGCAACTGAAATAAAAACTGAAATACTCTATTTTCGGAACTACCGGAATAATATCGACCTATTAGTAAGGATCACTAGGAAATAATATTCGAAAAGATAGTTTTCTTCGTCGAATTCAAGGTTTTTGAATTTCGTAGCCTTCCTTTAAAAGGGCTCTTACTGCATATTCCAGGTCTTTTTCCCTTACTAGGATATAATCAGTATCATACGTTGAAACGGCAAATATGCTGATGCCTTTATCAGCCAGAGTCCTGCTGATTTCTGCAAGGATTCCTGTCAGCTCGAAATCCAGAGGTCCTTCAACTTTCAGGCAATTCCAGCCCCTTTCAACCTGGGTACCTGCAGGAATATTTGAAGGAATACTGCTTTCCTGGCAGACGACGGAAAGTTCTTCAAGAGTTCGCGTAATCGAATAGAAACTGCTCCCACACACCCATGCAGGAATTTCAGAGCCTGTTTCCAGTTTGCAGACTCCAAACCTTCCTTCAAGGATACTTAAAGTGAGTTTATTTTGCTTCATTTCGGGCTCCGAATTCAATATGTAGAAGTATACGATTAACTAAGAAACATCATTGTCAGAAGTATATCATCACTTTATGGGATAATCTGGTTGTCTCCTGCTCCATGGTTGATATTTTTAGTATTGGAGCTTCCAGTAAGACTATTGAATTCTTTTTTATCAACTCAAGTAGGTGGGTTCAAGTGGAGAGCTGAGTGTGAAAAGAAAGAACTCGAGATGCAATTTACGAGCATTTCCGAATGATATCAACCAATTAATCAGGGAGTAGCGGTGGTTATTTTAGCCGAAGGTTATTTATTCAACTGGACAGACCACCGCTTAGATTCCCTGTTGACTCTAATCTTGTCTTCCCTGGAAAGCCAGCCAATAGCCATCAAAGCAATCTGGGAATCAAAGCCATTCGCGCCCAGATGAGTTTTTATCTGGTTCAGGCTACATTCCCCTTCTTCCAGCCTGTGGTATAGCACTCCTGCAGCTTCCCCGATCTTTAGATTCATATACTCAACCATGTTTATCACCGATTTTTATTTTTGATTACAATTTGCTGTTTTTGAGAATTTTGTGTTGGTTAGTGGAATATACATATTATGAAAACTATTAAGGAAATAAACCCAGAAAATTTCATTTTGGAATACACCGTAAGCCCGGAACCAGATTCCATGTCCTCCATAAAGAATATCTGTCCTCTGTTGCAAATAACCCTGGTCATTACTGCCCGTGGTCTTTATACATCCCCCAAAATGAGCAGATTTTCTTGAGATTATGGTACATATGCTTCTTAATCAATATGTTATTGTTGTATATGCTATCTTGAGCAATTATAAAAGCCTTCTTGAAAATGGCCTCTTAAACATAATTAAATATAATAGACTATATATAATTTTGATTAAAATTCCAGAATAATATTCCGCATAAGGAAGACAATGACATCAACGTTATACCAACCTTAAACAAATAATTAGTGGGGTAATCGTTTATTAATCTTTTAACCGGAGCTGGTCTTGATGAACTTGCTGGGTATGAATGTACTTGATGTTTTTTCAAAGATAGATAGCTTTGTCTGGGGGCCTCCACTTTTAATTTTGCTTGTGGGGACAGGTTTTTTCCTGACATGGTGCCTGGGGCTGATCCAGATCTTCAGGCTGCCTCTAGCTCTCAAATATGTCCTGAATTCAAGAAAATATGAAGCCGGAGTTCTGGGGGACGTCTCAAGCTTTGCTGCGCTCAGTACGGCGCTTTCGGCAACGATCGGGACCGGAAACATCGTGGGGGTGGCAACTGCAATCAAGATAGGGGGGCCCGGAGCTCTTTTCTGGATGTTCCTTGCCGCTTTTTTCGGGATGGCTACCATGTATTCCGAAGCCCTGCTGGCAGTCAAATACAGGACAGTTGACGCAAACGGGCAGATGTCCGGGGGTCCCATGTACTACATTAAAAACGGACTGAGCCATAAAAAGTATAGTAAAATTCTTGCCCCTCTTTTTGCTATCTTCGGGGTAAATGTGGCACTTTTCGGGATAGGGACTTTTCCCCAGGTAAACGCAATTGTGGACTCGGTTCGGATTGCTTTTAATATCCCTGAAATCCTGACTGCAGCCGTGCTGAGCCTGCTTGTGGCTTTTGTGACACTTGGCGGGATCAGGAGGATTGCGGCTGTCGCCCAGTTCATGGTGCCTTTTATGGCAGTGGCTTATGTGCTGGGTTGCCTTGTGATTATCGGGCTGAACCTTGACAAAATTCCCGCAACATTTTCTCTGATTCTCAGTTCTGCATTTACCGATACCGCAGCAAAAGGTGGCTTTCTTGGAGCCGGGATGATGCTTGCAATCCGGATGGGAATTGCCCGGGGGATCTTTTCAAACGAAGCGGGACTCGGAAGTACACCCATAGCAGCCGCAGCCGCAAGGGTCAAAGAGCCGGCAAAACAGGGCTTGATCTCCATGACAGGGACCTTTTTCGATACAATCGTAGTTTGCTTCATGACCGGAACTGTGCTGATCATGACGGATTCCTGGACAGGGGACCTTGCCGGAGCCTACATGACCAGCTACGCTTTTTCCACCGTGCTCTCAGACCTCGGGAGCTACATCGTGACCGTGGGCCTGATCTTCTTTGCCTTTACAACCATCATAGGCTGGAACTATTACGGGGAACGCTGCACGGAATTCCTCTTCGGGGTCAGGGGAATTCTTCCATATAAGGTCCTTTACATTTTCATTGTTGCCTCCGGAGCCTTCCTGACCCTTGACGTTATCTGGATTCTGGCAGATATAGTAAACGGGCTGATGGCTATCCCGAACCTGATAGCCCTCCTTGCGTTGAGAAAGGTTGTTGTAGCTGAGACCAGAAAATATTTTGAGAATTGGGGGGTCGAAGACTAAAATCAAGCCATTTAAACCGGAAACCCGAAACCTGGCTTGAATAAAAATCCGGATGAGGAATGAAGAATAAAATCTGAGATATGAAAAACAAAACCTGGGGAATGAGAAATAAAACCTAAGAAATAAAAAATAAAACCTGAGGAATAAAGAATGATATCTGAGGAATGAAAAATACAACCTGATAAAGGTTGCAAATAAAGTGTAACGGTTATAAGCAACTCCAATAGATTGTTACCTATAAAATTCATATCCAGAAAAGGATTGTTGCCCATGAAGTCCACCCATCAAGAACTAAAAATCCGGGCTGTGAAGAAGAAATGTATAAAAACAGATACATCTCCTACAGCTGCCTTCTGTTTTCTTGCAGCTATACTGATGATAACCACCCTCCTGACTCCTACAGCTTCTGCGGTTGTGGTCTCCGGAAACACCCATCTTGAGGTGTATGTTTCGGAAATAACCCCCAACCCTGCCAGGCCCGGAGAAGATCTGCTCATAAAAATCAACATAGAAAATACCGGAAACGACCCTGCTGAAAATGTGATAATAGGAATTGAGGAACTAGATCCCTTTATTTTCACTTACAGCACCTCAGAGGTCTACGGTTCCGGGACGAACACCGAGCGCGTCTTTCAAATTGAACAGATAAGGCAGCGCGCAAAAGTAGAGCTTAACTTCCACTTCAGGGTGGACGAAAGGGCGACTTCGGGAGTCCGCCAGCTTGAGTTTACCATAGTAGACGGGGACGGGGTGAGCTTTTCGAAAAGGATTCCGATAAGAGTGGAAGGAAACCCTGACATTGTGCTCACGGGGACTGTAATCACTCCGACAAACAAAGAGAACTCTTCGGTTGATGCCCTGGTCCCGGGACAGGCCTTTTACCTCCGGACTACGGTTAAGAATGCAGGGAACGGAAATGCAAAAAATGTCAGGGTTATCTTGGACTTAAACAGTTCTTCTCCCCTTATCCCCCTCGAAGACAATGTCCGTTTCTTTGAGGGCCTTAAAGCCGGAAGCTCTAAGAACCTGTCGTTTAAACTCCTTTTAGGCAGTAACGCAGAGGTGCAGCCCTACAAGATCCCCCTAAGGATCACAGCTTCAAACGAAGCCGAGGATTTCCAGATCAACAAGGCCCAGGAAATAGGGGTCAATGTGCTGAACCAGGCGAATATTAACATTGCAAGCCTGAAATTCGATCCCCAGATGCCTGTTAAAGGGCAGCAGGTCTCCATGATCCTGCGGCTTGAAAATGTAGGGGAAGGAGAAGCCCGTTTCGTGAAAGCCAACCTTGAAGGGCTTGAAGGCTCGGGAAGCACGGAAGCCTTCCTGGGACGCCTGAAAAAAGACGATGATGCCCCGGCAGTCTTTATCTTCATTCCGGATAAAGCAGGATACCAGGAAGTAACTCTGCTTGTAGAATACGAGGATGATTTCGGGGAGCACCAGCTTAGCGAGGACCTGACCTTCAATGTGGACCGACAGAAGGGGAGCATTATCCCCATTATACTGGGAGCAGTCCTGATTCTTGCAGCCACAGTCTTCTACATGAAAAAGAAAGGAAAGCTCTAAAGAACACATTAAAAATAAAGTTAGAAGCAGAATAAACCAAGCAGGACACCTGATTATGCTTGAAAAAGCGAAAGTTTCCTTCTTCCTTGCCGGCCGAACCATAACAAGAGGCAATAAGGGGATCACAATCTTTACGGTCATTGTGCTGACCCTTATCTTCGTGCAGCTTGTGCTCTTTTCGAGCATGTTAGCCGGGGTCACGCTCAAGTTTAACGAGCTTATGGTGGACTTTCAGACCGGAAACGTCGTGGTCGAACCCAGGGAAGAGGAACGCTATATAGAGGACGCATCAGCTCTCCAGAAGAAGATCGAAAGCCTTCCCCAGGTGGTCGGGACTTCAGCTCGCCTGAAGACCTCGGGGAACTTCCACTACAAGGAAAAGGAAATGGGAGTCACGGTTTACGGGATTGATCCTGAGAATGAAAACTTTGTAACAGACCTCGAAGATGCCGTCATAAGCGGGGAATTCCTGAGCGGGCCCGACCGTGGGGAGGTAATCCTGGGCAGGGAAGTTTCGGGCGGCTTTGGAGCCCTGATGGAATCAAGGTCTTTGGGTGGCGTAGAAGTGGGAGATACGGTGGAAATCACAATCAACGGCAAAACCCGGGAGTTCAGAGTTAAGGGGATCTACACAACCCGCTACTTCATGGTCGATGCCGGGGCCTACATCAGCAGGGCGGACCTGGAAGAAATGCTCGGCGTACAGAATAGAGACTTTGCCCAGGAAATAGCTGTTAAGACAACAGAAGGCACGGATGAGTATGAGACCCGGACGGCTCTCCTCTCTCTGGGTATCAGGGAAAACATTCGCACCTGGCGCGAATTCGCAGGGATTCTCCGCCTGATCGAAAGCACCCTTGGGATGATTCGGGACATAATGAACGTGATCGGTCTCCTGATAGCTTTCGTGATCATCTTTGTAGTTATCTATGTAAACATCGTTAACAAAAAGAGGCAAATTGGAGTCCAGAAAGCCATAGGGATAGAGCAGAACGTAATCATAGCTTCCTTTGTGCTCCAAGCCATGTTCTACGCGGGAATTGGCGTCATCCTCGGATTCATTTTCATGCGTTTTGGGCTCGCCCCCTACACCGCAGCACACCCGGTGGACATACCTCTCGGCAGCATGAGCCTGAAGTTGGACGATGCCGAAGCCATAAACCGTGCAGTCCTCCTCTTCCTTGCCTCAATCATTGGCTCCGTTATCCCTGCCTACACACTGACGCAAAAAGACCTCCTGGAATTGATCTGGGGCAAATGAGAAAGAGGTTAAGAGAGGTTAAGGCATGGATAAAATGGAAAAAGAAATGGAAAAAGAAATGGAAAAAGAAATGGAAAAAGAAATAGAAGATGAGCCTGGAAAGGAAAACATTGAGACTGGAACTGAAAACATGCCCGATCGAAAAAAAGAAGCTGGAATTGAAATTGCAGTGAAAACACCCAATGAAAAAAACGTAGACATTATCATCGAAGGCATTGATATTGTCCGAACCTTCCTGATGGGTGAAGTGGAAGTACGGGTGCTCCGCGGTATTTCCTTAAAAATCCAGCGCGGAGAATTTGTTGCTATTATGGGTCCAAGCGGTTCCGGAAAGACCACCCTCTTAAATCAGCTCGGTCTCCTCGATACCCCCAACTCCGGGAAAGTCATCATCAACGGTGCCGATACCTCTCTGATGTTCGACAGGGAAAAAGGCAGATTTCGTCTCCACAACCTGGGCTACGTTTTTCAGGACTATGCCCTTCTGCCCGAACTCACCGCCTCTGAAAACGTTTTCATCTCCCTTATGATGCAGGGCAAAAGCAAAGCAGAATACGAATCAGCATCTGCCAAAATCCTGGAGGCCGTAGGCCTTGGCGACCGCCTTTCCCAGCTTCCCTCCAAAATGAGCGGCGGCCAGCAGCAACGAGTCTCCATCGCCAGGGCGCTTGCCCACAACCCTGTCATCCTCTTCGCCGACGAACCCTGCGCCAACCTGGATTCTAAAAACTCCAAGGAAGTTCTAGACCTTTTCAAGAAATTTAACACCGAATTGGGGCAGACAATCGTAATGGTTACGCATGAAGACTGGCACGCGGAATATACTGACAGGGTGATCAGGTTAAAGGACGGGATGTTAGAGCAATAAAAAACGGGAAGAACGAGAACAAAAAAGTATTCTACTTAAAAAGTGCTTTTTTTTCAGGGCTGCCAGGCAAGCTGGTGGAGGCGTTTTATAATGCAGGGATTCAAAACCGATCTCCGGGTTAAGGGGTGTATTTCTTAGACTCTACGGCGCAGAAATAATACCAAACTTTGGCATATTTTTACAACTTATGCAGTGCAAAGTTACAAGAAACGCCTTGCTGAGATACAATCTAATTTGAAAAAATGAAAATTCATAACTAACATCGAAATCTGTATAAAATTTTAAATTGTATCTACAATTTTGATAGTATCCACTTATCTCAGAGAATTATCTCCTTGATTTTAAGCCAAAATGAGTTTGATAAATAACATCAATACAAAAAAACATTATTATAAATACTACGAAATCTCACTCATTCTTGTTACAATCAAGCTATTGATCTTGTCAAAATTAGCGAAAATATACTGTTTGACCCCATTTGTGTCAAAGTAATGTGTTTTTAATAACTTCAAGACCTGCTCTCTCCTGTACTTGGTTTCGTATCCGAAAGTCTCTGCAAAATTCCAGCCGGATTTCCGGATTTGGGATTTTAGAATCCCGATTTCAGTTGCATGTTTTGTTTTTGACTTGTTTCCTGAGAGTTTGAATTATCCATTGAGCAGGTTTTGTGACAGGTTCCACAGAGCGTTATCAGGTTTTCCGGTACCTGTTCCCTGGTTTGATCTGAAAACGATATGATGGCAATGCAGCCAGGAATCCTTTGATTTTCCCTGCAGTGCTGGCAGGTGTAGCTATCCCTGTCCAGAACGTAAGCTTTGACATTGTAGAACCCTTTAAGGTCCCCTTCCTGGTATCCTTTTCCGGAAACCTCTGGATCTATTATTTTGTGAATATCAAAGGAAGCAAGTTCTACCTTTCATGCCGTTACAGGAAGCAGGGATTCCACAAACCTCTTTTCCCAGAAATGAGCTTCAAGTTTGCTTCGGATAGAAGGAGCTAATCTTCCTTCTTTCTTTGAATTTCCCCGGTTATCAAATCTTGCAGATCTATATCTTGTTTTTTTACATCTTCTGGTTCTCCTGTACATCTTCCGTTGTTGCATCTTTTTTGAAACGTTTTCTCTCAGGTAAATTTCGGACTGATACAACACTTTTCCGTTAGCAATGGCTGCACAGCTCACTACCTTAGAGCCGGTATCCATCCCTGCAGTCACAGGTTGAGTATACCCACTGCTTCCGAAAAATAACTTAATTGTGAATGGCGTATTTCGGACCACTTTTGCCTTGCCTGCTTGCAGTAAATTTCTGGCTTTTGAAGGTTTACAGGGCATTAGTGGTTTTTTGTTTTGATTGATTACGAAAACTA